>DAHWID010000010.1 GCA_027345405.1 Candidatus Saccharimonadota bacterium
CTTACCGGCGGTGAAGGTGGTGGGAATATTCGTGAAAAACTGGACAGGATGTTAAGTGTATAGCTATGGCAACCGATAAGGACACAATTTACATTGACGTCGAAGAAGAGATTACGGCGATCATTGACAAGGTCAAGAGTTCACCGTCTAAGGTTGTGGCATTGGTATTGCCGAAACGCGCGGCGGTGCTTCAGTCAATCGTTAACCTGAAGCTATTAAAGCGCAGTGCAGATAATGAGAAGAAAACACTGGTTTTAATTACTACTGAAGCCGGACTATTGCCGCTAGCTGGTGCAGTCGGCTTGCATGTGGCAAGCAGCCTAAGCGATTCACCAGAAATACCGCCTCCACCAAGCATGGGTCCAAACCGCCCCGAAACTGTTGATGAGGATATGACCATACCGATGGGCGAGGAAACTGAAACTTCCGACTTAACTGAACACGCGAGTAAAGCATCGGCGGTGGGTGCTTTGACCGAGGCCGCGAAACACCATGCCTCAAAGCCTGATCAAGAGCTTGAAACCCTGGAACTAGATAACACTGAACCCGAACCCAGCACTCAAGAGATGCCCAAGAAAGACAAGCACCTTAAAGTCCCGAACTTTAACCGTTTCCGCACTGTTCTCATCGTTGGGATTGTGGTGGTAGCGGCTCTAGTTTTATTAGGCATATTGGCCTTTGTCGTCTGGCCGCACGCGGACATCTCAATTAAAACCAACGCCGCTGATGTAAACGTCAATTTGCCACTTACACTAGATACCTCTGCCCAGTCAGCTAACTTCTCGAGCGGTGATCTACCGGCTAAGACTGTAACTGAGCAAAAAACCTTTACCGCCACTGTGCCGACAACCGGACACCAGAATTTAGGCAACACCGCGACCGGTACGGTAGTAATGCTTGTGCCATGCAGCGCTTATTCCACCGTACCCCCTCCTGATGTCTTAAGCGGTACAACTTTGACTCAAGGCCAATATAATTATTCAACCACCGATGATACTACTTTTCCGTCACCAACCACCTATAAAGGCCGGTGTTATTGGGAAGGCATTGATGCCTCAACCGGCAGCAACAATATACCGATCACCGCTCAATCACCCGGATCAGCCTATAACACTAACGGCCAGACCAGCTTTACGGTTGCTAATAATCCCAGCGTCCAGGCCGAGGGATCAGCTTCCGGCGGTACGGACAATATCGTTCCAGCGGTTGCCCAAGCCGACGTTACAACCGCGACTGCGAAGATCAATACCAGCAACAGTAGCGCTGCCCAGCAAAGTCTTGCCAGTCAACTGCTAGGTGACGGATATTATCCAATTAACGCAACCTTTACAAGTTCTAGCCCGCAAATAGCCACTAGCCCGAATGTCGGTGATCAGGCAACTTCAGTAACGGTTACCGAAACTATTACCTATACGATGTATGGGGCGAAGCAATCCGATTTAAAGTCGGCAGTCGCAACCTTCGTGCATAGTCAAACCAGTAAGAATCAGAACATCATATCCTACGGTATTAACCAAAACGATTTTAAGCAGGATAACACCAATGCCAATACTGACCAGGTCACCCTAAGCACCATTGCCGAGGTCGGGCCGAATATATCCGTAAAACAGATAAGGAAATCGATTGCGGGTAAATCCCCAGCCGCCGCCGTTGCATTAATTAAGCAAAACCCGGATGTTACGTCAGTTTCAATCCGTCTGAGTCCATTCTGGGTGAGTTCCATTCCTAGTAATCAGTCAAAAATAACTATCAATATCGCTAAACCGGGCAAGTAATATAAATGACCCAAGCAAGTGTGTCCATACTGGGACTAGATATAGGGAAAATGCGTATAGGAGTAGCCAAAGCTTACTGGCCTTATGGTGTACCTACGCCTCTAACTGCTCTAAACAATGACCATAATCTAGTTGATGCGCTTAAGCGTCTTATAGCAGAAGAAAACGTGGCTTTTATAGTAGCTGGCTATCCTCGCTCGCTTAATGGCAACGAGACTGCGCAAACGGCTTTTACTCAGGATGTAGTCGATCGGCTGCGGCAAACTCTTCCAGTGCAGATAAAATTACAGGATGAGGCAGTGACATCTATAAAAGCCGAGTCAGAGCTAAAATCTAAAGGCCGGCCATTCTCAAAGTCCGACATTGACAGTTTAAGTGCCGTCTACATACTTGAGGATTTTTTAAGCGAGCATCAGGGCAAAGTTTAAATATGCAGGCAAAACGACGCCATCCCATTCCTCGCCGACTTTGGATTATTGGTGGCGCTGCCATAGTCTTACTGCTTGGGTCAATTATTGGTATCAGACAATACTATTTTGCTAATTTGGTACCGGTGAGCAATAACCAGAAATTAGTTATTTTTACTGTGCCGAGTGGGGATACGATTAGCCAGATAGGTGATCAGCTAGCTAGTCGGGGATTGATTCGTTCAGATTGGGTTTTCGATTGGTATGTGCACAGCGAAAACCTAAGCAGCAAATTAGAAGCTGGTACCTTTGCGCTTTCTCCGAGCTATTCTGTCCAACAGATTGCTTCAATCATAGCTTCTGGTCATGTGGCCGAGGGGATAGTTACAATACTGCCTGGTAAAACCATTGCACAAATTAAAGCCGGCTTGATTAATGCAGGCTTTTCTCCAAATAGCGTTAGTAGTGCACTTAACCCATCTAATTATGTCGGTTTACCTATCATTGCTGATAAACCGGCTTCGGTTAATACGCTTGAAGGCCTACTTTACCCTAATTCTTTCGACAAGACCACGACTACTCCACCCGAGCAAATTATCCGTGAATCTCTAATCGAAATGGGTCAACATATAACACCTGCGCTGCAATCAACTTTTGCCGCTGAGGGGTTAAGTGTTTACCAAGCAATAACCCTAGCTTCAATTATCCAGCAAGAAGTGAGTCAACCGGCAGATATGACGCAAGTGGCACAAGTGTTTCTGACCCGACTCAAGCAAGGTACGCCTCTAGGATCAGATGTCACTGCGAATTTTGGTGCGATTGCCGCCGGTCAACCACCCTCACTTACCTATAATTCACCGTATAACACCCTTATACATACCGGATTGCCGCCAACACCGATCGGGACGATTAGTGCGCAAGCCTTAAACGCGGTCGCGCACCCAGCTTCAACTAATTGGCTGTATTTCGTAACCGGCGACAATGGCACAACTTACTTTGAACAAACCCTTGCCCAACATAACGCCGATGTCGCCCAGTATTGCCACAAGCTCTGCTTACAACCATGAGATTTTGAGCTTACGCTAGATCATAGACGCCGCTTTTGTTAAAATGAATGTGTCGCCAAGCGGGAAACTTTATATTAATCATGCCTAAGTTGGCATATACGAAGGAGTAGTTAACCATTTCTAGGACTATTTCTCGAAGTTTTAAGCTCAGGACATACTTAATTAGAAGAAACCACCGCAAGTGGTTATACAAGCTTTTGAAGATTAATTTTAGCCGGCGCAAGCTCATGAAGACCGGATTGGTTGGGGCTAATCTCTTCATGCTAGCGGTAGTCATCTTTTTCGTAATGACCTCTTCGCGGAGCCAAGCTCAGAGTTTGAGCGCCACACCGGTTGTTAATGCGTCAAGCAATGTGATTAATCCACTAGACCAACTTGCTTCAGCTAATATTGCATTAACCGTTGCTAGAATGGATAACCTTCCGGAAGCAACCGCTATTAGTAATCAGGCGGACAGCGAAAATGCCCTACTATCGGTGCCTCCAGCTAACAACAGTGTGATTTCTAAACCGCAAATTGTGGCTACCCACTATGTATCTAATAAAGATATCAAGACATATATTGTTCAGCCTGGAGATACGGTGACCTCGATCGCTCAGAAGTTTAACGTCTCGGTGGATAGTATCCTTTGGTCGAATAATATTATAGGTAATGAGGTGACCCCGGGCGTCAAATTGCTCATTCCTCCGATTACTGGCATTGTCTATACCGTTAAATCAGGTGATACGCCCGCTTCACTGGCCCAGCAATATAACGCGAGTGAGTCTCTCATTATTGCCTATAATGATGCCGAAATAAAAGGTATTTATCCGGGTGAGCAGATCATTATTCCAAATGGCACACCGCCAAGTGCGACTCAGGCTGCCTATAGTGCAACCTATGGTTGGGGTTATCAGGCGACATATGGCTTTAACGGCTACGATCCGGGTCAGTGTACCTGGTGGGTAGCCAAACTCAGAGCCGCCGCCGGCGATCCGCTACCGACTGATCTAGGTAACGCTGACACCTGGGGTATTAATGCTGAACGCTTTGGTTTGCCAGTTGGTACTACCCCTGAAGTTGGCGCAGCGGTAGTGATGTCAACGTACGGTTATGGGCACGTGGCTTATGTGACAGCTGTACACCCTAATGGTACGATTACAATTAGCGAGATGGATTATTACTGGGAGCCATTCGTTGCCGATACCAGGGTCGTGCCAAGCGCCGGCATGCTGTACATTTATTGATGGATCTAGCTTCGGGCAAGGCTGGTTATTACAACTAATAGAAGAAGGATAGCTGATGAATTTCGTAGACCAAGCCAGCATAACGGTAATTGCCGGTAAGGGAGGCGACGGCCGGGTTAGCTTTAGGCGTGAAAAATTTGTTTCCCGCGGTGGTCCTGATGGCGGTGATGGTGGTAACGGTGGCAATATCATTGCCTACGCCAGCAATAGAACCAACAGTCTGGCTAATTTCCGGATCAATAAGGTAGTTAAAGCTGAAGCCGGAGCGCCAGGCGGTAATAAGAAGAAGCATGGTAAGAGCGGTCAAGATTTAGTGATTTATGTCCCAGTCGGAACTGAGGTCAAGGATAGTTCGGGCCAGCTGCTCGCCGACTTAATCAGTGAGGGACAAAGTGTGATCGTAGCTCATGGCGGCCAAGGCGGTTTTGGTAACGCTCATTTTGTTAGTTCACGCCGCCAGAGTCCGAATTTTGCCGAGAAAGGCGAACCGGGCGAGACCTTAGAGCTAAAGTTGGAGCTTAAACTGCTGGCAGACATTGGTCTGGTTGGTTTACCAAATGCCGGCAAATCTACTCTATTAAGAGTTCTCTCTAATGCGCGCCCCAAAGTAGCCGACTATCCTTTTACTACACTAGAGCCATCAGTAGGTGTTGTAGACATCGATGCGCAAACCAGCTTATTATTTGCTGACATCCCCGGTCTAATTGAGGGAGCAGCCGAAGGTAAAGGCCTTGGACACGATTTTTTGCGTCATATTGAGCGGACATCAGTCATCATCCATCTGATTGATGCATATAACGATGACGTAGTTAAGGCCTATTCGATCATCCGTCATGAACTTTCAGCTTATAGTCCGGTTTTAGCTAAGCAACCGGAAATTATCGCCATCAATAAGACTGAAGGTTTAGATAAGGTTGTCAAAGCTAACCTTGTTAAGTCCCTAAAAGCTTCGGTGAAGCCTAAAAATACTCCGATTTTACTTATTTCAGCGAAAAGCGGTTTAGGACTTAAAGAGCTTGTTTTTGCGGCTAAAGCCGCCAAGGATAGGGAGGTGAGCAAACAACACCGCTTAAAGCCTAAAGCTGTCTTTCGCTATAGTTTGCCGGATAGTTCAGGTGGGTGGAAGATTGAACATACCGGAGATCGTTACCTGGTTGAAGGACATGACATTGAACATTTTGCGCTTAAGACTGATTTTAATAACGATCAAGCGGTTGCCCGCTTGCTGGATATCTTAAAAAAACGTGGTGTTATTCATGCCCTGATAAAGGCTGGCATTAAGCCGGGAGATACAATTGATCTGGGCGGCAAGGGTGAGATTACTTTTTAAATATGAGCGAGACAAGCTTATTTTTTTATGATCTTGAAACATCAGGTCTTCATCCTGAATCTGACAGAATAATGCAGTTTGCGGGCCAGCGCACGGACAGTGATCTTAACCCAGTCGGTGAACCAATTAACTGTCTGATTAAGTTAAGTGAAGATGTGCTGCCTGATCCTTCAGCAGTTCTCATCCACGGTATTCCACCGCAGCAAACTTTGTCTGAAGGCTTAAGTGAAGCAGAATTTCTGCAAGAGTTTTACGCCAAGGCTGTTCTGCCGGGTACGGTTTTTGTAGGTTTTAATAATGTTCGCTTTGATGATGAGTTCATGCGTTTTTTAAATTATCGTAATTTGTATGACCCTTATGCCTGGAGTTACCTAAACAACGTATCGCGATGGGACATGCTTGATGTGGCTAGGATGACCAGAGCTTTGCGGCCAACTGGCATTAACTGGCCGACTAAAGATAAAAACGGCAGTAGCATTAACCGTTTGGATCTTTTAACGGCTGCCAATAACTTGCCGCATGCTAATGCCCACGATGCTCTAGCTGATGTTTTAGCGACAATTAGCTTTGCTAAATTAGTTAAAACGCGGCAACCCAAACTATATGACTATCTATTTCAGCTTCGGCTTAAGAAGAACGCCGCCAAACTAGTTAATGCCCCATTGCCGTTTATATATACATCGTCTCACTATCCGTCTGCACAACTGCACACCACTGTCGTTGTTAAGTTGGCAGACCATCCTTCTTTGAACTGTGTTCTAGTCTATGATCTACGCTATGATCCTACTCCATGGCTTAATAAAAACGGGCAAGAGCTGGCTGATGCGTGGCGTTATACCACTAAGCGCAATCCTGGCAATCCAGCATTACCAATCAAAACTTTGCGTTTAAATCGCTGTCCGGCGGTGGCTCCCTTAGCGGTACTTAATGAAACTTCGGACTTAGAGCGACTGCAATTAGATATGGCGGAAGTTAGAGAAAACGCCAAAATTCTTGCTAAAGCTGACAATAAGTTTGTGCAGGCTCTGATTAAGGCGGTAAATATTTTAAACCGTGAGCAAGAGCAACGCCAGTCAAGTCGTCACGTTCCACCTGATGCCCAACTGTACGATGGTTTCTATTCAGATTATGATCGTAATTTGTTAGCTCAATTACACTTAACGGAGTCACCGCAAAACATTAGATTGTTTCGGGACAAATTGCGAGATCCTAGATTGAAGCAACTTGCCAGCCTGTATCTTGCGCGTAACTATAAGGCAAGCCTAACCGCTAAAGAAACCCAGGGCTGGACAGATTATCTGGAACGCCGCTTGTTCAAAGGTGGCGAAGCAAGTACTCTAGCGGTGTATTTTAAGCGAGTTGCGGAGCTTAAGCAGCAGCGCCTGGATCCGCGCAGTCAAGTTTTGCTCGAAGATCTCAAGTTGTATGGGGAATCCTTGATCCCCAGTGATATTGCTTAACAGCGGGCGTTTCAGCAAAAGCTCGATACTGGCAATCAGCCGATGTGTTAAGCGTATTGTTTTGTTTCTAAAGCGTCGGCTATAGCGATAAGCTAAAGTAGCAAACAAAGCTAACACCAATCCGCACCATAGCGGAAAGCCAATAACCGTACCAATAACTAGACCTAAATTAATTAGATTGTACATAACTTTATAAGCCCTGGGTCAATTTGTCAGTAATATACAACTAAATTGTGCAAAGGTCAATATCCTGTATTCGTGTTTTTCAGCCAGATTACATCCAGTCTTACATAATAACAGTGGTAAAGATAGTAATTTTCAGATATAATTACATAGTTTAACTAAAGGTGATGGCATGGCCGATCAAATTACGGTACGGGGAGCGCGTGAGCACAACCTGAAAAATATCAACCTATCTATTCCTAGGAACAAACTGGTAGTGATTACCGGTTTGTCTGGATCCGGCAAAAGCTCGTTGGCTTTTGATACTATTTACGCCGAAGGCCAAAGACGTTATGTTGAAAGTTTAAGCTCTTATGCTCGACAGTTTCTGGGGTTGATGGAAAAGCCCGATGTTGACCAGATTGATGGCTTGAGTCCGGCTATATCGATTGACCAAAAATCCACTAGTCGCAATCCTCGATCAACAGTAGCTACAGTTACCGAAATATACGATTATTTACGTTTACTGTACGCCCGTATCGGGGTGCCTCATTGTCCGATTGACGGGGTGGTAGTTGAACGCCGTAGCATTGAGGGCATACTCAAACAGATTGAGACAGATTTCAAAGAGAAACGGATCATCATACTGGCCCCAGTAGTAATGGATAAGAAGGGAGCATTTGAGCACATTCCCGAACAATATAGTCGGGCCGGTTTTGCCCGTGCTCGGGTTGATGGAGTCGTTTATGCGCTTGATGAATTTCCTAGGCTCGATAAAAACATTAGGCATAAGATCGAGATCGTTGTTGATCGTCTAGTGAATGATCCTGAGAGCCGAGTTCGATTGGTTCAAAGCGTCGAGCAGGCACTTGATTTAACCGACGGCAATACCTATGTACTTAACGCTGATACCAATGAGCTTAAAACTTATTCTTTAAGGTACGCTTGTCCAAATCATCCTGAAGTTGCTATTCCGGAGCTTGAACCGCGGACGTTTAGTTTTAATAGTCCGCATGGGGCTTGTCCGGTCTGTACTGGCATCGGATCAAGACTCGAGGTTGACCCAGATTTAGTTATCCCAAATGGACGATTGACGATTGCCGAAGGAGCAATTCGCCCGTACAATCGGATTAATATCGACAACTGGTACCTAAAGAAGTTGGCAGCGGTTGCTGAACGGCATCACTTTTCACTCCATGTGCCGACTTCAGAATTAAGTGAAGCCCAACTGAAGCTTGTTCTCTATGGTACAGGCGATGAGACATACCGGATTCATCTTTCTCAAGGACGGAGTTTTGAAACAACCTATGAAGGAGTCATTCCTAATTTAGAACGCCGTCACCGCGAAACCGACAGTGATTTTATCCGACGCGATATTGAACGTTTTATGCTTGAACGACCATGTTATAAGTGCGGCGGTTTAAGACTTAAGCCGGAGGTTTTGGCAATTACCGTAAACGGGACATCAATTATGGATGTCTGCCAACTATCAATTAATAATGCTATTAACTGGATCAGCAACCTATCTCTGTCTGAAACAGAGACACAGATTGCCCGTATGATCGTCAAAGAAATTACTGCCAGATTACAGTTTCTGATTGATGTCGGCTTGGACTACCTAACCCTATTAAGGAGCGCAACAACTTTAAGTGGCGGTGAAGCTCAGCGGATCCGTTTAGCTACGCAGATCGGTTCCGGCTTGACCGGGGTTTTATACGTGCTAGATGAACCGAGTATTGGCTTACATCAGCGGGATAATGCCCGCCTAGTCGAGACCCTAAAACGCCTACGCGATCTGGATAATACGGTTATAGTAGTTGAGCACGACGAGGAGACCATTAGATCGGCTGACTGGCTGATAGATATCGGTCCAGGCGCTGGAATTCACGGCGGTAAAGTTGTGGCCGCTGGCACACCTGAGTCGGTACAAAAGAATAAGGATAGTCTAACGGCCTCATATCTTTCAGGCAAACGCTCCATTGCAACTCCGAAGCAGCGTAGAAGTGGTAACGGCGGCTCTCTGGTAATTAGAGGAGCTAGAGAGAACAACCTGAAGAATATAGACGTCAACATACCTTTGGGTAAATTAGTGGTGGTTAGCGGTGTCAGTGGTAGCGGCAAAAGTAGCCTAATAAATGACATTTTAGCTAAAGAGTTGCTGGCACGTTTGAACCGTGCCGGTACAGTTCCCGGACGACATGATGACATCGAAGGAATTAAACAACTGGATAAGGCGATTATTATCGACCAAAGCCCAATTGGACGTACGCCCAGGTCTAATCCAGCTACCTATACAGGCCTGTTCACACCGATCCGTGAGTTATTCGCAAGCTTGCCTGAAGCTAAGATTAGGGGCTATTCAGCTGGAAGGTTTAGTTTTAATGTTCGCGGTGGTCGCTGCGAGAACTGTCGAGGTGATGGGATTATTAAAATAGAAATGCATTTTTTGCCAGATGTTTACGTGCCCTGTGAGGTCTGTCAAGGAAAGCGCTATAACCGTGAAGCACTTGAAGTTCATTACAAGGGGAAAAATATTGCTGATGTGCTTGCAATGACTACCGAACAAGCTCTAGATTTTTTTGCCAACATCCCGCTTATTAGCCGCAAACTGCAAACACTTGTTGATGTCGGGTTAGGATATATCGGTCTTGGGCAGCCGGCTACAACTTTAAGTGGCGGTGAAGCCCAGAGGATCAAATTAGCCAGCGAACTCAGCCGGCGGGCTACCGGGCGCACACTCTATATTCTTGACGAACCAACTACCGGCTTGCATATGGCTGATGTTGAGAAACTGTTAGATATGCTTCATGCACTTGTCGATAACGGTAATAGCATGATCGTAATCGAGCATAATCTGGACGTAATTAAAAACGCCGATTACATAATAGATATGGGGCCAGAGGGCGGCGATGCAGGCGGGACAGTCGTTGCAAGCGGTACGCCGGAAGAGATTGCTAAATCACCCCAAAGCTACACCGGCGCATTTTTAAAGCAGATCTTAAAGAATTCTGTTACACTTAAATTAAAGCAAGGTTAATTAAGAACGAGAAACCAGGATTTTGAGCTATGGCCCAAGATTTAATTAAACTGACACTTGAACCGCGTAACATAACAGGCAAAGCGGTTAAGCATCTACGCAAGGCAGGCAAAATACCAGCCGTGATTCATGATCATGGCCGACCGTCAATTATTGTTGAAGGCGATAGCTTAAGTTTGTTACGAGTCTATCATTTAGCCGGTAAGCATCACCCCGTAAACCTAACGGCTGATGGCAAAACATACACTGCCATGATCAAGACGGTCGAATTCGAGCCACGCAAGAATACCCTAAATCACATAGTATTTAATGCTGTAGCTGCTAACCAGATGGTCGAAGCTGAAGTGCCGGTAGAACCACGCTACACTGATGGCGATGAGGTTACACCTGCCGAAAAGGCCGGTCTAATCGTTCTTAATAATTTAGAAGCTGTTGAAATTGAAGCCTTACCAAAAGACCTGCCAGACGTTATTTATTACGATGCTAACAAACTAGTAGAAATCGGCGATCAGGTATCAGTCGAGGACCTAATAATTCCGCCCAATGTAACCATCAAGACTGAAGCTAATCATGCGATTGCAACTGTCTACGAACCGAGTGCTCTAGCTGCGGCTAATGAGACAGCTGGCGGTACAGCCGAAGAAGAAGTCCAAGCTGAAGATACGGAAGAAGCTGCACAAGATGTGGCTAGTGGTGAATCCGCTAATTCTGAAGAACCCTCAACTAAAGACTAAAAGTTTAGTAATTGCGTGCGATTAAGAGATAAGCGTATACTTTAACTCGCCGTGTAATGTGAAATTTTCATGGAAGAAACCCCCTTTTTGCCGTTGCCAGAGGAAGACGACGAAGACGATGAGCCAACAACTGATCGCAAAAAGCGCTTATTGCCGTCCATCGCCGCATTGCTTAAGACTCCAACAAAAGATAAAGAAGAGGCCAGTCAGAATATAGCAACTACCCTGCTTGGCCGCCAAGCTGAAGTTAATGCGGACGAAGAGGCTGATGATACTGCTTCTGTCAGTACGGTTGAGACAGACAAAAACATACCTCGAACGGACGGTGAGGAGCTTCAGCTGAGCGAAGAGGAAACTGCATATATTAACCAACGGATAGCGCAAGAGCATCTGGAGCATCCGGTTACCTCTGGTTATCCCCAAGAGCCGGTAATTAATTTTTTAGAGTTAGTCGAAGAACGAGTTGAAACTGATACTGCCTTTAAATCAACGATTATCAATCATGGACTTGAAAGTTCCACCGAACCCCTAAGTGAAGAGGTTAACAAACTACAAAACCAGACGGTATCGGAAACTTCGTCTCAGCCTATTCTAGTTAAGCCCCTCAGGCCTGCTCAGCCGGAAGTAAGCCGGCAAGACAAGAAAGTCATGGTGGAACAAAAATCGACCCAGACACCTTCATCTGCAGCTGAGCTGGCTAAGATTGTCATAGGCAGCCCCTCTAAAGCACGCAACAAAACTGAAGCAATCGAACATAAACAAGCTCGTGTCGCCGCCAAGGTAGAGCAAATGGAAGCCAGCATGACGCGCCAGGAAAACACGCTGCAAAGGCTAAGTTTGGAAAAATCAGCACCGCTTAGGTCAACCGCTTTAAAAGAACGGACCCAACCAGGTCGCCAGGAAAGCCATTTGGGTCTGAAAAAACCGGAGCGAGCCGGACATATTGGCAAGGTTGTAGTTAACCAGGAAAAAGCCAGATCAAAGTATTCTCCGGAAACTAGCATGAAACAAGCTAAAACCATGCGTCGGGCCGAGCTGCTGGAAGTGAGTGAAAAAATTAAAGTTGAGGGTGCCTCATTGAGGCATATGTTTGATAATAACTTGTTTAGTGAAGGAGCTCTGAGACGTCTAGTAGGTGCTTATTTAGAGGGTCGGGAGATTCAGCCATTACTACGCCACGAGATTCTGGAACGCCAAATCGACTATGAACGCGATCCGTTGCTAAGAGATAAAATTAACAGAGACGAATCAAACGAAGCTTTGTTCGATAAAATACTACAAGCCAGCCCTGAGCCGGTTAATTTGAATCTATCAGAGCAGAAAAATAAACGAACCAAGCTTCCTCGTCCTCATGATACACCACAGACTAAATTAGATAACCAAACCAAATACCCTCTTAGCAATATCATTCTCGGGACTACAATTGCTGCACTTATCGGTATCATCATATACCTATTAGTCCGTTGAATCTTGCCAAAACACTACAAATAATATATAATAAACATATTGTTATGAGTGAGGAAACTAGTGTTAGATTAGAGCATTCCAACAGAAATGTAGCGAATTGGATGCGACAAAATAAATTGGTTGGGGCTATCTTAAGTTTAGCGCTAACTACGGGAGGGCTTTCCGTACTAGCCGCCAATATGTATGAAGGCCACAAACTTAACGTCCGTCAGGCTACTGAAAATCAAGAAACTTGTTTCGAACTTCAAACCTGGACGTTACAACATAAGGCGCCGATCGCTAACGGTAATTTTGAGCTAGCTGTTGGAACCCCGCTTTATCATTCTCCTTATCTATACGCCGGCGGGAATTTAGGGCCGACCGATTATTTTAACAATGCCGCAACCTTTGTTCAGGGTCGGAAAGTGGTGCATAGCCCACTTTGGCAGAATGAATCCGGCCACGACTGGATTGGTTTTACTATGACATCTGCTGCCGCTGGAAGCGTCGCAACGCATGCGGCTTGCAGCAACATCTATTGGACTGAAGTTGGACAACCGAGTCTTGACCAACCTAAAAGTAAATTAGTCCAAGCACTCGGCAATTTTACAATCAAAGACAATGGGATCATTGACCCAAACGGCGATATTGTAAATCACAGCGGGCTGCGTATTGCCTATGCCACGGATGATAAAAATAGCTAGAGTCTGTGCCGAAAGAAAAGAGCCGTGATCGAGATAAATGAGAAAATAAAGCATCAGCTGGCACAGTTGCCGTTAAGTCCGGGAGTTTATTTCTACCGTAATAACAGCGGTGAAATTATCTATATCGGGAAAGCGGCAAGGTTACGCAATCGGGTTCGCCAATACTTTCAAAAAAGCCGTTACCGGGACCCGAAGACTGATGCTCTAGTCAGGGAGATTGCGGATATTCAATGGATGGAGGTGGACAGCGAACTCGACGCTTTGTTTTTAGAGGCCGAGCTCATTCGCCGATATTTGCCAAAATATAACATTCTATTGCGGGATGATAAGGCCTTGGCCTATGTCCGCATTGACATTGACAGTGATTACCCGACTGTTAGTTTCACTCGTAGACCGCTAGATGACGGTGCGCGATATTTTGGTCCATATACATCAGTAACTGCGGTGCGGCAGGCTTTGCGTTTGTTGAGGCGAGTTTTCCCTTATGCAATTAAGCGTTCGCGTCATGCCAAACGCTCTAGTTTGTATTATCATATCGGGCTAGATCCCGGTCTAGAAGATGGACACACGACGCTTGAAGACTATCGCGCGAATTTGCGTCACCTGATTGCCTATATTAGCGGTCAGAGGGTGGCTATCATGCGTGAGCTTGAACGAAACATGAAACGTGCTGCCAAAGCCCAGGATTTTGAAAGGGCTGCGCGTTTGCGGGATCAGCTCGAGAGTCTCAGACATCTGTCGCAGCAAATTGTGTTTAGCGACAAAGAGTTTATTGACATATCTAAGGATCAAGCATTAAGTGAGTTAGCCGAATTGCTAGGCTTACCGGCGTATCCGCATCGCATTGAAGGTTATGATATTTCGCACATGTCCGGAACAGATGTCGTCGCCAGCATGGTGGTGTTTACTAATGGCGTTAGCCACAAGACTAGTTACCGTAAGTTCAAGACAACAAAAGATGTTAACAATGATTTTTTGAATATGCATGAAACCATAAAACGTCGCTTTAAGGAGAAACACTTGAAAGATTGGGGCATTCCCGACTTAGTACTGATTGACGGTGGTAAGGGCCAGCTTGATGCTGCTATCTCGGCTTATGATAAGGCGTCAAAGGCAATCGCGATACCCTTCATTGGTCTAGCGAAGCGAGAAGAGCAAATAGTAATCGATATTGCCAGAAGCAACATTAAATTGAATTTTAATTTAATGCAAAAGCTTCACGGCCATGCAGTGCAGTCAGATAACTTTATTTTGGTGACTCTACCTAAAAGCAGTAACGTGGTTAAACTTTTACAAAGAGTGCGTGATGAAAGCCATCGGTTTGCAGTTAGTTATCATTCCACCCTCAAGACTAAACGGGTGAGTGGATCAACACTTGAATCTATACCGGGTATCGGTCCGGCTACAGCTAAAAAGTTAATTAAAAAATTCGGATCGGTTAAAGGTGTAATCAGTGCCGATGATAGCGAGTTGACAAAAGTAATTGGTAAATCGAAAACCCTAAGTTTGCGGAAAGTGTTGGGCTAATCTGCTAAGCTACTATCAAGGCGATGGTTAAATTTCCTAATTTTAAAGCTGAATTTTTCAGTGGCAATAGACAACGTCTGTTAGCACACTTGCCATCAGATTTAGCGGTAGCAATTATGGCTAACGGCTTGGTTCAACGTGGGGCCGACAATGCTTACCCGTTTGCGCAGGATGCTAACTTTTGGTATCTAACTGGCATCACTCATCCCGACATTGTTCTGGTGATTGATCGCTCGCACGAATTTCTGATTGCACCCCTGCGCGAGGGCAACCGAGTGACATTTGATGGCCAAATCGACTATTCTGAACTAACTGAGGTTTCGGGCATAAAAGAGGTGCTCAATGAAGCCAGCGGCTGGAAACTTTTAGATAGCATAATTAGCAAAAATAAACGTCTGGCAAGCTTAGCCCCAGCCGGTTTATATATAGAGGCTTATGGAATGTACTCTAACCCGGCGCGTGCCCGCTTCATTGAACGATTAATCCACCACACTCCGGATCTGGAAATAGTAGATATCCGGCGTGAATTAGCAAGGCTAAGAATGCTAAAACAACCAGAGGAACTAGTAGCGATTCAGGCGGCCATTGATATTACTACGGCCACCCTAAAAGAGGTGCTAAAACAGCCACGTGCGGACTACCAGTATGAATACGGGATCGAGGCCGACATTACGCGCGGTTTCAGACGGCGTGGTGCTCTCGGGCATGCGTTCGAGCCGATAGTTGCCTCAGGTAAGCGAGCTTGCACGCTGCATTATCTGGATAATAATGGTGTTCTGTCGCCTGATGATCTCATAGTTATTGATGTAGGCGCAAATGTTAGTGGCTATGCCGCAGACATTACCAGGACCGTAGCTGTGACTAAACCAACTAAACGCCAAAAAGATGTCTTTTTGGCAGTCAAAGAAGCTCAATCTTATGCCTTTAGCCTACTCAAACCGGGTGTTAGTTTCCGCACTTATGAAAACAAGATGGAACGTTTTATGGGGACTAAACTCAAACAACTTGGTGTAATCGATAACCTTAAAAAAGACAACATTCGCCGTTATTTCCCGCATGCCACGTCACATTTTTTAGGATTAAACCCGCACGATGCTGGTGATTACAGTTCGTTAATCCAGCCAGGTTACGTTCTAGCGGTCGAGCCCGGTATTTATCTACCCGAAGAGAGCATAGGGGTTAGGATAGAAGATGACGTATTAATTACTGAAAATGGTAACAAAAATCTAAGCTCTTCCTTGCCAGTTCACCTTTAGCTGACCTACAATTAACCACCGTGAGAACAACACCCCTAACACGCCTATTAATACGTTGGCTAGTGTGCAGCCTCGGTCTATGGATTGCTGCCGGTATTTTATCAACTAGCATTAGCTACTCTAGTTTTTACGTCATTGTTGTTGCCGGACTAATCCTGGCCTTGATAAACTCGATTATTAAGCCAATCCTGGTAATTCTATCTTTACCGGCAATTGTACTGACTCTTGGAATTTTCATGATCATCATTAACGGTTTAACTGTATATCTTGCCAGTCGGCTGTATCCTCAGCTGCATATTACTAACTTTTTGGCAGCGATATTTGCCGGTATGGTAATTGGCCTGGTAAACTATTTAGTAAGCGCAATTATCGAGAAAAAACCTTGAGTTAGTATATGAGTATTTATGACTACATCGCATTTGGATCCATGGTATTAATGGTGCTCTTAATATTAGTTCAAACACGGGGCGCCTCGCTTGGAGCTGGGCTTGGTGGCGCCGGTGATGTCAATACCACGCGCCGTGGCACCGAAAAGACCATCTTCCAGCTGACAATAGTTCTGGCTGTGATATTTTCCTTAAGTCTTCTTTTTGGCGCAATCGGCTAAATCTGACATATATTGATCACTATGATCAGCCAACGTGTGCGTAAGATCTTCGGCCGGCGCAAACAAACCGCCGTTACCATGACTAAAGACGCCGGATACTCAATTGAAAAACATGTCTTTGGGCGCTTTGACAGGTTTAGATTAAGGCCATTTAGACGGTTTGTGGGAGCATGGGTGTTATTGCTCTTGCTGCTCGGTTTTATAACACTTTGGCAAATGACCTCTTTATTCACTTATTACCAAAGTATCGAGCCAGTGCCTGGCGGCATCTATAGCGAGGGTATTTTAGGCACGCTTACCAATGTTAACCCAATTTATGCTACTAGCCTAGTCGATACCAGTCTGTCTCAGCTAATCTTCGCCGGACTATTTAGCTATAACAGTAATAACCAACTCGTTAACTGTTTAGCTAGCGGCTATAGTGTTGATTCGGCCGGGACTCTATACACGGTGACGCTCAAGCCCGGATTAACCTGGCAGGATGGACAACCGCTGACTGCTGCTGATGTTGTCTTTACGATTGATACAATTCAGAACCCCGCCGCACAATCTCCGCTATATTCTAGTTGGCAAGGAATAACAGCAACAGCCGTGAACCCTTTGACGGTTCGCTTTAAGCTGCCTAATCCGTTGGCTTCTTTCCCTTACGAACTAACGCTAGGAATCATACCAAAACATATTTTAGGAGGGATTAATCCGGCTGATTTGCGTTCAGCTAACTTTAATAACTTTAATCCAATTGGTGCAGGCCCGTTTGTCTGGAATGGTATTGAAGTAAGCGGCAATACACCACAAAATGCTGCCGAGCAAGTAGCCTTGTTGCCTTTTGCTAACTATGCCTTAGGTAAACCAAAGCTTAATGAATTTATAGTTCATGCTTACGCCGACCGGCAGCAGCTGATTCAAGCTTTTGCTGCCTCTCAACTAAATGCGCTGGCCGGTCTGAATACCGTTCCGCAAGCACTGAAGCAAATGCAGGGTATTACAGTCCATAGTTTAATTCTGACTGCCGGTAATTATGTTTTCTTCAAAACCCAGGGGGATATATTAAGCGATGCTAATTTACGGCGGGCACTTGTGCTTGCCGCTAATCCGAAAGCTATCATGGCTAAGTTGGGCTACCAGACTTATCCTGTGACTGAGCCATTACTTGTTGGCCAGTTGGCGTATTCGCCGAAGTACGCTCAAGTCACCAACGATTTAACGCTCGCTAAGTCTGTGCTTGACCAAGATGGATGGATAAGTGGGCCAGGGGGTTATCGATACAAGAATGGCCATCAGCTAAGCTTTAATCTTGTAACGACCAATACTCCCGAAAACCACTTGGTGGTATCCATTCTCAAAAAGCAATGGCAGGCGCTAGGAGTTAATTTGCAACCCATATTTGAATCGGCCGAAACATACAGTGCGACTCTGCAAGACCATAATTATGATTCAACGCTTGAGGGTATATCTATTGGTGTCGACCCGGATGTATTTGTTTATTGGGATTCGTCTCAATATGATCCGCGTTCAACCGGCCTTAATCTATCTGAATACAACAATGCTACGGCTAACTCGGCGCTTGACCAAGGACGTACCCGTTTGAATCCGGCTCTTAGAGTAATTAAGTACGCGCCATTTTTGGCGGTTTGGCAACAAGATAACCCGGCGCTTGGACTTTACCAGCCACGTTTTATATATATTACTCACGGTACAGTTTACGGATTGAGCGATCACGAGATTAATTCCGCACCCAATCGGTTTAACAATGTTCAGAACTGGGAAATACTGCGCGCCGGTGTAACCGATAAACGACCTTGAGTTTTGCACCCAAACCATACTACTATAGGCAAGCACGAATATAGGCGGATGTGGCGGAATGGTAGACGCGCTAGCTTCAGGAGCTAGTGGGCATTATGCCCGTGGAGGTTCAAATCCTCTCATCCGCACCAAGTCAAAGATATTTATGGCAATAGATGATGCGAGCACAGTCACAAAAATAATACTTCTGGCTTTATTGCCCCTAAAAGTCGAAAAACTAACCTAAAAATACTGGCAGTATGTTTTAAAGATTGCCTTTCCAGGCGTAAGTGCAATATAGATGCTATGCCTTGTTATTGCTAATTCGACCGTGGTTCAAATCTTGACTGTGCTCAATGTACAGCTAAAGCCTACTTACCGATCATAGTTGCTAAACAAGTTAAGGAGGTAGACTCTTGCCGGCTGCCCTCAGTATTTAGTTCGGCCACATCATTAACCTCAAATCTTCAAATAATCAATTAGTTGTAATCAGTGACGCGAAAATTGTGTCCCTATAGCCATAAAACACGAGCGTTTTATCGGCTAGCTATGTTATGATCAAAGATATTGAGAGAAGACAAGTAAGCAGTGGGGAATAGCTGCGCATATGAATAAAGTCGCGCAATACTTGCAAGAACATGTGGCCGGTGAAGTTATGACCGGAACTGATGCGCGTGACTACTTCTCTACCGACAACAGTATCTTTAATCTTATTCCGAGTGTAATTGTCTATCCTAAAACCGAAAACGATATCCGAAAAGCTGCTCGTTTCTCTTGGCAGCTTGCTGAACGCGGTCGGATCATACCTATAACCGCCCGGGGGAACGGCACTGATCTAACCGGTGCGGCTATCGGTAACGGTGTTTTGTTAGTTTATCCGGCTCATCTAAACCAAGTTCAATATTTTGACCCGAAAAGTGCAGAAGTAACAGTTGAGGCTGGAATTAACTTTGGTAAACTACAGCAGCTGCTGGTTTCTTATGACTGC
The DNA here is from genome assembly GCA_027345405.1 of Candidatus Saccharimonadota bacterium. Taxonomy (GTDB): domain Bacteria; phylum Patescibacteriota; class Saccharimonadia; order Saccharimonadales; family UBA4665; genus JAJZWH01. Next base: position 19,509 of record DAHWID010000010.1, read on the forward strand.
TTTATTCCTCCTGCACCTACAAGCTTAGAGTATTCAACTGTCGGCGGGGCAGTGGCTAACAATGCAAGTTCCCGCTATTCATTCAAATACGGCGATATGAGGAAATATGTGAAAGGTCTAAGGGTTATTTTAGCTAACGGAGAGGTTATCGAAACGGAGCGACTTAATAAGCGTGAGCTGAACCGTAAGCTTGGGCTAGCTACTTTTGAGGGCGAAATTTATCGTGCCCTTGATGCTTTGCTTGAAGAAAACCATGAGATTATTGACCGCACCCGACTTAATGTATCTAAAAATACCGCTGGTTATGACTTATATGACATCAAAGAAAGAGACGGGTCGTTTGACCTGACCCCGTTAATTGTGGGCAGCCAGGGAACTTTGGGATTAATCAGCGAAGTTACTTTAGCTACTGAACCCTACAGTAACCATACGACCTTAGTTACGGCCTATATAGATAATGTTAACGATTTGCAAGCGGTAGTGACTGAACTGGCCGAATCAGAGGAAAGGCCGAGTGCGATGGAGCTGGTTGACGATAATCTACTACAACTAGTTTCCGAAGAGAACCCAAATTATCTTAGAGAAGTTATAGCTACGCCTTTTCCCAAGCTTGTGTTGTTAGTGGAGTTTAATATAGCAAATGAGCACAAACAACATAAGGGGGTCAAGCGGGCCGCTAAAATCCTTGGTAAATATACTGAAGCAGTGTTTATTGAAGAGGATCCCGCTAAGCAAAAGCTGATCTGGAAATTGCGCGATGCAGCGGCCCTTTATAGCAGCCACAATCAGAATCGTATTAACCCTCTGCCGCTGATTGATGATGGTGTGGTGCCTATAGATAAACTAGCGAACTTTTTAACTGCTATATATGATCAGTTTTCAAGAGAACACCTTCCGGTTGCGGTTTGGGGCCACATTGGTGATGCCAACCTACATGTCCAACCACAATTAAACCTTGGACAGGTAGGTGATCGGCAAAAAGCCTTTCGAATGCTAGAAGAGTATACGGAGACGGTTAAAAATCTTGGGGGCTCAACTACCGGCCGATACAATGAAGGACGTCTGAGGGGTCCATACCTGCCGAAATTATTCCCAGATGATGTACTGCAGCTTTTCATAAAGACCAAGCAGATTTTTGACCCGCATGGCATCCTTAATCCGGGAGTTAAAATAAATGTCAGTGTTGATGACATCAAGCCAATGTTGCGTCACGAATACAGTCTTCGGCACGTTTATGACCATTTGCCCATGACTTAAGTTGACGGTTTTTTATGTAACTGATGATCGGGCATTGGCTCTAAGGCCAAGGTTAGGATCTTAAATATCTGCATAAAAGCCTCGCCGATAACCTTGTCTGTAATTAGAGGTGGGGGCCGGAAAATTACTCTAGTATTTGTTTACCCTAGCGCATTACTCCGTGAATCATTTAAAAATATTTTAGGAGCGGGTCTATGACACCTCCTGAGCGAAGCTCGTGCTGGAGTACTAAACTAGATGCCCGTTCTATCTCCGGGTGTAATGGCTTTAACTCCAGTTTAATCGACAAAAGTCGCTCCCACCGTATATTGATTAAGAAAATTTAAGGCCTTATACCGCTGCAGCTGCAGTGATTCAAAGTCAAGCAACCCCCATAATCTGGATTTAAGGCATAACTTTAAGTTTTACCGAGCCTAGATGTTAAAATATCCATAAAGAATAAGCGCGAGTGCTGGAATCGGTAGACAGGCTGGCTTGAGGTGCCAGTGTCCTTATAGGACGTGGAGGTTCAAGTCCTCTCTCGCGCACCAAGTGGGCGCTTAGCTCAGCTGGCTAGAGCGCTTCGTTTACACCGAAGAGGTCAGGGGTTCAAGTCCCTTAGCGCCCACCAATTTGCCTAAAATATTGCTCCAGGATTTGATAGACGCCAAATAAGTGATGGCTCAGTTGTGCCCTGCTCGGTTACTAACGGTATGCTTACTGCAGGGCTAAATTCGCTGCTGTTAGAGGTTGCCGTTCCTACACTTGAGCCAACGACGGATGGGACAGCCAAAGCTTTAAGCGATAATTTAACCTTAACAGTCTGCCCTTGAATGACATAGGTGTCCAGATTACTGCCAGCTAAGATCTGGACATAACCTCCCCAAGGTTCGCGGTATTCACCTACAACCTCACCTTTATTTATTAAAACGGTTTCATTGAAGTCGTTTTCAAGTGATATCACTAAAGGTACACTGTCGCTTAAGGCTTGGTTCAAGCTTGGTGCCCCCATTACTGCTGTCAGGATAGTTACGGGATGACCGTTGACACTGCTATCAGCCGCTCCCAGAAAGATACCCCCGGCTTGGTTTGAATTGCCAGTCTTGATTCCGACGATTCCATCGGTTCCGAGGATGGTGTCATAGTTGTTCATAACACCGACGTTTGGTACATCAACCGACTTCATGGCAACAATTTGAGCAATGACTGGGTTGGCCATGGCATCTGCACCTAACATAATTAAATTTGAAGCTGTAGAAGTCGTGTCAGGAGATAGACCGCTAGCGTCTCCGCCCACATGAGTATTGTTTAGGCCAAGCTGCTTCACTAATTCGTTCGCATAGTTTATGTAGGATGAGATTGAACCGAACGCCCACCGGGCCAAAGAGTCGGCAATGTTGTCGCCTGAAGGCACGAGCATAGCCTCAAGCATCTGGTATTCACTCAGCTGTTCGCCGTTATATACCGGCACGACTGATCCCTGTTCGCTAATGTATTTGGTATAGATAGCATAATCAGTGCTCCCAAGTGTAATCATGGGACCCTGTTGTCCTAAGACTAGGGGGTATTTTTTTAGCACTGCTAGTGCCGTGATCAACTTGGCGTTGCTAGCGATTGCTCTCGGAGTTTGCGGACCGTGGGTGGCAATCACTCCGCTTCCAACAATGCCAACGGCCGACTCGCTGTTTTGGGGCCAAGGTAAATTGCTGGGAGGAGTAGTAATTGCAAGGGTTGAAGATGCCTGGGGGCTACTCAAGGCTTTTACTGGCAACACCAGCACAAGCCCTGCATAAATTACAGCTAGGGCTACTATAACTAGCGCTAGCCCACGTCGCCGTCGGCTGTTCTTAGGGCGAGAGATTGCCATATGTCTTTTATGATACAGGACTCATGTATAATAAAACCAGAACTAAAAGGAGTAATTTGCTGATGATTATCGCAGTGATCGTGATTGTGGTAGTGCTGGTTTTGTTTGGTATTTTTTACTACACTGCATATAACGGTTTGGTACGGTTAAACCAGGAGACCGATGAGGCGTGGAGCGATATAACTGTTCAACTCAAGCGTCGCTACGACCTTATCCCGAACTTAGTTAATACGGTTAAAGGATATGCCGCGCACGAAAAGACAGTATTTGAAGATGTAACTGCTGCTCGCTCTAAAGCAATAGGCGCGAACGGACCGGCCGAAACCGCTCAAGCCGAAAACCAGATCCAGTCAGCTCTAAAAAGCTTATTTGCAGTAGCCGAAAACTATCCAGATCTTAAGGCAAGTGCAAACTTTCAGGAGTTACAGGCCGAGTTAACTGACACTGAAGATAAAATTCAAGCTTCCCGGCGTTTCTATAACGGAACAGTGCGTGAGTTTAACACCAAACGACGTACTTTCCCGACTAAGCTTATTGCCAGCCGAGCCGGCTATAAACAAGATAAGGAGTATTTTGAACTTGACGCCAATGCAGAAGCGCAGGTGGAGCAGCCTGTTAACGTCAACTTTTAGAGGTGAATCATGTATTCGGAAATTGCCAGAAACAAGCATAAATCGCTACTAATTATAGTTATGTTTATTCTAGTTATTGCCGGCTTGGCCGATCTGTTTGATGTAATCTATGGCGGGGGCAGTCCTGCGGTCCTGATAGGCGTGGGCGTCGGTGCGATTATATATGCAATTATTGGCTACTATGCTGGCATGCGAATGAGTCTGGCTGTCAATGGCGCGAGAGAGATTCAAAAAAAGGACAACCCACGTCTCTGGCGGATTATAGAGAACCTGTCAATTACTGACGGTATACCGATGCCAAGAGTCTTTATTATGGAAGATCCAGCTCCAAACGCGTTTGCTACCGGGCGTGATCCGAAACATGCGGCCGTTTGTGCGACATCGGGCCTGCTCGACATTATGAATGACGATGAGCTTAAGGGTGTATTTGCCCATGAACTTGGCCATGTCAAAAATTACGATATGCGTGTTAGCATGATAGCTTTTGCTTTGACTGCCGCCATTTCTTTGATTGCAGATGTTCTACTTAATATGACATTCTTTAGCGGTGGGCGACGTAACAGCGGGGAAGACAGCCAGATTGCTCTATTTCTAGGCATTGGCGCAGCTATCCTTGCTCCGTTAGTAGCATTCTTGATTCAGATGGCCGTGTCACGGCAACGCGAATATTTAGCTGACGCTACCGGGGCGCTTACCACGCGGTATCCAGAAGGCTTAATTTCTGCATTGCGCAAAATAGATAATAGCGGAAGCGCATTACGTCGACAAAATACTGCTACAGCACATTTCTTCTTTGCTAATCCCCTGCGTAAACACAGCATAACTAGTCTTTTCAGTACGCACCCACCAATTGATCAGCGGATTAAGCGACTCGAGGACATGGAGACTCATGCCTAAGTCCTTAGCCACCAAGAAAGTGGCACCCAAACCCAAGAAAACGAAACCGGTTATTAGAACTAAGTCATATGCTAAGCTACCTAGCGTCTGGCGCTTAAGTGCAGACTCCGTGAAAATTCTATGGCGCCGGCGATGGTTATTTGCGGGCATTGTACTTGCTTATGGAATCGTTAACTTAGTCGTAGCACAAGGTTTTAGTAGCGGACTTAATGTATCTAGTACCAAAGCGCAGCTAACCAGCTTGTTCCAGGGACATTTCAGTAAGCTTGACAGCGGGCTTACTATTTATGCATTAATGCTCGCTTCCCTTGGCGGAAGTAGCAATAACAGTGGTGGCGGTTTTGGCTATTCGTTGCTGTTTGCAACGATAGCTTCGCTGGCACTGATTTGGAGTATCAGGAATGTGTCCAATAATGTACCAGTTAAAATACGCGATGCTTACTACAGAGGCATCTATCCTCTAATCCCGTTCCTGGCAATACTGCTTTTGATCGGCATCGAGCTGCTACCGCTTGTGGCCGGAATCTCTCTTTATGTACTAGCAATCAACAATACAATTGCGGTAACAGCTCTTGAAAAACTGCTATTTATTGTGATTATGGTTGGTTTAGGTGCCCTGTCATTGTATCTAATTAGCAGTTCAATTTTTGCCTTATTTATTGTTACACTGCCTGATATGACTCCGGTTAAAGCGCTGCGCTCAGCCAGAGATCTAGTCAAAAAGCGTCGATGGCCGATTTTGCTTCGCTTGCTTTATTTGCCTGTAGCTCTACTGATCGTTTCATCTATCATCATCCTTCCATTTATTATCTTTGCTTCAGTTATTGCCCAGTGGGTCTTTTTGATACTATCGCTGGTTTTGCTTGCTGTAGCGGTAAGCTATC
>DAHWID010000011.1 GCA_027345405.1 Candidatus Saccharimonadota bacterium
AATCGCGGTCGTAATATCCAAGGCACTTAATCTTTTTGCTTCAATTCATGAAGTTGAGCGTTTTACTTTAGGGGAAGTTGGTTTTGCGGTCTCTGTCGGCTTAGTTTCGTTTATTACTACTAGCAAGGGTATATATGCTGTATCAATTTTGCAGATGGCTTTAGCTGACGGTTTGGCTGCAGTAGTTGGTCTTAGATTCGGTAAATCTAATCGCTACCATGTGCTGTCATCACACACGAAGAGTGTTATTGGGACTACTACCTTCTTTGTTTGCTCCCTCATGATCGTTGCCGTAGCTAGGGTAGCTCTCTTCATTCATGTACCTTGGGGCACACTTATTAGCGCTAGTGTTGCCGTGACAATTATCGAAAACCTGGCAGTTTACGGATTAGATAATTTATTAGTACCAGTAGCATTTGCGCTTATTTTAACGTTTGCATAACTTTAATGTTATGGGCTCTTAATGCATTAAAGATTACGATTACGTCGACTACTTCTTGGATCATTGCCCCATAAACCGGCATGAATTTACCCGTTGCAAAAATTCCCATCAGAACAAGACTGAGTGCAATCCCGACTAAAATGCTTTGTCGAGCAATGAAAAAGGTTTTCTTTGCAATCTCAAGAGCTGCTGCGACCAGACTTAGGTCATCCTGCATGATTACAATATCGGCCGAATCACTGGCTGCCGTTGAACCTCTGGCTCCAAGTGCAATCCCGACATCAGAACCGGTGAGCACCGGGTCATCGTTAACCCCATCACCGACAAAAACAGCCGGACGTTCTTTGATGTCTTCTAGAGCATGCAGTTTCTCTCCGGGAAGAGTTTCGGCATAAACGGTGCGAATACCAACCTGTTTAGCAATTGCGTCGGCTGTGTTGCGGTTGTCTCCGGTTATCATGACTGTTCGCGTGATGCCCAGGTCCAATAATCTTGTAACAGTTCGTTTGGCTTCGTCTCGCAGCCGGTCGCTTAGAAAAATAACTCCTGCCAGATGGCCATTGATGGCTATAACAAAAGTTGTACGGGTTTTGCTGTCCGGAATTTTAGTAATTTTTATACCTTCTCTTTCGAGGAAATCTACTCGCCCCAGTAACACGTGACCGCCCTTATAAGTAGCACTTAGACCTTGACCGGGCAGCTCACGGACGTTTTTAAGCTTAACGATATGTATTTTTTGACTTTGCGCTGCCTTTACGATGGCTCTAGCAATAACGTGGGATGAATTTTGTTCGACACTTGCAGCGAGTGCCAGCACTTCATCTTTGCTAAACGGAGCAAAGGCTTTAATGCTGTCAAGCGATAACTTGCCGGTAGTTAGTGTACCGGTTTTGTCAAAGATGACGGTTTTAGCTTCCGCGAGTTTTTCTAGAGCCGACCCGGTTTTGACAATGATCCCGTACTTACTAGACCTGCTCATGCCAGAAATAAGTGCAATTGGTGCTGCTAGTAGTAAAGGGCAGGGTGTAGCAACTACAATTACCTCTAAGAAACGGATTGCCTGCCGGCTTAATACCCAGACAGTTATCGCTATAATATAGGCTATAACCGTAAACGGAATGCTGTAGCGATCAGCTAAACGTACAAACGGTGCTTGTGAGGCAGCCGCTGATTCAACTAACTTTACGATTTGTTGGTACTGGCTATCTTTGGCTGTGTGGATAGCTTTTACGGTTACCGGCTGGTCGCCATTAAGTGAGCCACTTAGTATCTGTTCACCCTCGCCGTGGTTGACTGGCAGGCTTTCTCCAGTCAGGCTGGCTTCATTAAAGCTGCTGCTACCTTCGACTATCTTAGCATCTACAGGCACTATTTCACCTGGTTTTATGGTCAGTTTGTCGCCAACTTTAACATCGCTGGCCTTGGCCTCAATAAGTTTTCGTCCTCGGATAATATGGGCTTGCTGCGGCGAACTTTTTAAAAGTGTGTCTAGCTCACTATGCGCTCGCCGTTCGGCATAGTCTTCAAGACCAGCTCCTCCAGTTAACATTATTACGACGACGATAGCCGCAAAGTCCTGTCGTAAAGCCACTGATGCAACGATAGCTGTCAGTGCGAGAATATCGATGCCATATGATCCGTTTTTGATATCATCCCACATTGATTGCAGGATTGGTAGGCATTCAAACACCGATACGGTTCCCATTTCCCATAAGGCAGCCGTACGAAGATTGCTAAAGTATAGTCCAATGCCAATAACTAAAGCCGCTCCTGCTAAAGCAAGTAACTTATATGACTTTAAAATCGGCCAGATTCTCTTTAATTTCATAAATTGTTTCATATTAGTAGATGGGGCGAATGGAGGGACTTGAACCCACGACCTCTGGGACCACAATCCAGCGCTCTAACCTGCTGAGCTACATTCGCCGTAACAGTCTGGTCCTAATAAACAGGGGTGATTATACTTAACTTCAGCTATATTTGGCAAGCATGGTGTTCGCCTAACCAGATATGGAGCCTCATATTTCACACTCAAATAGCAGCGCATTTACAACTTTTTGGTAGCCTCTTGCTCGAAAGCTGCTAAAAGATTTCTTGAGGCTTTCATTATTTAATATAGATACGTTAAGCTCAAGTGCATCATTAAAGATTCCCCCATAAACTTCGTGCGAGGCGAGCCATTTTTTATGATTTTCTCGAGTATTTATGCTAAGACTAGGGCTGTTAATTGTTTCATTCCGTACTAAGTAATCAAAATGCCGTCTCGCTAAATTACTCCAAAAATCTAGCCAATCTTGCAACGGCCCAATATCTTCAGCGAGTTTCCGGTAGGAACTAAATGGCATAAACTCACGAGAAACAAATGATTTATCTTCTGAAGGCATGCTCATACTACCAAAATTATTACGCTAAACAGCAAAAAGACCCGTTGCCGGGTCTCTTGCTGGTTAAGTCATTGCTGACTTAACCTGTCATCTTGCGATGGCAACCACCTCAACGATGGTAAGTCTTAGTTTAGCAGGCTGGTTTTTTAATGCAAGCCCTCCAAAGCTTGATTGTGTATAAATTTGTGGAAAAATCCAGTACTCTAATCTGTTATTAACTACTAATAATTGTCTAACAAATTATCTATAAAGCTTATGGTTATACACAGGTTTTAACCAAATGACTTAGCAAGTTAGTGAGTTTTGTTATTAGTAACACTTCAGCTCAAGCTAAGTTGGACCTGATTGAATGAAGTTAAACTAGCATCAGGTATAGGAAGATAAATGAACGTTATTAACAGAGGTGTCAGAAATGCTTTCCGGAATTCGGTAAGAACGATTGCTATAACGGTAATAATTGGCTTGAGCTTAGGACTAGCACTAGCCATGTTGGTAGCTCACCAGGCGGTTGGGCGAAAAATCAACTCAGTTAAAGCTGACGTAGGTAATACTATCACAATATCACCGGCCGGCTTTCGTGGATTTAGTGGTACCGGCAACCCCCTAACAGCTAGTCAGTTAGCTTTTGTAAACAAGCTGCCCCAAGTTACGACGGTTGAGGAGAGTTTAACTGATAGGTTGACCAGTTCAGATACTAATCTAAAATCCGGTATCGGTTTAGGCAGACTAGGACGGCGTTTTTTGGCTAACAGCGGCAGTTTCTCAAGTAACTCAAACTTTAACTTTGCCAATTTTACGCCTCCTATCCGGGTAATTGGGACTACGTCGCCGACTAACCTTGCGAGTACAACCGGCGGCGGAACTTTTAAATTAGTTAGTGGAACTGTCTTTTCAAGTAACAGTAATGCCAACGTTGCTCTAGTTGGCTCGTCAATCGCTTCTAAGAACAATCTGAAGGTTGGGTCAACCTTTACGGCCTACTCTTCAACCATTACGGTTCAGGGAATTTTCAGTTCGGGCAATACTTTCAGTAACAATATAATCATTTTCCCATTAGCAACCGAACAACGGATATCTAACCGTCCCAATGAACTCACAAGTGCTATCGTCTATGTTAGCTCGGCTTCGGACGTGAACTTAGTAACTAATTTGATCACTAAACAATTAGGTAGTGCTGCCGATGTTACTAATTCAGCCCAGCAAAACCAAAACTACATCAGTTCACTTAATGGCATCCAGACAGTCTCACTCTATTCTTTGATTGGTGCCGCAATTGCCGCTGCCATCATTATATTGCTAGCCATGATCATGATAGTAAGAGAGCGCCGCCGGGAGATTGGCGTGCTTAAGGCTCTCGGTGCGACTAATCTAAAGGTTACCACTCAATTTATGGCAGAAGCTGTTACCCTGACTGTATTGGGCGGACTTGTCGGAGTAATTATAGGTGTATTTGCTGGTAGCCCGATCACCAATACATTGGTATCTAATGCCAACAGCACTAGTTCTTCTACACGACCCGGTTTTGGGGTGCGTGGCCGGGGTGGTTTTTTCGGCGGTGGCGGAGCAATCCGGCGAGGTGGGGGGTTCTTTAGTCGTAATATCTCAAACATTCATGCTGTAGTCGGTTGGGATGTGCTAATTTACGGAATCATAGCTGCCATACTTATCGCTGTGATCGCCAGCTTTGCTGTATCGTTTATCATCAGTAAGATCCGGCCGGCGGAAGTAATGAGAGTGGAATAGGAGTAATAATGCTTGAAGTTAACGGTCTCACCAAAACATTCCAAGGCGGTTCGCAGCAAGTTAAGGCAGTGGATAACGTATCCCTTAAGGTTAAAGACGGGCAGTTCGTTTCTATTATCGGCAAAAGTGGTAGCGGTAAGAGCACACTACTGAGCTTGCTAGGAGCCTTGGATAAACCGGATAGTGGCAGCGTCAAGGTCGGTGGACAAGATATCATGGGCCTAAGCCAAGCTGACTTAGCTAAGTATCGCAGCCAGAAGATTGGCTTCGTTTTTCAAAGCTACAACTTAATACCTAACTTAACTGCGCTAGAGAATGTGATGCTTGCTATGGAATTTGCAAAAGAGCTTTCTAAAACTGAACGCAAGGAAAGGGCTAAACAACTTCTTGACCAGGTTGGAGTAGAAGGTGATAGACAACAGCGCAAGCCGGGTAAACTAAGTGGTGGCGAACAACAGCGAGTTGCGATAGCCAGAGCTATAGCTAACAAGCCTAAGCTGATTTTAGCCGATGAACCAACAGGAAATCTTGACAGTCAAACAGGTAAGATGATTTTTGATTTATTGCATAACCTCGCAAAGTCTGAAAATACAACCATATTAGTTGTAACGCACGACCTATCAATTGCTGGCAAGACTGAGTCAACTTTTAAATTGGTTGATGGGAAACTCACTAAAGAAAACTGAAGTACTTTTATAATCTATTTTAGGCATACCTAGATTTCTTGCATCTTCGTAAAATTAATGGTAGGCAAGAAAATGTGGCGCCCCGGGATGGATTCGAACCAACGACCTTAGGCTTAGAAGTCCTCTGCTCTGTCCAGCTGAGCTACCGGGGCAACATACAGATTATACCTAAAAATGTACTTACCTGACTGCGATTACGCTCTAAAAATAGGACGAGGTGCACATACATAAAGCTTAGTTAGCTGTTTTAATTTGAAATCGAGCCAGAAACTTAAATTGTTTCTGAAATTGAATACCCAGAAACTCGCTACCAACACATAAATCAGTGCAAGACCGTGACTGAATCTTAGCATACTAACTAAGTTGGTTTCTGGTAATCTAGAGTTAAGGCGAGTGTGGTATAACGGCCATTACCTTGGATTTCCAATCCAAAGACGGGGGTTCGACTCCCCCCACTCGCACCAAATTGCATAAGCTTGCAATATTTTATCCAAACAAGCAGTATATGATTATGCCCGAAAAACTTAACTTAGCACAAAGTTGGACTGAACAAGAAAGACGCGAACTGTATGTTGCTCGAGAAAAGGTATTAATAGCCTTACATAATCGAGAAAGTTTAGATTTTGGAAATAGAATTGTCAGTATTGCAGTCCTTAGCCTGATGAGTGATGGTGACTTGGATTTAGATACTGAAGATCCATCAAAGATAAATTTGACTGAAACGGGCCAAAGGTTCGCAAGCGGTGTAGTGGCATTAAGCCACGGTTAGTAAAATTCTAACTTTGTAGATAAGCCGATAGGGATAGGCCCATACTATATGAGTTACAGTTAACTATGCGGTAGACCAATATGTTATGGACCAATACATGAATGTTAACCCAAAATTAAAACAGTAGCATCACAAATTTAAAACTGGAGTTGTCTTGGTGTTGGTATCTGCTGGTATCCAAGTACCGTATTGTTTCTAAGAAACCTCACTTCAGTTATTGTCTGATCTGGAATAATATGCAGGGTTACAGGTGTTCCATCAGGAAGATTGCCTGGGACACTAATCTGTAAACTGTTAAAAGATATCTTTCCGTAACCGTTAACTTTGCGTTCAGTCCTAAGGCAGAATATATCCCTAGTTGAAGTTACTGGCGGTTTAGCTTTAGTAAGGTCTAATGGCCTAAACACTGACCTACCATCATTCACTGCATTACTGAACCTAATACTCGGTATCTCACCAGTAGCGCTATGCACAGCTCGGTTATTGTACCTATCTACCTCATGGTAAAGTATGCGTCTAACATCATCTATGCTTTTGGCATGCTCTCTGGCTGATCTTCTGACAATTCTATCTTGTAACCATCGGTATGGTCGCTCAATCTTGCCTTTGGCTTCAGGACTAAGTGCGTAGGTTACTTTCATGCCACTGGCTTCAACAGCTTGTTTCCACTGCGGAGCAATGTCATCAGTGTCAAGAACCCTCTGGTAATTGGCAGCACTCAGACCATTGGCATCACGGTTCGCCACATACCGAAAGATAGCATGATTATCTGAGTAATACTGGACACCAACCCCATTATGTAAAACTACTGATTCTAACGACTGTATATGTGCCCAAGCAGACTCGTGCTCAAATAACTCTGCATAGAGTAATTTACGGCTGTGGTCATCTAATGTGGTAATGAGTGACCACTTCAGCGGCTTACCGTCTGGTCTAAAGGCACAGGGACTCCATTGGTGTGAGCTAGCATCATGCTGTAGCAACATGCCGACTGAATCAGTTAATACCTCTCGGGTGTGAGCCTTACGTTTCGGTCTTTCTAGGTAGAATCCCCACCTCTTGGCATAGTTGATGACTGTCTGAGCAGACAGATTGTACCCCGTTTCTTCTTCAACCACATCACGAATGGCTGAGTAGTTGTAGAACATGATTGACATATTAGGATTAGTCACATAACCTCTTTCTGTTTCTAGCTCTCTACGGATTTGTTTGACTACTTTAGGCGGTAAACTCCTGGTAGCTTTTAGGCGGTTGTATGCCACGCTAAACTGTTTCGGTTTATCTCTATACTGAGCAAGCAATACATAGAACCTACTGTCCTTTATGCCAAGTAGGGTTAGTATCTCAGACTTAGTCATAACCTTTGTCTCATACCACTTAAGATATTGTTTTATCTCCTCGTCACTAAATTGTTTATGTAGTTGTTTCATGAGGTGTTCTCCTTTACAGAGAGAAGCATAGCTAAATACACCTTAATACTCCACTTTTAAATTTTTCTAAATTCCACTCCACTTTTGATTTTGTGTTCTAGGGTATCCAAGGAGAAAGCTACTCCACTTTTAATTTTGGGCTAACAGGACCAATACATGAATTGACAATTCTAGCTATATTAGCTAGAATTAAAAATATGACAACAGCAAATGTTCACGAGGCCAAAACGAACCTTAGTAAGCTGCTCAACGCTGCAGCAGACGGGGATGAGGTAATCATTACTCGTCGAGGCGGTAAAGTAACTAAGTTTCGGCTGATGCCAGTCACGAAAAATTCGAAAGGCATGAAGCTGTTCGGTGCCTACAAAGGAAAAATATCATTTGCACCAGATTATGACCAAGCGGACCAAGAAATTACCAAGATGTTTGAAGATAGCGCTCGTAAACCTTTATGATACTGCTAGATACGAATGTTCTGCTGTGGTTGTTTATGGGAAACGAAAAGCTGTCACCAAATATACAGCATCGCATAGAAGAAGATCCAGCAAATTATTTTGTATCAATAGTAAGTCTATGGGAGATTGCCACTAAACGGGTAATTGGGAAACTTGAGCTTAGGATGGATATGCCAAAAGCGGTATATGATGCAGGTTTTTCTAAGTTGAGCTTAGAATACGCTCACATTTATCAATATGAGCAACTACCGCTTATTCATAGAGATCCCTTTGACCGTATGTTAATCGCTCAAGCTTTATCCGAAAACATCTCAATGATTAGCGGTGATGAATTCCTTGGTGATTACGGCGCAAAGATCATAGCCAGTTAGTAGGCTAGTTCTGACTTCGCATAGAGTGGTAGATTAAGCCATATAGACAATGGTATAGATAGATATGGAACTTATTAAAGATGCGTTGCTTAGGTCTATTGTAGCAATCATACTATCTGAATTAGCTGCATTGCCCTTTATTAAGCTTTCTAGTCCAAGTTTAAGTGCCGAGGTTTTTTGATATATTAATTTTTGTGATTCCTGTCTTTATTACTATGCTCGGCTAGAATATTATTAAAAGTCGTTTTGCCAAACAAGTTTCTAAAAAATCAAAATAGTTATAGCTTTGTCTAAAACAGTGGATTACAACTACTAATATAGGGTTTATCATTCCTTGTCCTGTACGCTAACGGGGTATAATTTAGCTATAAGAAAGTGCAACCTAGCTTCAATTCGCTGGTTGTTCCTTTGTTTGTTATTTTATATACAATGTCCCGCCGGAGTCCTTTATCTGGACAGAGTTTTTAGCTTGAATTTACTCTCAGAATTGAACTAGACATCGCTTATTACTGCGATGTGCGCTCCAAGTGTATTGAGCCGTTCGGCTAAATCTTCATATCCGCGGTTGATCGTATAAACATTTCTTAGCAAAGATACTCCGGGGGCTGCTAGCATGCCGATTAGTAGCATAACTGCCGGCCGGATGCCGCTTGGGCAAACCAAATCAGCTGCCTTAAAACGGGTTGGTCCGGTAATAAACACCCGGTGAGGATCGGCTAACTCCATTTTAACGCCAATCTTTTTCATCTCTGTGTACATCAATGCACGATCTTCATAGATCCAGTCGTGAATCAAGGTGCGGCCATGGGCAACTGCAGCAATAGGCACGAAGTATGGCAGATGATCAATATTAAGCCCCGGAAAGACATTAGGATGCAGCTTCTCTTTTGGCGCACTTAGGTTTCCGTTATGTTTGTACAAGCGTATATCTGTCAAGTCAGTAAACCCGTTGTCAGCTTTATAGGTTTGACTGGTTTCATATCTCAATCCCATTTTTTCGAGTTTCAAAAGCTCCAGTTCCAAAAATTCAAGCGGTGCTCGTTTAATGGTGATAGCTGAATTAGTGGTGACCGCAGCTGATATAAAAGTCATTGCTTCAACCGGATCTTCACTTGGACTATAAGTTACGTTACGGTTAATTTCTTTAACCCCATGGACGACTAATGTAGATGTGCCGATGCCTTCCACTGCGACGCCAAGCTTGTTCAAAAACAAACACAAATCCTGCACGGCATAATTAGCACTCGCCATCTTAATTATTGATTTTCCAGGGGTTAAGGCAGCGGCCATCAGGATATTCTCGGTAGTAGTATCACCTGACTCATACAAGACTACATTCCTAGAAGGCAGCTTAACTTTTGTGCTGATTTGGTAATACTCTGACTTGGTCTCGACACTGACTCCATATTCTTCCAGCGCATAGAGGTGTGGCAGTACGGTTCGTCTACCTAGATCGCATCCACCGGCGTAAGGAATAATAAATTGCTTACTCCAGTGAATAAGTGGTCCGATGAGCATCAAAACGCTGCGAGTTTTCTTGGCTGATTCGTGATTGATATTAGCCAAATCTAAATGGTTCGGAACCTTTATTAAAAGATCATTGCCATTTTGCCACTTTACATTTACTCCAATACTTTCCAGCACTTCAATTATCCGGTTAACTTCCTCGATCCGGGCAATGTTTTTTAGGGTTGTAGTACCTTTATTAAGCAAACTGGCACAGAGTAACCCAACAGCAGCATTTTTACTGGTTTTTAGCGCGATTTCGCCGCTTAGTTCATGTCCACCTTCAATTCTTAAATTAACCGCACCAGAGGTGACGCTGATCAACTGTTTGTTTAGGACTTCACTGATACGTCCTAGTGTTTCAAGACTAAGGTTTTGTCTTCCGTGCTCCATTCGATTAACGGCTGATTGCGAGGTCGAAAGACGTTTTGCGAATTCCGTTTGCGTCAAGCCGCGCTCTTGTCGTATTTGGGCAATTAGTTGACCGATCTGTTCGTTTGTTGTTAACATGCAGCAGTTATATCATATGTGGTGTTAGAGTGGCAATACTTTTATTTTTGGTTTAGAAGTCCCACTTATTTTAATCGCAGACAGGGCTTGTTACAATAGCACTTGAATATTTAAAGAGATATATATTTTTGTGAAAGACACGCAAATTGCAAAATTGATTGCTGCAGAGGCGTTACGTCAGCGCGAAGGTTTAGAGTTAATACCAAGCGAGAATTATGTTAGCGAAGAAGTGCGTGAGGCCATGAGTAGCGTGTTAACTAACAAATACTCTGAGGGCTATCCCGGGAAGCGTTACTATGGCGGGCAAGTTAATACCGACAAAATAGAACAGCTAGCCATTGACCGAGCCAAGGCTTTATTTAAAGCGGATCATGCTAATGTACAACCGCATTCCGGAGCTCCAGCCAATGAGGCAGTGTATCATGCGTGGCTGGAACCCGGCGACACGATTATGGGGATGGAGCTTAGTCATGGTGGACATTTAACGCATGGCAGACCCGGGACTATCTCTGCTAAGCTGTTTAATTTTGTCCGTTATGGCATCAAAGATATCGAGACTGGCGAAATTGATTATGACCAGATGCGTGCTGTTGCACTCAAAACCAAACCGAAGATTATATTAGCGGGCTTCTCATCCTATCCGCGCGAGCTCGATTATGCTAAATTCGCGGCAATTGGCAATGAAGTCGGCGCGATGTTGATGGCCGATATGGCGCATATTGCTGGCCTAATTGCCGGCGGTGTCTTAGCTAATCCGTTTGACGCTGGTTTTCATGTTATGACGACCACGACACACAAAACTTTGCGTGGCCCGCGCGGTGCGATGATTCTTTCGCGTGGCAGTGTATCTAATCCGCTTAAACCGGTAGAGAAGACGCTGGACAATTTGCCTACGCTGATTGATCGCGCGGTATTTCCAGGATTACAAGGCGGGCCGCATATGCATATTATTGCCGCTAAAGCCGTGGCGTTATTTGAAGCAGCCCAGCCGGAGTATAAAGATTACTGCAAACAAGTACTGAGTAATGCTCAGGCTTTGGCTCAAGGACTAATGAGGCGTGGTTTTAAGCTCATAACCAATGGCACCGATAACCACATGATGGTAGCGGATATTCAATCCAGTTTCGGATTTGACGGTAGTGTGGCAGAGTCAACTCTGGACCGTATCGGGCTGACGCTGAATAAGAACGTTATACCCGACGATCCTTTGCCACCCTATAAGCCGAGTGGTATACGCTTAGGTACACCGGCCGTTACTACCCGCGGGTTAAAAGAGGAACATATGGATCAAATTGCGCAGTGGATGGCAGCGGCACTTAAACATCGAAACAACGAAACTGAACTCGAAAATTTAAGCAAAGAGGTTAAACAGTTCGCAACTACCTTCTCTCTACCATAGAGTGTTGGCCCTAAGGTAATAGCTGTGGTTCCATCATCAGTTCAACGCCGAATTGTTGAGCTACTTTAGTTTTTACTTGCTGAGCGAATTGGAGTAGGTTTGCTGTTTGGTTGGCGCTTTGGTTAATAAACACTAGTGCTTGAGTAGGCCAGGTGGCAATGCCGGTTGCCTGATCATAGTAATTAGCAAAGCCAGCCTCAGCGATTAACCAAGCAGCAGATAACTTTACTTTGCCGTTATCTACGTCCCAATGCGGTACTACTGAATATCTTTCCTCGAGAGTTGCTAAGACATTGCTATCAACGACGGGGTTATAAAAAAAAGAGCCACTGTTAGCAATAGTATTAGGATCGGGCAGTTTGGCTCTGCGGATAGCTATGACCGCCTGACGCAAGGCAGCAGGTGTGAACTGGGAAATTCCGTGTGTTTCTAGGTAATTAGATACGGCAGGATAGAAGGGGGGCAGTGGATTGCCTTTGCTCAGCATTAAGGTAATTGATGTGATTAAATAACGTCCTTGAGCAGTGGTTTTAAAAATACTGTTACGATAAGAAAAATCGCAATCTGAAGCGGACAGGGTTACCATTTGATCGGTCTGTAAGTCGTATGCAGAAAGCGTAACTAAGGTTTGTGCTATTTCTTGGCCGTAAGCACCAACATTTTGGACTGGAGTTGCTCCGACCGTACCGGGTATAAGGCTGAGGCACTCAATGCCGGTTAAACCTAGTTCGACCGTTTTAGCCACGGCCTCATCCCATATTTCACCGCTGCCAATTGTGACATAACTGCCCAATTCATCATCTTTGACACTGAATCCCCGAATGTGGCTAACGAGTACTAATCCCGGATAGCCTTCATCGCGCCAGATGATGTTGCTCCCTTTACCGATCATAATAATTGGCAGATTAAGTACTTTGGCGGCTGCCACGGCGTTTTTTAATGCTGCTTCGTCTTCAACTTCTGTCAGGTAGGCAGCTTTACCGCCGAGTCGCATGGTTGAGTACTCGCTAAGTGATACGTTTTGTCTGAAATTCTCCATCCATTCTAACTATAACAACAAACAATAACTTGCATAAGCGCGAGGCTTGGATATACCATTTAACTATGAGTCAATCCTCAAGCAGTCCGCAGCCATATATAAAGCTCGGACAACAACTTAAAAACTATCGTAAAGCTAAACACGAAAGTCTTGCCGAAGTATCCGGCGCCGTCGAAATTGATGAGCATGTTCTAGAGCGTTATGAGGCTGGGCTTGACCGGCCGGATGAAGAGATCCTCAATTTGCTGATCAGCCATTACCGGTTGGCTGACCCGTTAGCCATGCAGCTTTGGGAGCTCGCTGGATATGCTGGCAACTTGGATGATATTGACATGATAGAAGAAGCTCTTGCATCTGCCCGGCAGTTAGTGATGGTTTTAGCAACGGATAACCGTACAATTTATTCAGATGGCGTTAACATTGATTGTAACCAACTTGGGTTACAGGTAACATTTACCCAGTCGAATCAACAAGGTAAAGGCATGCCAATTGCACGTATTGGTATGAGCTATGAACAGGGTGCCGAGGTCATTAAAGCTTTAACTATTGCTTTAGGCTATGGTAAATACGGCCGGGGGCAGATGCTCCCGCCAGGCAAAAGAGTGTAATAATTTTTACAGGTTACCTTATACATAAGGGCTATGATGAGTTTCGTGTTAATTAAAAGATGGATCTAGAACATTTCAAAGGATAAAAATGACAATCGAACAAATGCTCGATAATTTACACAAGATGGCTCAAAAAACCACTACTGTCAAACCCAAAAAAGCCTGATCAACATCAAAATAGCATTATTGTTAAGACCCTCCAGTATAACCAGCTGCATAATGGATTACAAAGTAAGCCCATAAAATTCCGCTCAGTACTAGCACGCTTGCGTAGGCAAGTGTATTTTTACGTGTTTTTGCAAACAGCATAAACTGAACAGGGAAGGCCATTAAGCTATAGCGACTGTAACCGGCAAAGTTGCCTCCTATTAATGGCAATAGTACGAACAGCAAACTGTAAAGTGCAAAACTAAGCCGGCGCTTCCACCAATAAATGACTGCTGCTATGACAATAAGAAACAAAATTAAATCAATTGGCGTTGCCGAATTAACAATCTGTGCAAATGGATTCCCGCTTAGCCAGTGGTTATGACGCTGCGCACTTACAAAAGCTAGTGGTTTATTGAAACTATAAGAGAGGTAAATAATATAACCTACGATACCGCTGATACCAATAGTTACAGCGGCAATCACCTTGCCCCAATTAAGCCTAGCTTCAAGTAGCAGCAAACCAATTAAGGCCGTAATAAATACGCCTTCAGGATGTGTCGCGGTAGATAACCCTGCCATTAAACCGGCTACCAGATAACGTTTGTTTAGGGCAAAGTAGATAGCAGCTAACGCTAAGCAGGCGAAGAGACTTTCAGTATAAGTGGCCGCTAGAAAAACTCCGGTAGGGAAAAACAGAAAAAGCAGCACCCCCATGATTTTGGTTGAAACATCTGCATCTCTAAATAATTGAGCCAAGATTTTTAAATAGAAATATAGTGCTACCGCTAAAGCTAGCCAACTGACAACTAGAGCAGATATTAGAGGTGAACTGATTACAAACATCAATAAACGGATGAGCAGTGGATAGAGCGGGAAAAATGCCGTTAGTGCGCGGTTTGAATAACCATGCTGAGCTATTGAAAGATAGTGCGGACCATCCCATTCAGACATAAAATCCAGATGGGTGCTGGGTTCGGCTAAATAACGGGCACTAGGGTCGGGATTGCCCGGTATGACTAAATTCGAATAATTTCCAAGTCCCAGCGTAATCCCTACGAATATGAGTGTTAGCAATAGTGCTATTAGCCCCGTACGACGACTATACAAAGTTACAACCGATTTAACTTTTTGCTCCATCTTTGAACTAACTGCTTTTAATTATACCGCCTGATTCCTGGGGGCCATTGGTTTATTGGGCTAGGATATAATACATCCCTATATGGAACCGCCTAAAGTCATCGAGACCTTAGATAATGAATTTGGCAAGTTTACTATCGAAGAACTAATTTACGATAACCGCCGCGCTAGGGTGCTATTTGCGGGACCACTCCATGCGGCTCAGTCAGGGATTCCTTTAGATGGCGATACGCATATGTTATTTGACTATAACCAACTTTTGTTAAAACTGACATCGGAAATCAATCCAAAATCACTACTGATTCTTGGGGGAGGTGTCTTAACCCTGCCGACAACCATAATTAATATCTTAGCTCATACTAAAGTAACTGTTGTTGAGATAAATGTCGGTTTAATCGAGTTGGCCCGCCAACATTTTGGCTTTCGGTCAAACCCCAGGGTTAAGATTATTATTGATGATGCGGAACGGTTTATGCTCAATCAACGTTCGCAATACGACCTAATTATCACTGATGTTTTTGATAACTTTACGCTGCCTTTAAAATTTCGCACGCGTCAATTTGCCGCAGCGTTAGCCGCGGCCCTAAACCCTGGCGGACTGGTTGCGACCAATTGCATCTCTTCTATTAATTCTGATCAAAATTCTTTGCTTGGTCAGATCAGGATGTCCTATTCTAAAGCCATTGGACCGGTCAGGATTATAAAGGTTGACCCGAGCTATCCCAAAGAAATATCGCAAAACCTGATTGTTGTGTCGGGCAATAAGTCGAGCCAGGTTCTTAAACACGAAGCAGAAATTAACATCTTTTGAGTTTGGCAATACGCTCATGTTTAACTTAATATAGAAGATAGAGCCCTAAGATAATGGTTAAAAAAAATATAATTGAGCGAACAATTGAGGCGCCTGCAAAGGCACTTGATTTAGGCGTTGAAGGGGGTCAGAAAATTGCTCAAACCCTACCTGTAGGTAAATACAAACAACCACTCAAACGAGCTAAAAACTATTGGTATCTGTTAGGCCCCGGGTTAACGACCGGGGCTTCGGATGACGATCCCTCCGGGATTGCAACATATTCGCAAACCGGTGCGCAAAACGGCTTTGGCTTACTATGGACAGCGGCGTTTACCTTTCCGCTAATGGCGGTAATTCAAGAAGTTTGTGCTCGTATCGGTTTAGTTACTGGACGAGGATTGGCTGCTAATATCCGGATGCATTTCGGTAAACGAATACTATATATTTCCACGATCTGTTTATTTGCCGCTAACACCTTTAATATTGGTGCAGATATTGGAGCAATGGCCAACGCTGTTCAGCTGGTAGTTAAGCTACCTACTGTTTTACTCGTGATAGTCACCACAGTATTGATTCTAATGCTCCAGATATTTACTCCCTATGCGCGTTATGCCAAATATCTTAAGTGGTTAGCAATGGTGTTGTTTGCCTATATACTTTCAGCAATCCTAGCCCATCCGCATTGGTCAACAGTTGCTCATTACGCACTAATCCCCCACATCAAACTCACTAAAAGTAATGTGATTTTATTATGTGCCGTGCTTGGTACCACGATTACCCCATATTTATTTTTCTGGCAAACTTCGCAAGAAATTGAAGAGGAGATAGCTGACGGTAAAGTTACAATTGCTAGCCGCACGGGAACCGATAAACAATCGTTAAAGAGAATGCGGATTGACGTATGGTCAGGCATGGCCCTTTCAAACATCGTCATGTTTTTTATTATCGCTGCCTGTGCCAGCGTGCTGTTTACGCATGGTATCACTAACATTAATACTGCCGCTCAAGCCGCCCAGGCACTGCGTCCTTTTGCCGGTAACGCAACCTATTATCTATTTGCTCTTGGCATCGTAGGTATGGGCCTGCTGGCCATACCTGTACTGGCGGGTTCAAGCGCCTATGCAATCAGCGAGTCTTTAGGGAAACGCCAAGGATTGAACTCAAAACTTAAGCAAGGCTATTCGTTCTACGGAGTAATTATCATATCGATGCTGGTCGGGCTAATGATTAACTTTTTAGGGATCAATCCAATTAAGGCTTTGATTTATTCTGCGGTTGCAAATGGCATAGTTGCCCCGATCATTCTGGTACTAATCATGCTGATCGCCAGAAATAAAAAGACCATGGGGCAGTGGAAAAACGGCAGAATTAGTGGTTTTATCGGCTGGATATTGGTTGTTCTGATGGCGGTTTCTGGTCTTGCAGCTATCTATAGCTTATTTTAAACGAGTTCTATGCAAGAGAAAATAAAAACCAAACCTACCAAATCACAATCTTTGCCACTTAACGAACGATTGGATAAGCTTAAAACCACCCTTAACGGCCTTAATGATATAGAGGCAGGTGAACGCCTAAGCCAATACGGGCCAAATAGCTTCACGGACAACAATCATTTTTCGTATGCTAAACTGCTGCTAAAACAGTTTAAGAGTGCACTTATTTATTTACTGGTGGTGGCGTGTTTGCTCTCGCTGCTTTTAAAGGATTATTCAGATGCCGGAGTAATAGCGGTTATTCTTTTTCTAAATACGGGGCTTGGTTTTTTTCAGGAGTTCAAGTCTGAAAAGGCTATTGATAATCTTAAACGTCTAGTTACCAGACAGGTTCTTTGTTTACGCGGCGACACCCAAGTGCTAATTGATGAGAAACAATTAGTGCCGGGTGATGTGATTATACTAAAAGAAGGCGACTCGGTTCCGGCTGACTGCCAACTTATTAAGGCGACTAATTTGGTTGTTAATGAATCAGCGCTGAGCGGCGAATCGGTAGGAGTGGGTAAATCACTGGAATCTGGGAGAGATTTGGTATTTGCCGGTACTTCAATCGATCAGGGTGAAGGGGTGGCTGTAGTGTATGCTACGGGTAATCAAACTAAGCTTGGAGATATCGCGCGGCTTTCCAGTTTTACGCGGCGTATTACACAATATGAACAGTCGCTATCCCAATTTAGTAGCTTTTTGATCAAAGTTACTTTTGCAACTTTGGCGCTAGTCTTTTTAGCCAAACTGGCAGTAAATGGCAGCCTCAGTAATATTGCGTCACTGGCGCTGTTTATGATTGCATTATCGATTGCGGTTGTGCCGGAAGCGATGCCGGTTATTGCAACCGTTACACTATCGAGCGGTGCACTTAAGCTAGCTAAAAAACATGTTATCGCTAAAACTCTGACTGCGGTTGAGGATCTTGGGAATATTAATGTTCTATGTAGTGACAAGACTGGTACCTTGACCGAAAATAAGCTGAACGTTAAACGTCTTTATGCCAAAGATGCTAATCAGTTTATGTATCTGGCGCTTGCTAGCCTTGACTCAGGAGATATTAAGCATCACCGCCATCTTACGGCGTTTGACCAGGCTTTGGTAAGTTATATACCAAAAAATATCCAATCTACTGCCACTAAAGTAGAACGGCTTGAGGAATTACCGTTTGATCCTCTTATGCGTCGCCGTCGGGTGGTTTTTTCTGACAAAGATAAAACCTATTTAGCGGAAGTTGGATCGGTCGAAACCCTTTTGCAGCTATGTCACGATTCTAAAGCTACAGAATACCTAAAAATAATTGAAAATGAAGGTCGGGATGGGCTACGCCACCTCGGTATTGCCTACAAAGAGATTAGCTATAATCCAGAAACCGATTTTAATATTGTCGAACACGAAGCCGGGCTTAAATTTGCTGGTTTTGTGTCTCTTGATGACCCACTGCGTCCATCTTCTAGGCGGACAATTAGCACCGCACGTAAGCTCGGAATTGATATTAAGATACTTTCTGGAGACAGCCGTGAAGTCACGGCTTATGTGGCTCAGGAAGTTGGCCTGATTGATAAATCAGAAGTTGTCTTCACTGGAGACGAACTAGAAAAACTCAGTGATCTTAAACTGGCAGAAGTAGTAACGAGCCATAGTGCGTTTGCCAGATTAACCCCTGAGCAAAAGTATCGCATCATAAACGTTCTCAAGCTTAAAGGTAATGTTGTTGGTTACCAAGGAGACGGCATTAACGATGCACCGTCTTTAAAACTGGCTGACGTCGCAATAGCCGTAAACCATGCTACCGATGTAGCACGTGACAGTGCTGACATACTACTACTTAATAATGATCTTGAAGTAATAGTGAATGGCATTCGCTACGGCCGTGGCATATTTGCAAACATCAACAAATACATACGCTACACCATGATTGGTAATTTTGGTAACTTCTTTGCTTTATCCGCATTGTTTTTGCTTAGTGATGCGCTTCCCCTACTAACACTTCAGCTGCTACTGACCAACCTGCTTGGGGATGTTCCCTTGATTGCTATTAGTACCGATAATGTCGATCCTGGCAGTTTGCATCGCCCGAGCCATTACAACATGCACTCACTGATTTTCGTGTCCATCGTATTGGGCAGCTATACGGCAATCTTCGAGGTTCTGTTCTATGCAATCGTCAAAAGCCAAAGTTTGGATGTTGTACGCACCAGCTTGTATTTGTTTTTAACGCTACTTGGTTTCGTCGTGATCATGGCCGTCAGAAACCGTCAACATTTCTTCCTGGCAGTCAAGATGTCGAGAGCCTTAAAACTGGCATTTGGCATCATAGCCACAATAACCGTTCTAATGGTGTATTTACCATTAACCCAAAAATTATTTTCTTTTAAAGCCCTGAGCTTTCCGGCTATGCTCTTTATTCTGGCCTCTACAGGAATCTATTTCGTAGGGTTGGATATTATTAAAGTCTGGTTTTATCGATTACCAAAACTCGCCCACGTTGATTAAGCTATCCGGTTTATCGTTACAGTCCAGATACGCATAGTGCTTAAGCTTTTGTTATACTAAACCTGCGTATGGATAAACAAAAACCAGGGGCCAGGAGTCAAGTTTATCGACGGCCGTCTTATTTTATTGATGGTTTTTCTCAAGTAAATAGACCAAAACCACGTCAACCAATCTATCGACCTACCTCGACCAACCCGACTCGGCAGCTACAGACAGCATCATTTGCCGAACGGACAAAGGCTTATCCGCCAAAGGTTGAACGACCTCAAGCACCCATTGGAACCTTGCCTCTCGCCGGCCATCTCGTGACCCAAAAACCGCCACGGCAGCATAAGCCTTGGCTTAAACGCGCACTAAAGCCAGTGGTGATTATGGCGGTAGTGTTGCTGATCGGGTTCGGTACTTGGGTTTCGACTTCGGTTATAGGTAGCATTGACAAAGTGTTTCACGGCAATTTATTTTCAGATGCCGATGTGCTAATTAACAGTAGTCCGCTCAAGGAGTCAAACGGACGCATAAACGTACTTTTAGTCGGTGATTCGATAAATAATCCACATAACGCCCGAACTGCTTTGGCTGAATCCATCATGGTGCTTAGCTATAATCCCAAAAACAAAACCGGGTTTATCTTGAGCATCCCGCGCGATTTATGGGTTTATATACCAAAGTTAGGGTATAGCAAAATTGCTACTGCCAATGAGATTTTCAATTTTCATAAGCCGGGGTTACCTTCTGGAGGCATGGGTCAACTACAGCAAATTGTCCAAAATGAACTGGGTATTCCCATCGATTACGAAGTTCTGTTTAATTATGCGGCATTTAAGGATGCCGTAAATACTGCTTCGGGTATCACGATTTACATTAAGAGTTCCAATCCTAGCGGAGTGTATGATTCATATACCCATCTTAGGCTGCTAAATGGCTGGGATAAACTTGACGGCCAAGAAGCACTCGATCTAGTACGTGCTCATGGCGATAACGTCAGTAGCGTTAATTCCTATGAGATTTTAAGCAATGCCTTTAATCGTATGCAATACCAACGGCAAATAATAATAGCGTTGCTTAAGAAAGCACTAACAATCAAAATCTTAAGTGACCCCATAAAAATGGTGGATTTGTTTGATAGTTTTGGCAACAATGTTCAAACGAACTTAACGCTTTCTGCTGCGATAAGTTTGCTAAAAACTTCCGCCGGCCTTAGCTTATCCCACCTGCAGTCGGCCACATATAGTTACAGCAGTACTGATCCTCTACTTACCAACTACAAGTCGCCTAAAGGACAGGAGGTTCTAGTTCCTGCATTAGGCATACATAATTTTACGGCTATCAAAGAGTTTTATAGGCAATTGATGTCAAAATAGATCTTGGATTAAATGGTTTTTGCTACGCTTCAGTTAATGACTACTTTTTCTTTTTATAAGGTTTTTAAAACAAGCCAATTCAACACTAAACTTAAGCGTATTGCAACTATCTTTTATTAGGCGCATAATTATCCTTAATTTAAGTATTGAGGAGAATTTAATAAATGGATTGGCAAGTTTACGTCTATAGTTTTCTAGCTGGTGTGTTAGGTGGCAACGGAGTGCCGCATTTTGTGCTCGGTATATCCGGGAAGCAACATCAAACACCATTTGGTCGCCCATCTTCGGCTATAGTTAATGTAATTTGGGGCTGGGTTAATTTTGTAGTGGCTGGCTTGCTTCTTTTTTACGGTCACATCCATACACATTTGCTACGAGCTTTTGGTTGCGCCGGAATTGGCGCTCTCTTGATCGGACTTCTGCTCGCCTATACTTGGAGCAAACACCCAGAATACAATAAAACTGCTAAAAAAGCATAAATCCTACGCAACTCATCTGCCATAACGCCTAATAGATAATGAGGCAGCTTAAGCTAAAGTGTCTTATATTAAAGGCTAAAGCTTAATTATTTTTTACACCTCTGTTAGATTTGACACGTATTTTGTATTTGGTATCATCAGAACTTGTGTCTCAAGATCGGGAACCCGTTCTTAAGGACACAAAAAGCGCCTATATCATATCCGAAAAAAGCAAAAGACCGTACGCGCCTTGCGTTTAAGGCAAACGATTTAAACTAACTACGGGTTTTTGATTAGGCAGGGAGGTGAGATGCGTTTATACGCAGCAGCTACGGCACTAATTGGTGCCGCGGTTATTGCTACGGTAGCAAGCACAACAGCTTTTGCCGCAGTAAATAAAACTAATAACCAAAATAACCATAATAATACTAACCAGGCACCAAAAGTTGTAACCGTACAGAGTGGTGATAGCTTGATCGCAATTGCGGCTAAGTTTAACACCACCTATGTACGGCTTTTTGATGCTAATAATCAGATCAATAATCCTAATTTGATCTATCCGGGAGAACTGTTAACTATCCCTTTACCAGGACAGTCATTACCAAACCGGCCGCTGCCTGATTTGACCACAAATCAGGGGGCCGGGCCTACGCAATCTGTCGATAGCGATAGTCAGCCTGCTCAAGCTGTGTCTGCGTCGCCAAATTCAGATGAAAGTAGCGTGACACCCGCAAGTCCAACTGCCTTACCGGTTCAGCCACAGCTTACGGGACAGACGCTTATGTCAAGCGTCAGTACGTGGTATGAATTAGCTCAATGTGAGTCGAGCGGTAACTGGGGAGCTGACACTGGTAACGGCTACTATGGTGGCTTGCAGTTTACACTTTCTAGCTGGCAAGCTGTCGGTGGTAGCGGATATCCGAATCAGGCTAGCCCAAGTCAACAGATCTATCGTGCTCAGCTTCTACAAACGCAACAGGGATGGGGAGCTTGGCCGGTTTGTTCTACTAAACTGGGTCTTTAGCTGGTTTAGAGCGATAGGGATACGGGCTGCCCAAACTATGATGCAGTCCTATCTCTGTCACCATTAGTATCCCTATAAGTAAGTTCTTCCGCAATCACTTGGCCTAGCTTTGTGTAAAATGCTTTATCATAATGAGACTCTACTTGGACATTTTCGACTTTATTGTAATATTCGCGCAGACCAGCAGTACTCATTAGGGTTGGATCAAATATGGGTACATTCAGATCTTCCAAGCCTTCTCGCATAATAAAAATTATACAACTAAAACATGAAAAAGAATGGAACGACCTCTTCTTAAGCTAGACTTTTCGCGAAGACATGGTAATATTACAGTGAATGACACCGAAAATCGAGTTCTGGCCTGCTTATCCGGACGATCAAGCAGCCGAATGCATCGCTGATTGGGCGTGGACAAATACTTGGAATCTCCCCGGAAATACGTCTACTCTAAGCCCAATCACCCCGAACTTTATGGAAGTCGGTTAGGTGGCGAAGTTTCAAAAAGAAGCATCACTATATACACGCGCACCGAAGAGGATGAACAGGCAGAAATAAATAGTGCAAGGGCAGATTTCACAGCCTTTTTGCTTAATTTAGTGGATCTGAGTAATTTGATGTGCTAAATTAACACTATCTAGTGGAAAATTTAAATCAACTCAACATTGCGGTATTAGCTGGAACAACGAGACAAAAACGCGAATCAATCAAAGCGGCTAGATATGTGGCTGAGTTTGGGCGATCCATCAAGAACTTA
>DAHWID010000012.1 GCA_027345405.1 Candidatus Saccharimonadota bacterium
GGGAAGAGCTGAAATTACTCCAAGTTGATTCCGTATTAGCCCTCGGTGATGCATTCGTATTTTTTTGGTTGAGAAAGAAGGTGGCTTCTTTAGCGCTATAGCTCAGCTCATTTCGCAAAGCGGGATCGCTCGAGCCAATTAGTAGTTGGGCCGCGTAAGACAAATGATAATTGGGCGAGCTGAGCCAAAATGATACAACCTAACCGACAAGCTCCAGTTTAAAACGCAGGCTTTTTGACCTTAGATGTGTTCCTAGCCTGAAAACGTAACGTCGCCAACTACCGCCAATTATAAGTACTAAGTGTTTAGCAAACTTAAAGCTAATGCTTTACTTAGATTAATTCTAAGTTGGATTTAGGTTATATATCAAGGAGCTGGCTACATCTATCAACAGGATGTTTCATAGCTTTATCAGTGTTACTGTGATTGAAGTACCTCCTACTGTCTTCGTGCCTACACTCTTAGTAAGTTCAGATAATTTGGCTACGACGACCCAAGATGCCTACATTAATGAGTTAGTGGTTTAACCGGTTGCCGTATAATGGCCCTTAAATGAATGTTATTGTCGATAACCTAGATATTCACTACGAGCTAAAAGGCCGCGGCCGCCTATTGATGCTACTGCACGGATGGGGCGATGATTACCATACCTATGCTGGCTTGATGAGCGAACTAGAGCATAGCTACCAGCTTTTAGCACTTGATCTTCCGGGATTCGGTGGGAGCGAACCACCCAAGCAATCATGGAATCTGGATAATTATGCCGAGCTGACTGCGCATTTTATGGCAAAACTCGGTCTAGATCCTATTTATGCCATTATTGGGCACAGCAACGGGGGAGCGCTGGCTATTAGGGCGCTAGCAACAGGAGTACTTAAGGCGAACAAGTTAGTGCTGCTCGCCTCAGCCGGTGTCAGAAACAGCCAGCCAGCGAAACGTTTAGCTACCAAGTCGGTGGCTAAAGTCGGTAAAGCGACCACTTTCTGGCTGCCCGAAGCTAGGCGTCAGCAGTTGCGTGAGAAGCTATACGGGAGCGTCGGTTCGGATATGTTGGCGGTGCCGGCCTTAGAGGAAACCTTTAAGCTGACAGTGAAGCAGGATGTCCAAGCCGACGCAGCGCAGCTGAAGCTTGCGACCTTAATTATAAATGCGAACCATGATCCGGCAATCCCGCTAAAAGACGGCGAACGTTTCCATGAGCTGATTAAAAACTCGAGACTTGAGGTTTTGCCTTCCAGCAGTCACTTTATTCATCAGACGAAAGCCAAAGAAGTAGTAAGCTTGATAGAGGACTTCTTAAGCTAGTTTGACTATGAACATCAGAATTATCACGTCGCTTTATTCGCCGCGCTTCCCCGCCGCTGTTACCTATATGCTGCAAGCCAGCGAATACCAAAGTGCGCCCTACTTAAAGTGGCTGTGGCGAACGGCTGACTTTTCAGGCGTGGCGCGCCGGCGGACGCTTAAACGTACCGCCAAAGCTAGACTGCTCGAGCTATTTCTGGCGCTCGGCATGCTACTGGAAATTCTAGCCGGACTGTCTCTTATAGCTTATGGGGCTTTAAGCGGGGACAATGCTTGGGCCTGGGAAATCGGGGCGGCACTGCTGATTGCCTATCCTTTTATCTGGTCGCACCTAGTTGTTTTGCCGCTTGAATTTGGCCGGGTGCTGATCGTAGAGCCTAAATTAAATAAAGATATTAAAGCGGCCAAAACTATTTATCAAAACCACCCCGGAGTCAAAATCGCGGTTGCCGGCAGCTACGGCAAGACTACCATGAAAGAGCTTCTAAAAACCGTTTTAAGTGAGGGGCTGAAGGTGAAAGCAACTATTGCCAATAAGAATGTTTTAAGCGAGCATGCCAAGTTCGCTAAAAGTTTAAGTGGAGACGAGGACGTGCTCATTATTGAGTACGGCGAAGGAGCTCCGGGCGATGTTAAGCGTTTTGCCTTCAATACTCATCCGACCCATGGCATTATTACCGGGCTCGCGCCAGCCCATCTGGATAAGTATAAAACGCTTGAGGCAGCGGGCGCAGATATCTTTTCGCTAGGAGAGTATTTAAATGGTAAAAACGTCTATGTCAACGCTGAATCGTCACAAGCTAAAGCGTATATTAAGCCAGGCTATATCACCTATGGCTCTAAGGGCGTTGGCGAATGGCGGGTAAGTGAAGTTGATCTAAATATTCATGGGGTTAGTTTCAGCCTCTCTGCTGGTAAGACCAAGCTTAATTTAAGTTCTAAACTGCTTGGCGAACACCAGATTGGCGCTTTGTCGCTAGCGGCGGTCATCGGGCTGGAACTGGGGCTGACTCATGACCAGGTAATCGCCGGTATTGCTAAAAGCAAACCTTTTATGCACCGTATGCAGCCGTATGAGCTAGCTGGTGCCTGGGTGATAGATGATACATATAACGGCAACATCGAGGGAATTAGAGCCGGGACGGCGTTGTTGCGGGAACTTCCGGCCCGTCGAAAAATTTATGTGACCCCAGGATTAGTTGATCAGGGTCAAGACACTAAGCGGATTCATAATCTCATGGGAGAGCTAATCGCGGATGCCAAGCCGGATTTAGTGGTACTAATGCGTAATTCGGTAACCGGTTTTATTAAAGAGGGGCTCATAAGCTCTAGTTACAGCGGAGAACTACAGGTCGTCGATGATCCTCTTAACTTCTATGAACACCTGGATCAGATTGTGGCTGCCGGCGATTTAGTGTTGATGCAAAATGATTGGACGGATAATTACGCCTAAACCGGACGATTTTTCGCTATACTAACTCTTGATGCCTATGAAAAAGTTAGCTGTTGCCGTTATCTTCGGTTCGCGCTCGACGGAACATGATGTTTCGATCATTACCGCTATTTCTAGCGTTATAAAGCCGCTCGAACTTAGTGGCAGATACAACGTATACCCAGTCTATATAGACAAACAGGGGCGTTGGTTTTCGGATCCTGGACTCGCCTCAATCGAGCTATATACTAAAGGCAATCTTGAGGCGTTCCTGGCCAGAATCAAACCGCTGCAGCTAAAAATGAACGGTAGTTTTGAGTTGGTGTGGCCGGGGTTGCGTCCGAAAAACGTGAAGATCGATGTAGCTTTTCCTGCCACTCACGGTACTCATGGTGAAGACGGCGAACTGATGGGGCTGCTTGAGATGGCTAATGTCGCCTACGTTGGCTGCGATATGCCTTCTAGCGCCATCGCGATGGACAAGGCGTTATGTAAAAGTGTTGTCTTAAGCGAAGGCATCCTGACGCCTAAATACGTATGGTTTTACTCAAGAGACTTTAGCCGTGACAACAATGCGGTACTATCTAAATTAAGTGAGCTCAAGTACCCGCTGTTCGTTAAACCGGTACATCTTGGATCAAGCATTGCGATTGCCCGCGTTGGTAATCCTAAAGAACTGATTAATGCCATAGAAGTAGCCGCGCATTACGACGACAAAGTTTTAGTCGAGGAAGCTGTCAATAATCTAATCGAGGTGACGGTACCGATTATCGGGAATGACAAATTACGTCCAGCCTTTGTCGAGCAGCCGCTGCTTAAAAGCCAGGATTTCTTTGATTTTGATAGCAAATACCTGCACGGCGGTAAGAAAACCGGCAGTGGCAAAAACGGGTCTCAAGGATATAGCAAGCTACCAGCTGACTTGCCGCCCAAACTGTATAAGGAAGCTGAAGCGACCGCTCTAGCCGTATATAAAGCGATTGGCTGCAGCGGTATTGCCAGGGTTGACCTGTTAATTGACGGAAAAACTAAAAAAGTATATTTCAATGAAGTCAATCCGTTACCGGGCAGCCTTTATGCGCATAATTGGCGCGCTAAGGGATTGTCTAACGTTAAGCTGGTTGATGAGCTGATTGATTTAGCGCTTGAACGAAACATAAGTGAGGGTAAGCTGGCTACCGGTTTTAAGAGCAGTTACCTAAAACAGTATTAAAGTGAGTATGTGCTAAAGTTCAAGATATGAGACGCTATAATCCTAAAGACATTGAGCCGAAATGGCAGAAAATATGGCAAGAGTCTGGCATCTATAGAGCGGTGGACTTTGATCCATCGCGTCCGAAATATGTCATGCTGACCGAATTTCCATATCCTTCGGGGTCAGGCATGCATATCGGTCACATGCGTGAATATACACTCGGGGATATCATCGCCCGTCAAAAAAGAATGAGCGGCTTTAACGTCCTTTTTCCGATGGGTTATGACGCTTTTGGACTGCCGACGGAAAATTACGCGATCAAAACTAAAATCCCACCGCAACAGGCGACTGAAGAAAACACTAAAAACTTTCAACAGCAACTGGAGAGCATGGGTTTTAGCTTTGATTGGAGCCGCAGCTTTAAAACTTCCGACCCAGATTATTACAAATGGACGCAGTGGCTGTTTTTGCGTTTTTTTGAAGCCGGAATGGCTTACCAGGAAGAAGTAGCTGTCAATTGGTGTCCATTTTGTCGTACCGGGCTGGCTAACGAAGAAGTCGTTAACGGTCGGCATGAACGCTGCGACACCCTAGTTGAAAAAAAGCTACTCAAGCAGTGGATGCTTAGAATTACAGATTATGCAGATCGCTTGATTGATGGTCTGGCGGATGTGGATTATCCAGACTGGATAGCACAGCAGCAGATTAACTGGATCGGTCGTTCGAAAGGAGCTGAGATTAAATTTTCCTTGGAGACGATTAAAGAGGAGGTTTCGGTCTTTACCACCAGACCCGATACATTATTCGGTGCAACATTTATAGCTTTATCACCGGAACACCCCCTTGTTGGAGAAGTTACCACTAAGGAACAAAAGAAAGTCGTCAATGCTTACGTCCGTGAAGCGGCGACTAAGACTGAGCTCGAGCGGCAGGAAGCTGAAGCAAAAGACAAGACTGGGGTTTTCAGCGGATCCTTTGCCATTAATCCGGCGACTGGGGATAAGATCCCCGTATGGATAGCCGATTATATCCTAATGGGGTATGGAACGGGGGCGATTATGGGTGTACCGGCGCATGATGAACGCGACTTTGCCTTCGCCAACAAGTACGATCTGCCAATTAAGTACGTCATTGAGCCAGAATTTAGCAAAGCTAAGCCAAATGAGAAAACTAAAGAAGCAATCGTAGCTGTGCTGCGTAATCCCAAATCCCAGGAGGTGCTGATGCTAGATTGGGGTCCGCGTCAGGATAGTTACGGCGGCAAATTGTTTATTGGCGGCGGTAAGGAAGGTAATGAAGATGTGTTGAGCGCTGCCCGGCGTGAAATCACGGAAGAAACCGGCTACACGGATTTTGAATTGAAGGCTGAGCTTCCTTTTATAGTGCACAACCATTTTTATAGCAATGTCAAAAAGGCCGACTATTACGTGCATATCCACGGCTTGTTATTTGATCTTACAAGCGACCAACAAATACCCACTAAACTTGACGCGGGCGAAAAGAACAAATTCAAGTTAACTTGGATGCCAATTGGTAGGGCTACTGCGGAAGATGCGGCTCATCAATATGTGTTTGACTCTTTAATGTCGCCGGCTCCATATACTAAAGAGGGTCTAATGACTCAAAGCGGTAAGTATAACGGTTTAAGTAGTACGCTTGCGCGTGATGCAATTGTAGAGGAACTTAGTCATAAGGGTTTGGCTAAAGAGAGAATTAACTACCGTTTGCGTGACTGGATTTTTAGCCGGCAGCGTTATTGGGGTGAGCCGATACCGATTATTCATTGCCCAAAGCATGGTCCGGTCGCAGTAGCAGATGAAGACTTGCCAGTTATCCTGCCGTCTGTTGCCGACTACTTGCCGTCTTCGGATGGTTCGAGTCCGTTAGCCAGGGTTAAAGAATGGGTTAACACGACCTGTCCGCTGTGCCATTTACCGGCTAAACGGGAAACCGACACCATGCCGAACTGGGCTGGCAGCAGCTGGTACTACTTGCGTTACTATGACCCGAAAAATGCTCATGAATTCGCCGCTAAAGACAAATTGAATTACTGGGGTGCGGTTGATCTTTACCTTGGCGGCATCGAACATATTACCCTGCACTTACTCTATTCTCGGTTCTGGCATCAGTTTTTATTTGACCAGGGTCTGGTGCCGACGCCCGAACCATATCTTGCCCGCCGCAGCCAGGGTATTATCCAGGCGGCCGATGGCAGCAAAATGAGCAAAAGTAAAGGCAATATAGTTGATCCTATGGAAGTTATCGAGAGCGGTTATGGTGCGGATAGTTTAAGGCTGGCCGTAGCTTTTTTAGCCCCATATAACCAAACTACGCCCTGGAGTCCGGAATCTCTTGGAGGAACCTATCGTTTTTTGCAGCGCGTATGGAACCTTGTCGAAGAATATAGCGCCGCAGATGGTGGGAATATAGACAATCTGAAACTCAAGCAGGTTATGCATCGTACCATCAAAAAGGTGAGCGAAGATTTGCTGAATATGGGCTATAACACCGCGGTAGCTGCCTTGATGGAATGCGTGAACCAGCTTTATCTGATTAAAGCTAAAGATAACTTCAGTTCGAGCGAATGGCAGTGGGCGCTAGAAAGCTTAATCGCAATGCTGGCACCGTTCGCACCACACATCGCTGAAGAACTTTACTCAAGCTTGGGCGGGGAAGGGTCGATTCACCTTCAGCCGTGGCCAGGCTACGATGAAAAGTTTATTAAGTCAGATTCTATAACAATTGCGGTTCAGATAAACGGCAAGGTTAGGGCGCAGCTGATAGTACCAGCTGACGCCGATCAAGCTACGGCTCAAGCAGCTGCTATGGCCGATCCTAAGGTACAGTCCTATCTTAATCAAGCGCAGATCATCCGCAGCATTTATGTTAAAGGCAAGCTGTTAAGTCTAGTAACTCAAAAAGTTGTGACTAATTGAAAAGCGACTGCTGCATCTGCTAAAGTAGAACTGAAGTAAAAACTTAATCCTCACCTTAAAGAGAGGAGAAGAATTAAATGGGAAAACCCAAAAAACGGACGAGCCCGCGAGCCACTGGTGCTCGTCGCAGTCATCTGGTACTTAAATTGGCTCGAAAGGTCAACGCGAAATCTCCAGTACTGGTTAAAACCACCAAACGTGAATCCGCCAAAGCGAAATCCAATAGCCTGTAAGCTTCAGCCTCAATTAGCGCTCGCATTAGTTTAATAACAGGGATCGTTTAACATAAGCCATGGCATCCAATCGACATTTAGGCCGTATAATTGCACTACAAACTCTCTATGAGCAGGATTTTCGTGCTGAAGCCGGTGACAGCAACCTTAACCTAGACGATATTACAAGGCGTAATATTATGCGCTACGCCGAAACAGTCGAAGATACCGAGTTTATTGACCGGTTAGTTAAAGGGGTCGTTAAATCATCTGAGACACTGGACAAACGGTTGCAGCCGGTCGCACCTGAGTGGCCAATCATGCAAATTGCCCGGATTGACCGTGTCATACTCAGAATGGGTCTCTGGGAACTTGAGCATGAACCTGATGTTCCGCCTAAGGTAGTTATTAATGAGGCCGTAGAGCTGGCCAAGGCTTTCGGCGGCGAGAATTCCTCCAAATTTGTTAACGGCGTCTTAGGAACATTATTCCGACAAACTGACGAACAAGAGTTGGCCAAGTCCAAAACCAAAAAAACTGAGACTCGGACTAAAACTAAAACCAAAGTTAAGGCTAAGAAGAAGTAAATGCACCGTCCTAAACCGATCAACGGTATCAGGAGGTTAGTTAAGCGTCGGCCCGAGATTGCCGAGGCGGTTCACGAAACCACTGCAGGGGGTGTAATTTGGCGCCGTAATCCTAAGACTAATGCAATTGAGCTGTTATTAATCCAAGACGCTAAAAAGCGCTGGACCATCCCGAAAGGCCATGTTGAACCCGGTGAGGATCCCAAAATTACGGCTGAGCGGGAAATTCGCGAGGAAACTGGTCTACAAGAAATGCAAGTGATAACCTGGTTAGGCAAGGTCCATTTTCGTTACCGCAGAAACCGGACGTTGGTTTTAATGACTATGCACATCTACTTAGTTCATGGACTTGGCGATACTCAGAATTTAAAAGGCGAGGATTGGCTGAGCGGAATGCGGTGGATGTCTGCAAGTGAAGCTATCGACAAAATTGCCTATGAAGATATTGGTAAGCTGATACTGATCGGGTTGAAGCGAGTGCGGGAATCTAAACTCTAAAGTGAGAGCTATGGATACTAACTTATACGTTGAATTTGCCCAATCGGTCCTTGGTTTTAGCTTTAACAATATCGGGCTGTTAATAACCGCATTTACTCACCGCTCATACTTAAATGAACACAAGAAAACCGTGCTCGAACATAATGAACGGCTGGAGTTCTTAGGCGATGCTGTGCTTGAGCTGGTTGTGACCGAATACCTATTTGGCAACTATCAGGAACAAGAGGGCATATTGACTAACTGGCGCAGCGCACTGGTGCGCACAGAAAGTCTGTCGGCGGCCGCTGAAAAGGCCGGTTTTGAGCCTTTGCTAAGATTGAGCCGAGGAGAAAAACGAGGGACAAAGCGAGCCAGAGCACAAATATTAGCTAATACATTCGAGGCTGTCATTGGAGCGATTTATCTTGACCATGGCTATGTTAAAGCCAAAGAATTTATTGAAAAAACCATTATCGTTACCTTCAGAGACATCTTAACCAGCGGTGCGTGGGTTGATCCCAAATCTCAACTGCAGGAGCTGGTGCAAAGCCGCGAAGGCGTTACTCCTACGTACAGGGTTATTGTTGAAGAAGGTCCTGATCACGACAAACTATTTACTGTCGGAGTTTATGCCAATGGCAGACTGCTCGGGAAAGGCAAGGGGCCGAGTAAGCAAGCCGGGCAACAACAAGCCGCTGAAAGTGCCATTTTAAAATACAAAAGTACAATTGAGCATTAGTGTTTCATTTAGGTTATATAGCTTTAATGCAGTGAATTTGACTACTCCTTAGCTAATCTGTACAATAGGAAACCGTTGCCAAACAATTTCTAAAGAGCTAAAGAGGATAACCCAAAGTAAGATGCTAACTATACGGATGCAGCGCACTGGTCGTAAAGGTCACGCCATGTTTCGCATGGTCGTTCAGGACGCCAGGCGGACACCACTGAGCGGTAAAGTAGTGGCTTATTTAGGCAGCTATGACCCTCACCATAAAACACTTAACCTAGACAAAGAAAAAGTTAGTTTTTACCTTAGCCACGGGGCACAGCCTTCGCCCAGGATAGTGTCAATTTTAAAGCGGGAACAAATTAAACTGCCAAAATGGGTTAACGACGTCAAGCCCAAAAAGCGTGAAGTTAAAAATCCCGACAAACGTCGTTCAACTCAGTCAGAACCGGCTGAAAATCAGGCTGCGCCCGATGAAGTGCCGGCGGCAGCAACTAAGGGTAGCGATGAACCGCCATCAGAGGATACTAACGCCCCAGCTAGTGCAGTTGAGGCCGAGACAGTCGAAAGTGATCAGCCTTCTGCCTAAAGCCGAATGCTAATAGATGTTATACTAAAGTTACTAACTCGTGGGAGGATTCTGAAAAATGAGCAGCATAGACCAACAATTTGTCGAATACGTAGTAAAGTCACTTGTCAGTCATCCTGACGCTGTCAAAATAGAGCGCAGAATTGATGAAAAAGGAGTATTGCTCGAACTGACAGTTGATCCTGAAGATCTAGGTAGAGTCATAGGTAAGCACGGCGCTACAGCTCAAAGCTTAAGGACGTTGCTTCGAGCTTTAGGCACCAAGAACGATGCTCGCTACAACCTGAAGATTATAGACAACGGATTGCCGATTGAACAACGCGAAGCCCGGCCGAAGCGTGAAACCGAACGCGTTGACCACCTGGAACCTGAGACACCGGCCGAAGAAGAGTCCGAATTAGAGAGCAGCTTGCCAGGTGCCGAGGAAGACGACGTAGATAGTGAATCCGAATCTGATCGATATAGCAAAACCCGCCGTGAGCTGGAAGAAATGGATGACTTGGACCTCTAGGATTGTTAGCCATAGTCAATCTCTGTGATCTCCCTATATTCATAAGCTAGGGCAAGACTTAATCCCTTACGATGGTTAAAGTTCAACTAATTACATTATTCCCGGATGTACTGAGCGTATATCTTGATTCTAGCATGCTATTTAAGGCCAAAGAACGCGGCATAGTAAGCTATAACATAATTAATTTACGTGAGTTTGGCGAAGGAGTGCGTAAGCAGGTCGACGACACTCCTTACGGCGGCGGCGACGGCATGCTCTTAATGGTCGATCCGTTAGTCAGAGCGATCGAGCATGCTAAAACGCTTGATCCCAACGCCAGTGTTATTCTGCCTTCGCCAAGAGGCAAAACATATAACCAGGCTGAGGCTAATAACTTAGCCGAATCTAGCAGAGGATTAATTATTATCTGTCCGCATTATGAAGGTTATGATGAGCGGGTGACTAATTGGGTTGATGCAACTTACTGTATCGGGGGATATGTTCTGACTGGTGGAGAATTACCGGCCTTAGTGATAGTTGATTCGGTTGTTCGACTATTGCCAGGAGTTTTAGGGGGCGCATCTTCAGCTGCCATCGAGTCCTTTCAGGATGGTAATAGGGTGGAGTTTCCTCAGTATACTCGTCCCGAAACATATCGTGGGCTTAAAGTACCAAAGGTACTTTTAAGCGGTCATCACAAGGAGATTGAAGATTGGCGCAAAAAACAGCAGCGTAAGTCACCGTTTACATCGTAAATGTACAACAAGGTATAATAAGGTTGATAAGGTTTTATCTAATCTCAAGAAGGGGGTAACTAAGGCAAATGAAGATTTTTAACATCAAACCAGTTTATGCGCACTGCGATTTACCGTGCGGCGTGTATGATCCGGCGCAGGCAAAGATTGAAGCCGAAAGCGTACGCGAAATAATGCTAAAGTATGCCGAGGCGAACGAACAAGATAAGATCAGGGCGATCATTATTAAGGAACAGCGTGCCGAATTAGTGAAGTACCATTTAATGGTGCTTTGGGCGGATTATTTTAAGCCCGAGCATGTCGAGAAATACCCTGACTTGCACCAGAAGTTTTGGCTGGCCATTAAACAAGCTAGCACTTGCAAGCGGTCACTCGATCCCGGCGAAGCGCAAAAGTTGATTGATCAAATCGATGCCATCGCTGAAATATTCTGGGCAACCAAGAAGGCGTAGGCCGATAATGCTACGCCGGGTGGTGGGCAGTAGCATGAGCCCCAGGCTTCAGCCGGGGCAGCTGGTAGTAGCTAGCGGTTGGTTCAAATCAATTCGACCGGGGCAGGTCTACATTTTTCGCCAGGGCGGCAAAGAAAAGATTAAGCGGGTAGAGCGGGTGCGTAAATATACAGTCTTCTTTATAGGAGATAATCTAAAATACAGCAGCGATAGCCGTCACTTCGGTTGGGTCGAAAAAGGCGCGGTGCTTGCTAAGGTAGTCTGGCCTTTAATCCACAATCGTTAAGCTTCAATATGCCGGAACCGAATCGCACCAAATGTAATTAATACTATCGTAGTTATTGCCATGGCTATCAGGTCTTTGCTAAGCCCGAACTTAGAGGTGCCAATCATTGACCAGCGCATGGCGTCGACGGTATAAGAAATCGGATTGACCTCTGCAATTATCCGTAGCCAAGTTGGTACATGATCCAGCGGATACAACGCCCCGCTTAAGAAATAGAGCGGGAATACTAAAAACTGATTGATTGCCTGGAAACCCTGCATGTCTTGGACGAAAGAGCCAAGACCTGAACTGAAGCTGGTAATAGCAATGGCCAGCAAAATCATAAAGGCCAGCGCCACTAATGTCATCACCCAATGTAGTGGATGGAAACCGAGTGCCAAGGCGATAAAGAAGACTAATGCCCCTTGAAAAACAGATGTCGTAGCACCTCCTAAAGCGCCACCCAGCATAATTTTAAGCCGGCTGACCGGAGCGACCATAGTTTCTTTTAAGAATCCGAACTGACGATCATAGATAATCATTGCTCCATAGAACATTGAAGAAAATAACACTGTCTGTGCCATAATCCCCGGCACTAAAAATTGCAGGTAATCCCCTCGGCCGGCCGCCTTAAACACGGCTCCCAGGCCATAGCCAAGCGCCAGCAAAAACAGTAGTGGCTGAGCAATTGCGCCAACTACTCTTGATCGGCTGCGCACATAGCGCTTAATCTGCCTCAGCCAAAGTATAAAAATTACTCTCATCGCATATTCCTCGAACGTTGCCGTTGTCGCCAGGCCTCATGAGAATCGACCTCTTCATCACGCAGTTCACGCCCTGTCATAGCCAAGTATGCCTCTTCAAGCGAATTGGTATTGGTCTCTTGCCTCAATTCCTGCGCCGTTCCTATAACTAATAGTTTGCCATGGTCAATAATTCCGATTCGGGTGGCATTGGCTTCAGCCTCTTCAAGATAATGGGTAGTAAAGAGGATAGTCATTTCCTTTTCCTTAGCCAAATTACCAACATAGTCCCAAAGCAAAGTGCGCGTCTGAGCGTCTAAACCGAGCGTTGGTTCGTCTAAAAACAGAACTTTAGGGTGATGTAGTAATCCGCGGGCTATCTCAAGTCGTCGCTTCATACCGCCAGAGTATGTTCTAACCAAGCTTTGACGACGGTCCCACAACTCCACTAAGCGCATCAGTTCTTCAATTCTAGGAGCTGTTTCGCTATGGGGCACTCCGTACATAACAGCATGCAATTCCATATTCTCGTAGGCTGTTAAATCGTTATCTAGCGATGGATCTTGAAATACTATGCCGAAGCTGCGGCGCGTTAGGTCGGGATTAGCTACGACGTTGTGGCCGTTAAGCTCAAGTTTGCCGGAGCTTGGTTTAAGCAGTGTAGTCAGCATTTTAATAGTCGTTGACTTACCCGCACCGTTTGGTCCGAGCAAAGCGAATAATTCGCCGCGGGAAACATTAAAGGATATATCAT
Organism: Candidatus Saccharimonadota bacterium; assembly: GCA_027345405.1. Lineage (GTDB taxonomy): Bacteria > Patescibacteriota > Saccharimonadia > Saccharimonadales > UBA4665 > JAJZWH01. The sequence goes on from DAHWID010000012.1 coordinate 12,920, forward strand.
CAACAGCCGTGAAATGACCAAAGCGTTTGGTGAGATGCATAACCTTTATCATTGCGTTATCTGCCATGGCTCATGATTCCTTTTTCAAGTAAGATAAGCATATTTGATTAGACCATCCTGTCTTTGGAAGTGAAGTATTCTTGCATGGCTAGAGCCAAGTGTTCGACCAGCATGGTTAACTCATGGCGTTTATCGCTCGGCCAATCATTTAGGATATAAGCTAGCATTTCTCGGCGGGCTCGTTTGAGGTTGCCGCCTATTGTGCTACCTTCCCTAGTCAAGCTTAAGAGGTGGACTCGTTTATCCTCAGTTGGTACGCGCGTAATTAGGTGATCATTCTCGAGCTCGTGTACCTTTCGGCTAATAGAGGGAGCTTCAACGCCCAAGCGGCGCACGAGCTCCTGAAACTGCAGTGGTCCATTAAGCAGACTCAAAATTATTGCCGCAGCAGGGCGGTCAATTGCAACGGCTGCTCTTTTTTGTAATTCGTCCCAGTAGTATGGGCGCTTGGCGATGCGCATACATTTAGATAAAGCTATCTCGAGTCGGTCTAATTCTTCATCGTTATGCACTGCCCTAGTATAAATAGTTACTTTGGGAAAGTAAACACTAATATGGCTGTGTTTGGTTAACACTTTGCCCGGTATTTTGGGCTGGGTCGGTAGATTGAATCGGACTGGCCTTTACTCCGCCCTGCCCGGACGGCATGTTGTCCTGAAGGTTAACCGCGCTGCCACTCAAGTTTTTTGGTGCAGTCGCCGTCTGGCCAGTGTTAGAAGACGTTGCTGGTGCGATTGAAAGGGCCGGCTGGTTTCCTAATGGGCGTTCGATCCCAGGACGTACAGGCGAATTACTGTTGGTGGTCAAATAGACAATCAGGCCACCGATAATTACCAAAAATACAAAACCACTATAAGCTAATGCCGTTCGCTGGTTCATGGGCGTTAACTCGGCTGTACTTTTGAGTCTCGTCTTCTTATCTCGAGCCGTTTCTTCTAGATCTGTCTTAATCATTTGGTTTACCTGCTAAAATATGTTCAATATATTAATTAGTTTAAACGATGATTGGCTAGCAGTCCACACTAACGTTATTATATAATTAGGGTAGTCCAAAAAAAACAAACATGCAGAATAGTTATATTAGAGTGCGACCAGTTCCATATCGACAAATGCCGACGCCTCAAAAGCGACCGGTATTTCAAAAAGCCCGAGCTTTATTTGGCTTAATTACGACCCTAACAATACTTGCGTTAATGGTTTGGGGTGGGCTTTCAATTGCGTCATTAGGGTCAGTTAGTGCTGATGCACCAATTCCGGAAATTCGCTCAGGCGTTAATAATTATTGCCTCGATGCTCATCACTCCGACTTTACCAAAAACGGCTTTATGCAAGCTTGGGTTTGCAACGGAACTGCGGCCCAGGACTGGAGTTTTGAGGATGGCAAAATTGAGCATTCGAGCAAGTATTGCCTAGCGGTTGAAGGGTCAAAAATCGCAATAGTTCCTTGCAGTACAAGAGCAAATCAAGAATGGGTGCGTTACAGCGTCGGCTTCAAGAATAATCAAGATGGTCAGTGCCTGGCATTGCCTAAGGGTAGAACTGGTTTACCCCTTGTCACAGCCGACTGTAGTTATGTCAACACCCTAGGAGAAAACTGGACGCCCGATGACTGGCCGGGCGCCCCGCTGAGCAGTATCTCAAGCCCGGAGTGTAAGCAGAACTCGTTAGGAGCACGTGTGGCTTGCGTAGCTGAGCAGCAGTGGCTCGCATGGCAGACTGAGCCTAAGCTCCAGCCAGTGTTGATGTCTGATTATACTGCCGGCAATCCGAATGAAGAGTGGTGTGCAGATTTCGTTAGCTATGTTTATCTGCAGGCCGGTTCGCCTTTTACTACCGGGGAACGGGGCATAGGCGGTTGGGATGAATACAATGCTAATAATATTATAGATACTGGTATGTTTACTTACCATTCAGCTAGCAGCGGCTATCAACCCAAACCTGGTGATGTGGCTTACTTTAGTTATTTAGGTGGTCATGTTGAAATAGTGGTCAGCGGCGGCAGGCATCCAACGTTTATTTATGGAGATTCTGCAACAATTGATCCGTTGACCGGAAATGGCAATATGGCAAAAAATCAGATCGTTAATGACGGCAGTGCTGGCGGTTTAGTTTACTATCTTTCTCCTAATTAGGACGAGTCTCTTAAGGAGCAGTTCAGAGATGAATGTATAATGGGTACACATTATGTCAAAAGTCCTAGCGCGGGTTAACGAGTACCTGCGCTCGAATAAGTTTTATCGCCTAATTCTTATTGTCTTTGTGCTAGAGGCATCCTGGATTGCATTATCGGCCAAGTATCCGCAGGCATTTGATGAAAACTTTCACTTTGGCTTAATCAAGGTCTACGCGCATTATTGGCTGCCTTTTTTAACTACTCAGCCTCCTCATGCTGATGCATATGGCGCTGTAGCTCGCGACCCATCTTATCTCTATCACTATCTGATGAGCTTCCCTTACCGCTTGATTAATCTGTTTGTCAAAGGGCAGACAGCGCAAGTTATCTTCTTGCGTTTTATTAATATTGGCTTGTTTGCTTATGGTCTGGTTCTGTTCCGCAAAATTCTTCTTAAAGTTGGAACCTCAAAAGCTCTGACCAACCTTATACTAACCCTGTTTATTTTTATCCCGATTGTACCGCAACTAGCCGGTCAGATTAGCTACGACAACTTACTTTTTCCGCTGACAGCGGCCATGGTCCTATTCGGCTTTAAGGTAATGGATGAAATTAAATCCCGCCGTGCATCAATTTTAAGCATCGCGTTGTTTTTGGGGTCAGGTCTTCTAGTGAGTTTGGTTAAATACGCGTTTTTGCCAATCTTTGCTGGACTGATTATTTTTCTGATGGGAGTAGCTTATTACTATAATCGTCCAAAACTTAAAAACTTTTTTTCCCAACTAGTTAAAAACTGGCATCAACAAAGTAACTTGGCGAAATTGGGGCTGGTATTAGCATTCATGGTGCCGCTTGGAATGTTTTGTGAGCGTGACTTAGTGAACTTAGTAGCCTATCACTCGATTGAGCCAAACTGCAGTGAAGTGCTCTCAGTAAAGAGCTGTATGGCATATAGCCCGTGGGCCTACAATTATAAAAAGCATGCCGAACTTATAGCGAAGGGAGGATCATCGATTCTTGGCAATCCGATCATCTATCCATTCCAGTGGTTGTATTGGATGTGGTATCGATTGTTCTTTGCAGTTAATGGGCCAAAGAGCCACTTTAAAAACTATCCACCCTTACCGCTTCCGAGTGCAGCAGCTCTTGTCTTAATTATTGGCGGGGTAGCCGCGCTCATTAGGTGGCGCCGCAAACTGTTTAAAGGCAATTTACGGCTCAAGCTGCTCCTAACGGTAACGGTGGCTTATCTAATAGCACTAATGGGACAAGGCTACTATACCTATCGATATACAGACGTACTTGAAAACATGAACGGGCGCTATTTGATCCCGATTATGTTATTTGGCGCAGTAATTTGCGCTCAGGCCATCAGTTTAACTTTACGTCGCCAGCAAAACCGCAAGATAGTGTTTGCGGTAGTGGCCATGTTGCTGTTTCTTGAAGGTGGTGGGGTTTTTACGTTCATCATGCGCAGCAACGCTTCTTGGGACTTCAATAACAAATCTGTTGTTACGATCAATAATAATGCCCGCAAAGCTGTTAAGCATGTGGTCATTAGCGGCTCTAAAAGTTATTCGTCTAAATTATGGTTCTTTAACTAAGCCGCCACCATCTCCGTACAGCTGACGTTTCTGTAGTTCAAGTAAATCTTCGGTCATAATGCGGTTAATACGGATTAAATCGGCGATTACACCAAGGGCAAAACTTACGAAACTGATTATTATGAACATCGAGCCGATTAATAGACTTTGCAAGTGATGCGGACCGAACGGATTTTTGGTCGTGATGGTTAAAATTGTGAAGTTGATGAGCGGTATCAGACCGATAACTAGCAGCACTCCTCCTACACTAAAGAAGAGCGCATAGGGGCGGTACATTATAAAGGCGCGGATAATTGTCACGCTGCTTTTACGGATGTGTTCCCAAGAGCTCTTAAATTGACGCGACTCGCGCAGTTTAGGGTTAGTAGTAATTGGTAAAATCGCCAGGGCGTGGCCCTTATGAGCCGCTTGAATCGTGGTTTCTGTTGCCCAGCTGTAGTCAGCAATGGGGTTTAATTGCAGGGCAGCTTGTCTTGAGTATGCCCGAAATCCGCTGATCGCATCCGGTATGTTAGTTCCGGCAGCAAGATTAAGTACCATTGTTCCGAATTTTTGAAAGAACTTCTTGCGCCTTGAGAAATGGTTAATGGTTTGAGTTTGTCTATCAGCAATAACGGTGTCAGCTTTCCCTTCTAAAATTGGTTTTATTAAATCTGGAATCCGATCCTGCGGATATTGGTTGTCGCCTTCGGTCAGCACTATAATATCCGCTCCCATTTCCAGTGCCCGGTTGAGACCATGCCTAAAACTGCGTGATAGTCCTTGATTGGCGGTATGGATTAAGAAGTGTTTGACGCCATACTTTTTGGCGACTTCAATTGTTTTGTCGGTTGAGCCGTCGTCAATTAATAGAATTTCAATCTTATCGATGCCTGAGATTTTTTTTGGCATAGACTTCAACACCAAGGGTAGAGTAGCCTCTTCGTTGAGGCAGGGTATCATGACCACAAGCTTCATAACTTTAATCTTAGTATAGCAAGTAAGTAAATTATGTTCCAGGCAGACGTTAGGCAAAGGCTCTGATTTGCTACTGCCCAGGCAAGAAGTGGCTTGAAGTCAAACTTCTACCAAATAAAGCCTGGGGGCGTGGGCTTAAAGCTTAAACTGCTATAGCGCTCATGGATAAGAGAACGAAGTCATGTAAAATTCAATTTTGTGTCACCCTATTACGAAAAGCCGCCACGGGAATCCAGATACCCATTAACTATGTCTGGTATTTTTTATGCGCTTGGAGGGGCGGGTATTTGTGCTGCCGAAACTTTATTACATGCGCCGTGGCCGGTTCAGTTTTACAGCCGGCTAGGTGATTTAGCTTTGGCTGGGGGTACTTTCTTAGCGTACGCGATTGATCGTCGCCGGAATAATTCCGCGTCTTAAATTACTCACAACCGATGTCTGTTAAACTAAAAACAGTTAATTATGTCTATGTTTAAAAGCAATCGGTTTAGCCCGATGAATGTGGGTTTAGCAGCGGTGGTGTTAGCCGGATTGGCCTATGTTGGCTGGTCATTGACCGGGCATTCTAATACAAGCGCAATAAGTAGTTATGCGCAGGTTAAATTAACCAATAAGCTTAATATGAACTCAGATCTTAATGAAGATCTAAAGATTATTAAGCTAGCAATTGAACAGGAGAATAGGGATATTCAAGCTGCCTCAACAATAAGCAGCCTTAAACCAGATTCATTGAGCGTTCAACCCCAGTCGCTGAGCAATTGGCTGAATTTGGCGCAACGTGAATTATCGGTTAGTGAATTTTTGAATCAATCATCCAAAAGTCAGCTAGCGCTTGAGCTAAGCCGTTTGCAGGCAGCAATTACCCCTTATAAGACCAAACAAGTTAGTCTGAATCACCAAAAAATATTCGTCACCCAATTCCAGAATTTGCTGCCAAAAATAGCTGAAATTAAAGTTTTTGACGATCAACAAATAGCTGAAAGTTTACTGACGCAATTATCAGGCATTCTAAACCGCGCAATCATTCGGGTCGGAGTTAAAGGAGTGGTTGCCACAGACGATCAAGCCGATTTGACCACTCTAATATCTGATGCTGGCAGTGGTGCGAAGCTGTCGGCAGCTAGTGAAAACGAATTGTCCGCCAATAAGGTAATGTCATCGGGTTTAAAAGCTAATCTGACTGCGGCTAAACTAGATATTAACGCCGCCTTAAATGCCGCTGAAACGATTAACGGCAGATTATGAGCGAAACCTTAAAGCCACCTGAACTAACCATGAACCTGGTCTTTTTAATGCTTAGTGAGCAGATTTTACTAGATATGAAACGCCGTGGATTTGGTCAAGGATTATATAACGGGGTTGGCGGTAAGATTAAACCAGGTGAAAATATTTTAGAAGCGGCAACCTGGGAATGTATCGAAGAGATCAAAGCGAAGCCGCTTAGACTTAATCCGATAGCCAAACTAAGCTTTATTAATCAGCAGCAGGCTGACAATCTGGTATTTGCTTTTAGCTGTCACAAATGGGAGGGTACTCCATAGACTAGCGAATAGATGATCCCAAAATGGTTTAACCAAAAAGATATTCCATATGACAAAATGTGGGAAGGGGATAGCTACTGGTTACCACGAGCCTTAACTAACGAGATAATAACTGGCGTATTCTACTTAGATAATCAAGATAAACTACTAGAGTATCACATCGATAGGCTTCTGAAGTTAGAGATTCCCGAGCTGAACTAGTTCTGAAACAAGACTTTTTAGGAAGAGCTCATAACAGCTATACTGCCAGGCAATATGAAGGGCGCACTTAACCCGAGCGATGACTTTGCCATACTGATTGGTGCTGCTTTAATCCTGATATACATATGGCACCATGTTGCTGCGCTAGAGTATTTACTTAATAGCTCCTGGTTAATGGTGGTGGTTGGTGCAGGTTTTGTAGCGGCATTACTTCTTTTTTGGAAGCGGTTTCATTTGAAACTCCAACCAAGACTTAAACCGACGCGTTGGCAAAATATGACCGGGGTTGAGTTTGAGGATCAAGTTGTACTGTGGTTAAAGCGCAGCGGTTTTAATCAGGTTGTAAAAACAGAATATTATGACCGGGGCATAGATATTATTGCCGCCAAGCCCGGGATGATGCTCGGAGTACAAGTTAAACGCTCCAGCCGGCCGGTCGGTATTGCAGCGGTGCGGGCGGCAGTCGCGGGGATTAACAGCTATGGTTGTAATCAGGCAATGGTGGTGACTAATTCAACTTTTACGGCCCAGGCCAAGCAGCTGGCTATAGATAACGGATGCAGCCTGGTTGATGGAGTTAGCTTAATGGCTAAAGCTGAGCTCGTAAACCAACAAGCTCAACAAAGCCGGATCTAGTCTGTGCTTAAGCTTGCAATTAGAGTGTAATTAGA
>DAHWID010000013.1 GCA_027345405.1 Candidatus Saccharimonadota bacterium
AACGACCCTGTAATCAAAATGTTTATACTCCAGTTGAAGATATAGAACGAGACATTATTGAAGAACTTCAAAAATATACTATAATTCCTGAATTTAAAGATTTAGCACTAAAAATATTGAACCGTAATCACAAACTTGAGGCAAGTGAACTAGCTAAGTACTACGATAGACTTACGAAGCAAAGAAAACAGCTCCAAAGCGAACTAGATAATCTAATTAGCTATTTACATAGACAGCTAATTGATGAAGATGATTACTTAAGAAAAAGGGATTTGTTAAAGGAGGAACTTATATCTGTTGATGATAAGCTCCGTAATAGCGAAAAACGAGCTGAAAACTCTCTTGAACGCAATGAAAAGGCATTTAATTTCGCTGTACATGCTAAAGCTCACTTCGAAAATGGCGACGTTAGAACTAAGAGAGATATATTAAGGACCTTAGGTCAAAATTTAATTCTAAAAGACAATAAACTGTATATTGAGCCGAATGAGTGGCTTGTTCCCATTGGCGAGCATTATCCAGAACTGGAACGAAAGTACCTCTGGGTTAGAACTAACAAAAAAGCCAATCCTAAAGAGTTAGAATTGGCATTAGAGCCTATTTTTGAAACTTGGAGGGCCCAGTGGGACTCGAACCCACGACACCCTGCTTAAAAGGCAGGTGCTCTAACCGGCTGAGCTATGGGCCCCTATTACTAATTGTTCGAACAAATTACACCTTACATTATCCGGCCATTGAGCTAATTGTCAATTATAAATGGATAGGTGTCGGTAGTCTTGTTATGTTAAAATAACAGATGAAGATGACGATTTGAAAGGAATCAAGCCATGAGCGGTCATAGCAAATGGTCAACTATTAAGAGGCAAAAGGGCGCGAAAGATGCAGCGAGAGGCGCGATTTTTACTAAGCTTGGCAATGCTATTGCTATAGCTGCTAGAAGTGGTACTGATCCAGAAACCAATTTTGCTTTGCGACTCGCTATTGATAAAGCGAAAGCCGCAAATATGCCTCAAGCCAATATCCAACGTTCTATAGACAGACAGAAAGATAAAGACGCAGCACAACTGCAAGAACTCACATATGAAGGGTATGGTCCTGGCGGCGTAGCTATTATTGTTGAATGCATGACAGATAATGTAAACAGAACTTATTCGGATGTTAGAGTAGCATTTACCCGTCATGGTGGTAGCTTGGCCGAAAAAGGGAGTGTTGCTTTTCAGTTTGATAGACGCGGTATGATCCGCGTTGAACAAAAAGGAGATATGGTACTGGAAGCTGCAATCAATGCCGGTGCAGAAGATGTAATTGAGGAAGACGATGGTGCAATTATCTATACAGATGCTAAAAGCCTGGGGCGGGTCAGAAGTACCTTAATAGAATCAGGTTTAAATGTATTAGATGCGGAACTGGCATATGTGCCTAAAAACACAGTTAGTATAGATAGTGTAGAGGTTGCGGCTAAGATATTAAGACTGATGGAAGCGTTGGAAGATATTGATGATGTTACTAATACCTTCGTCAACTTTGATATTTCTGAAACTATCCTAGCGCAAGTAACCTAGGTTGGATTAGAATTAAGGCCAATGTTTAGGATTCTAGGCGTTGATCCAGGTACCGGTATCGTTGGCTTTGGCTGTATTGATGCTAAAGGATCCGATTTGGGGCTGGTCGGAGCGGGCGTGATTCGCACTGCAGCTGGTCAGCCAGACGAACAACGCCTATTAACTATCTATACAGAAATTAATCAGATTATAAAAGAGTATTCGCCTAACTGGATTAGTATCGAGAAGTTGTTTTTTGCTCGCAATGTTACAACGGCCATGGCAGTATCTCAATCAAGGGGGGTAATTTTACTTGCTGCTACTCAAGCCAATTTAAGAGTGGCTGAATATACGCCACTGCAGATCAAAATGGCAATTACCGGTTATGGTAGAGCTGAAAAGAAACAAATGCAAGAAATGGTCAGACTGCTACTTAAACTGGATAAAGTACCAAAACCCGACGATGCTGCAGATGCTTTGGCTGCAGCTATTACACATGCCCAGTTTGCGCCCTAAGCTACCAATGCCATAATAAGAGTAGCTATGATTGCCTCAATAAAAGGAATAGTTGAAGATAAAACCATTGATCGGTTAATTGTCGATGTATCTGGTGTTGGCTATGAAGTCTTTGTGACCGATAGTACGGCCAGCGAACTGGTCTTAGGTAAAAGCGTCAAACTATATATTCGTGAACAGATACGTGAAGATACCTATGATCTTTTTGGTTTTGTTTCTAAAGATGAAAAAGAACTGTTTGAAAAGTTACTGTCTGTCAAAAATGTCGGGCCGCGTGTTGCACTCGCGGTACTCAATTTAGGAAGTCATAGTAAGCTCCGCCAAGCGATAGCTGGGGGCGACGCTAAGTTCTTGCAAAGTGCTAAGGGCGTCGGCCGCCGGGCAGCTGAGCAAATAATTGTCGAGCTAAGGGATAAAGTCGGATTGAGTAGTTCTATGCAAGCTGAAGCTATAGCTACGAGAAGTGGCGGTGGTGAGAGCGATGAGGCAGTCGAGGCTCTAATGAGTTTAGGCTATAGCATTTATGATGCCAAAACAGCTCTGGCAGAGGTTGATCCTAAGCTGTCGACTGAAGAAAGAATAAAACAGGCGCTAAAGGGACACTAGTAGCTACTGCTACAATACGAATAGATATGATTGACCGCATAATTAATACAACTGGTGCCGTGGACGAAGACGACCCACAGATAGATATAACTCTTAGGCCTAATGATTTTGACAGCTATATCGGTCAAGACCGTTTAAAGGATAACCTTAGGCTAGCTATTGCGGCTGCTAAGAAGCGCGGAGAACCTTTGGACCATATTTTGCTGCACGGTCCGCCCGGTTTAGGTAAAACTACGATGGCAAGTGTTATAGCTCATGAAATGAATGCTCAAATCCGTATTACCAGCGGACCAGCGGTTGAACGGCCGGGTGACTTAGCTAGTTTGTTGACCAATTTAACCGACGGCGACATTTTATTTATTGACGAAATCCATCGACTGCCGCGTACAGTAGAAGAAGTACTCTATACAGCAATGGAGGACTTTAAGCTCGATATCATGCTGGGAAAAGGTCCGTCCGCCCGGAGCCTAAGACTGGATTTGCCGCACTTTACTATCATTGGTGCAACGACTCGCACCGGCTCGATAGCAGCTCCTTTGCGTGATCGATTTGGCATGGTTCACCGTTTGGATTTTTACAGCGAAGAACAGATCGAAGCAATTATTAAACGCGCAGCCAAGATTTTGGATATTACAATTAACGATGACGCTGCTCAGATTATAGCTAAAAGAGCGAGACTTACTCCTAGAATCGCCAACCGCTTATTGAAACGAGTGCGCGATTATGCTGATGTGAACGGTGATGGTATTATCGATACTTCCATTGCCTTAAGGTCACTTGAGTTAATGGAAGTTGATGAACTGGGCCTAGATCCCGCCGACCGAATGCTGCTTAATGCAATAATCGATAATTATCGCGGTGGTCCTGTAGGCATAGAAACACTAGCAGCCATTACGGCTGAAGAAAGAGCGACCATTGAGGACATGATCGAGCCATACTTACTCCAAGTTGGATTACTGGAGCGTACGCCGCGCGGTCGTAAGGCAACCTCTAAGTCTTATTCTCATCTTGGTAAAGTTAAAGGCAGTGGCAACCAATCGACCCTAGTCTAACTTTGTTAGAAAGGATTAGAACGAGCGCTGTTAAATAATGCCTTAACGCTGACAGAAGTATTCTGCAAATTATTGAGCTGCTTTACAATTAACGGATTGATGGCCGGAGGTGTTGTCGCCTTATAGTCATTGCTTACCTGTGAAACTGAAGGTTTGGCACTGCTAAAACTATTAATCTTTAGCAAAAGGTAACCATATAGCACAATGAAGAAAACTATCAGTATCAGCCAGAGGAAAGGACGAACACGATCCCAGAGCTTACGTGATGCTTGCGCTAGATTAAATTTTGCTTTGACCGGTTCGGTTTCTATGTCTTCACTCATTGCGGTTTAATATATACATTAATTGTTAGACTGAAATTAATATAACCGTTTGGTTGCGGTTGAATGCTTAGCCCGGTAACTTGAGAAGTTCTGCGGTTTTGCTCGAGTGCGGTTAAGAAATTATAGAAGCTACTATAACTAACCCCGCTACCTGCTTGGTTGTTGTTTATGGTTATTGGTAAAACATAAACTCCAGGGATACCCTTAACGGGCGTCAGTTGTGATAGTGACAGAGTACTGTTAGCGGCTACAGATGGGCTGCCTAAAGTTGAAGCCGGGAAACTGATGCCTGTTAACGAAATATTATTTTGCTGGGCTAACTTAACTATCTCGAGCACAGTTTGAGCCTGGTCTTTATCTTGAGGGACAATACTCTCGGTGATTTGTTGGAGAGACGCATAGCGGGCAACTTCCTGCTTAGCAGATATTAGATATGATTGTTCTTCAGTTAGTGCCTGGCTTTTAGCCTTGAGGTCAACTAGCTCGGCAGATTTGGTTTTAAGTAACCCCGTAATTTCATAGGTGCCGGCTAATGCCGCTATAATCAGAACACCAATTAATGCCAGCATCAGACGATTGACGGTTTTGGCATTAAATTTTGACTTAGTATTTCTATCCATCATTTCTATGGCTCTTTTTGGTTAATAAATAAGAACTGATTATTGGTGGCAAATTGGGCTCTGATCTTGACTTGACATGGATAAGCCAGATTTTGAGTATTACCGGAGTTACAGTTTATATTCTCAATGTCTGCCTTTGAGAATATACCATTTGAGGGGTCAGATAGATTAACTTGAACCTGAGCGGCATCAGCATAATTAGCTGCCTCAGCTGTTATATCTAACCCTGACCCTCCGGTCGTATTACTAACATTTAGCGAGGTTAGACTGGCGCCACTAGGCATAGCAGCTGCCATTTTAGTAAGCAGCTTCGAGAATAGAACTTCTTGAGAGAGTACCTTCACTACTAAAGTAAAATCATTTGAGATGGTTTGCACCTGCTGCTCTACCGAATTTAGGTGGTCGGCAGTCAGTTTTTGAGTAAGGGTGCTGACTTGCTGCGAATTTGTTGTGATATTCCGATGCAAGCTAACCCATCCGAATGTACCAATGGCACCTAAGCCAGCCATACCGATGACCAGCGCAATAATCCAAACTACCAAGCGGTCATTGATTAAGGCGTAATGGTAGGATTTTTTGGTTTCAGGAGGCAGCAGATTTATCATGGCTTAAAATACCTCCTTGGGATTGGCCATAGATAATCCCGCTGCAGTCGCAAACATTAACTTATCAGCGTGAGCCGGTAGTTTAAAGTCATGATCTACATCAAGGTATTGCCATGGGTCACAGGGCCTTACCGCTAAACGCAGGCGATCCGTCAGGTATTCATTGAGTCCCGGTATATTGCTACCCCCGCCCAAAGTAACCATCTGCGAAATCGGGCGCTCACTACCATAGTGCTCTTCATAATAGCGGATCAATCGACGAATTTCTTTGGTTATTTGTTCAAGCAGCGGCTGCAGTCCTTTATTAAGCTCATGTTGGCGTTTGCTGACACCCAAACCGTAGCGTACTTTTATGACGTGAGCTTCTTCATGGGTTACATGGAGCGTTTCTTGAATGGTTTTAGTAAAACTTTCGCCGCCGCCTTGTACGGTCGAGGCTGTTAGCATATTACCGTCAACAATACTGATATCGCTTGAGAGTGAGCCAAAATCAATGATGACAGTTGGCACATCACTCTGATAATCATGAGAGAACAGGCGTGCTGCGGAGCTCATAGTGGTTTCGATTAGCATGGGCTCTAGTTCCATAATGGCAGCCAGCTCAAGGTAAGAATCAACAATTTCCTTTGGCACGGCAACTACCAAAAATTCGTGTTCATCTTTAGTGCTGCGGATTAGCTCGTAATCAATATAAAGCTGATCGAGAGGCACCGGTATATATTGCTCAGCTTCATTCTTAATTGCTTCATCAAGTTCTTTTGATGTCAATTCCGGCAGCGTTAGGCTGCGAGTAAAAGTGCGGTATGAGGGTATGGTCATGGCAACGCGGCGGGTTGTAATATCACCGATCAAATGATTTCCAAAGAGCTTTTTGGCACTGGCGGCAATAACCTCAGGTTTAACTACAACTCCGTTATTTAATGCAGACTTATCGAAACGCGCACTGCCATAGCCCACCAATCTTGATAACTGTTTGGCGCTGCTGCCGACAGTATCGGTTTTAGGGCCTTGCTCAGTTTGCATAACTTTAAGCGAACCGTTGCCAATATCTAACCCAAATAGTGGCTTAGCTGTTATAAAATATGGAAGTTTATTTTCAATGCTGCCCACAAGCATACGCCTTATTGCTTATGACTAGTATAGTTGATAGAGCTCACCTAATCCAATTGAGTCTTAATATATACTCCGCCGCCGGCCTCTAATGTAGCGCTAAGGGTGTATTTATCGCAGGTCGTATCGTTCTTTTCGCAGCTTATGCCGTTATTAGTCGGATTATAACCATAACACCCTTTCTGGCTTTGTTTTAAGAGGATTGGCATATTATTAACCGTACAGGCTTTATTGGCGCTAGTCCAGAGCGGGTCGGTCATGGCAGCTAATGAGAAGTTCTTAATATTAGTTGCCCGCCAAGATGGGCTGTTGAGGTCAGCTCGGCTCGGATAGAAGGTATTCTGCGAATAGAAGGTCTCGACGTATACCTGTAGCTGTCTGATGTCTGTTGTCCGGATATTGTTCCTTGATCTGGCTTTGATTCCATCATAGGTATAGGCAACTACGGCAACCAGAAATACGATACCCAATACTACAAGTGATATTTCAATGAAGCTAAAACCGGATTGGTTAATTTTATTTCTTTTCATCATCCAGGTACATTATATGGCTCATAGCTGGTAATATTCCAGGTAGTTGATCCCGAATTTAACTCGGTGCCAAAAGTTATGGTGCCACTACCGCTCATGTTAATAGTTTGGCCTTCCGCGCCACCGATTATACCTGAGCCATCCAACGTTATTTCTCCCCAATAGGCATCAAAAATTGAGCCTTGAACTTGAAAGGCACCACCAACAGTTACTGTATTAAAGGTTTGCGTATTGTATAAAGCCGTTCCAGTGATGGTAGAGCAGCTCGAAGTACTGGTATTACACGCTGAGTCATTACTGTCGATAGATATAAATTCTGCTCCGGTATTGTCTGAATTCTCAATAATTGAACCACTCCCGCCAACATTGATTGTTCCCTTAACGAGTATGACCGGCATTGTTGTGCCAAGCGAATTATCTACTTTAATTTGAGTTGCACCGTCAATTGTTAGGTTGCCGTCGATATAGATGTTTCCTGTAATGTCATAGTTACAGCTGTTGCCCCAGACGACATTTCCTGTAAGTTCAATGTTAGCAGGGAAGGTGACGCTGCCAGAACCGCTACAAGCATATTGTCCAGAAGTACCGCTGGCGGTTGTCGTGACTGCCGACTCTTGAGCTTGCCAGTTATACGTAGTCATGCTAACTGGGCTGGCAGTACAGCCTACCTCCAAACCTTTGCCGGTGCTGCCGCCTTGGATTTCATTGCCGTTAGGTCCGGTTGACGTTTGATTGGTAGCACAAACAGTTCCATAGATATAGGTATCGGCTTCCAAGCTTATCGGCTGGATAGTTGACGGACACAAGCTCGGATAGGTGCTCCCAGGATCTGATCCTTGCGGGCACCAGTAATCAGCAACATTGACAGTTGATGGCACAGAGGGTGTACCGATAGTTGATCTACCGCTCATATCAATATAGCCATTGATATCCAATGTTGAATTAGTAATTGCGGCACTGCCCGAAAGAATCAAGCCGCCCGGTCCACTAATGACTGACACTCCCGGCGTCGACGTGCCAATAACGGTAACTTCGACTCCATGTTCAGCTAGTAGCTGCGAATGATCGTTGTAGTTATAGACGTAGCCGGTAGACGTTATAAGTTTACCGTTGGCATTACTTGGCATAGATGAGATGGTTGCCGTAAAGACACCGTAGCCTTGAGTTGCATTATTGAAGAAGACTGTAGGTGTAGTATAGCCACCGAAACCGCTATTTTGGTTAAGTTGTGCCACAGATTGCTCGATGCCAGCCTCAGCGGTTAATTCTGCACCTTGTATATATAGTTGTTGGCGCGAGAATTGAAACTCGCTTGAAGATAAAGCCAGAACTGTCAACCCAATAGCAGTTAAAAACAGTACAATAATGATAGTTGAAACTAAAAACCAGCCGCTTTCATCATTACTCCTTATTCGTTCAAACCGTTTTAACAAGTTTTGTTTAATCATTTCTAAATACCATCCGTGTTGTATAAGATTCGCTGATCGGTTGTCCCCCGGCATCCGAACTTAGTGTAATCGATACTTGAACTGATCGGGCGTTGCCTGGCGAAACCGAATTGCCATTTTGATCATAATATGACACCGACCAATTACTGACACCGGTAGCCACGACATTATCCGGTGGACAACTAGCGGTGGCATCGGAAGCCGGACAGGTAGTTACGGCTATGTCGCCGTCTTCACCAGATGCCAGCGTGCGTCGGTAAAGAGTTGTTCCGGATAAGAAGTAGACCTCGTCGTCCTTTAGGGTGACATAATCAGAGCTATCGGTAAATATTGGCTGACCGCTGCTATTGATTGCTACTTTGGCTAAGATCAGCACACTACTACTTGATGTCCAGCCATACGGATTACCTCCCGGACCGTTCGGGTCCGGCCAGCGGTTAGTCGTGTCGACGCTTCCGGATAGTTCAATATCTGTCGTTACCTTAGTTAGTGCCAACTGAGCGTTAGACAATAGATTAGATTCAGCTTGGCTTACCGTAGCCGTCTGCAGCCAGTCGGCAATAAAGTTAGATATGGCAAGCGATAGAATGGCGATCAGAATTATAACAATTAACAGTTCAATGAGTGTGAATCCGTTTGGGTTTAGCTTTCTTTTATGCATCACTTTACTCAACTCGAACTAATGCCGATAATCCCGATATCCGAACTTAGTATTACGGTTTGGGGTTGTCCGTAATCACTGTAGGTGATGGTGACGTTAACTTCTTTGAGGCTGGGCATTGGGTTAGATACTGCAACCGTGCCTTGAGCATTAGCTGGTAACCCGGCGAGTAGACTGCTTGGGAAGGCTGGCGGGCTGCTCGACGAGAGTGAGTTATATCCGTTATTTCTAAGATCTTCAATTTCCGTGCGGGCGGCATTAACCGCCAGTTCATAATGGGCGGTCTTTACCTGCGAAACCTGCATTTCATAATACAGTGTGCTTAAGCTCGCAATCACGATGCCAAACACCACAAGCGTGATCAGCATCTCAATTAAGGTTAACCCTCGTTCGTTAAATTTGATCTTTTCCACCTTTGGGCAATTCATGTTTTTTGATTTATCTTCAGGCTTCATTATAAAACCGCTTGAGCTTATAACCCAAGCGGTTTATTGGTCAGTAGCTACTATATTTAGTTAGTGACTTGGATTTGACCGTTTGGAGCGGCCGTGGTCGTGGCAGTTAAGACATACCCAGTGCACGCTGTGCTACCAGTCGTTATTGCTCCAGATGAGGAAACAGTATCACCGCAGCCGCTAGGAGTGACGGCGTAGGTGTATCCATTACCATCAGTGAAGGAGTTACACAAACCGTAATTATTGCTTCCCTCACTACTCTCAAGCCAGTAATCGACATAGAGAGTTGATGTCGCTGAGGTTTGAGAGGTTTGGTTGGTGCAAGTTAGAGTTGTAGCTGTGGCATTGACCGCCGGGTAAGAGCTGTGGTCGGCATAGTATATAGCTAACTGGTGCTGTACCTCAGCCAAGGTTGACTGAGCTGCCGCCTGTTTGGCTTTATTTGTGGCGCCGTTATAGGCCACAAAGGCAATAGCTGCCAATATACCGATTATGATTATCACAATCAGCAGCTCGATAAGGGTAAAGCCCTTGTCCGTTAATTTTTTAAACATGGTTTTGTTATCCCACCTTTCTAATTGTTGCTTGCTAACTGACCAGATTTTTTACTTTTTATCTGTCATCTACAATTATTTCTTATGCTTAAACGAATGTCAACAGTTTATTGACATTTATTAGTATTCCGGTTGGGCTGGTTTCGGCCTTGGTGATCGGTCCAAAAACACTGACCGCAATTAAGCCAACTATCGCCCCAAGCATTATAATCATGACCGGTTCAATGATTGATGAGATTCCAGCTACAGCTGTATCCACCTCTTCTTCATAAAACTCGGCAACTTTTACAATTACCTCATCGGTTTTACCGGTTTCTTCACCAACCGCTAGCATTTGGACAACTATCGGGGGAAAGTGCGGTTTTTTAGCCAGTTCGCTGGCAAAACTGCCGCCAGCCTGGACGGCTTTTGAGCAATCAATTAGCTCTTTTTCTATGACAGCGTTGCCAATTGCCCCCGCTGTCGTATTAATAGCTTCAACGATTGAAACGCCGGCGGCCATTAATGAACCGAAAATTCGCGCAAACCGAGCCACAGCTGTTTTAACGATGATATTTTTGACTCCAGGTAGTTTTAGCAATAACGAATGCCAGGCATAACGGCCTTTAGGGGTTTTCTTATAGTGCCGGAATAAAACGACAATTACCGGCACTCCGACAATTACCCCAAAGATAAATTCAGGGGATTTCATGACGTGGCTTAAAGAAAGCAATATCCGGGTGTAAATCGGCAGCTTTGACTTACCGCCGGTTAGTTGCGCCAGGATGCTGCCAATCTTCGGCACAATAAAAGTCATGAGAATAAAGAAAGCAATGATAGTCACGGTAAAAATTACGCTTGGGTAGATCATGGCACTACGAATTTTGCTTTTAATGGCCGAATCTTTTTCTTGTTGGTAAGCAAGACGCTCGAGGACTTTATCTAGGATACCTCCCGTTTCACCAGCTCTTACCATGTTGATATAAATAGCCGAGAATGCTTCAGGGTGCTTAGCAATCGCTGCACTTAAACTTTCACCTCCCTGTACATTGGCGATGACATCTTCTAAGACTTTGCGTAGAACGGGTGATTCAGTTTGATCCTTTAAAAGAACTAGGGTTCTAAGGATCGGTACCCCAGCATCGATCAATGTAGCCATCTGACGGGTGAAAATAACTAAGTCTTTGGATTTGACGCGGTGGCTTCCGGGAAGGGTAATCTCCATGTTAAGCCCGCCACGTTTCTTCTCTTCGACGATAATCGGTTCAAGATTACGACTTCTTAGTGCGGAATATACACTGTCCTTAGTCTTGGCATTAATCCTACCGCGTTGTATTTCACCGTTTTTAGCGCGCGCCGTAAAAGTGTAGTCAGGCATATTTAGTGTCTTTACTGGCTTGAACTTACACGCAGGACTTCCTCGAGTGTAGTCTGTCCGCGAAGTGCTTTAACAAAACCGTCCAGTCTTAGGCCAATCATTCCGCTTTTTATTGCTAATTGTTCAAGTTCCTCACTTGAAGTATTGGCCAGGATTGCTTTTTGGACTTCCAGGCTATTTTCCAGTACTTCATAGATGCCAATGCGCCCCTTATAGCCGGTGTGATTACAGTTATTGCAGCCGTCTTCATGTGCTTTAAACAACCGGTTTATACCACGCTCGCTGCTGCTGTAATCTTTGACTTCCTTACCACCAGTAGCTTCAGTTCCGACACCGTCCTTTAAGGCTTGGATCTCAAGCTCATGAATGCGGGCAAAATCCTGGTCACTGTCAAGTTTGAAAGCGGCTTTAATGCGAGACATTGTACCGTTATCGGGCGCGTAGTGTTCACGGCACTCTGTGCATAGCTTACGCACCAATCGCTGGCCGATTACTACCCTAATGGTAGTAGCAATCAAAAAAGGTTCAATATTCATGTCTAGCAGACGGGGCAGGCTGGTGGCGGCATCGGAGGTGTGGAGTGTCGAAAATACCAGGTGCCCGGTTAAAGCAGCCTGGACAGCCAGATCAGCGGTTTCGCTGTCACGGATTTCCCCAACCATGATAATATTCGGATCCTGGCGCAGCAGTGAACGCAGCCCGTTTGCAAAACTCATGCCGGCTATTGGGTTGACCTGGGTCTGGTTGACTCCGGGTATGCGGTATTCAACAGGATCTTCAATAGTTGAAATGTTGACGCTAGGAGTGTTAAGCATCGACAGTACGCTAAATAAAGTAGTTGACTTGCCTGACCCGGTCGGGCCAGTTACTAAAATCATGCCGTTTGATTGCACAATAGCTTGCTTTAGGGTCGCTAAGGCATGGCCCCAAAAACCAAGTTCCTCAAAAGTGGCAGCTTTAGTAGATTCATTTAATATTCGCATTACCACCTTTTCGCCGTCAACGACTGGGAGAGTCGATACTCGAAGTGCATATACCTGTCCACTTATTTCAATCTTAAAACGCCCATCCTGCGGCGCGCGGTGCTCATCAATCTTTAAATTAGCGAGAATTTTAATACGGCTGACCAGTGCACTTAGTACCCGCCTGGGTAATTTGTTGGCCTCTCGAAGCAGGCCGTCAATGCGGTAACGCACAATAATGAATCCTTCGCGCGGTTCAATATGGATGTCGCTGGCCCCAGCCTTTATCCCGTATTCAATAATAAGGTTAACTGTTTGGGCAATAGCCGAGTCTTCCTTGAGGTCGTTAGCGTCAACCTCTTCTTCTTCTCCCGTTTCTTCTGTGGCTTCTAGCTCATCACTTGAGATTACCTTAGTTAGTTCACCCTCAATATTCCCGCGGTAACTATCAAGTGCAGCTTTGATTTGACTCTCTGGCGCGATATATACCTTTAAAGTGCCAAGTTGTTTTTGAAGAAAGTTGAGAGCTTGAACGTCATCCGGATCGGCCATGGCAACATAGCGTACGCCGTCTTCATCCGTGTCAAAGACAATAGCATTATATTGACGGGCAATTCGCTCCGGCAGGGCTGTAAGCAGTTCCTTCTTGATGTCTTTCGGGTTCAGCTCCACAAACGGAACATCAACTGCTTCGGCGTACAGCCTGGTTAGTTCTTTCTCGCTCAAGATATTGCCATTAACCACTAAATCTTGCAGTGGACGTTTTTCGGTCTTTTCCTGTTCGATTAGTTGACCCAACTGATCGGCATTAACCTTACCGCTCTTTTTGATGAAGTCTTCAACTAATTTGTCAGATATGCGCATAGTGTTTGCTTTTTGGGGTTTAACCCACTCTTTTGCTCTAAGGCTAGTATAACAAAACTCTAGTGCTTTACTCCAGTTGCACTGAAGTTATTCTTAAGTCACTAGCGCTTAAGCTTTGGCTAATAGTCAACTAGACGTATATTAAGTTATGAACTTAAACTGATTCGATTTACGCGAGGAGGGTTATTATAATGTCGCAAACCAAAACCACTTCTAAGATTAAAACCAAGCCAGAAAACA
This sequence comes from Candidatus Saccharimonadota bacterium, assembly GCA_027345405.1. Lineage (GTDB taxonomy): Bacteria > Patescibacteriota > Saccharimonadia > Saccharimonadales > UBA4665 > JAJZWH01. The sequence continues at coordinate 13,445 of DAHWID010000013.1, forward strand.
ATAGTTCTAGTGACGGCCGAGCAAAGGCACTTGGTGTAGCCTTGGAGCAAATAGAAAAGCAATTTGGCAAAGGCGCGATTATGAAACTGGGAGATACACACCCTGAGGGTAATGTAGAATTTACCTCAACTGGTGCACTGTCGCTTGATTTGGCACTTGGAGGCGGGCTTCCCCGCGGGAGGGTTGTTGAGGTTTATGGACCAGAGTCTTCCGGCAAAACAACTTTGACACTTCATGCTATTGCGGAGGTTCAAAAAAATGGCGGAACTGCAGCTTTTATTGATGCCGAACACGCGCTTGATCCTAGTTATGCCAGGCGTATCGGTGTGGATGTAGCTAACTTGCTTTTGTCCCAGCCGGATAATGGTGAACAAGCGCTGGAAATTACTGAAACACTGGTTCGATCTAATGCCGTTGATCTTGTGGTAGTCGATTCAGTTGCCGCACTAGTACCGCGCGCCGAAATAGAAGGAGATATGGGAGAAAGCTTACCAGGCTTGCAGGCTAGGTTAATGAGCCAGGCGTTGCGCAAGCTGACTGGTGTTATTTCTCGTTCTAAAACCACCGTTATTTTTATTAACCAGATCAGAATGAAAATAGGTGTTATGTTTGGTAATCCTGAGACCACTACTGGTGGCAATGCTCTTAAGTTCTATTCATCGGTTAGGATGGATATCCGCCGGATCGGGCAAATCAAGCAGGGTGACGAAGTTATCGGCAATCGCACGCGGGTTAAAGTTGTCAAGAATAAAATAGCACCACCGTTTAAGGAAGCTGAGTTTGACATTATGTATAACGAAGGAATATCCAAAACCGGCGATGTGATAGATTTAGCAGCTGAAAGGGGTATCGTCGAGAAAAGCGGAGCCTGGTATTCATATAAGGGAGAGAAAATTGCCCAAGGCCGGGAAGCAGCCAAGGCTTACCTTAAGGCTAATCCTAAAGTTCTGGAAGAATTGACAAAAGCCATAACCGCACAAGTTAAAGATGCATAACTTAAATAAATAGCAAAGAATTGTTCAGGTATGAAGATTACCGCCATTGACCAAAGCCATAATCATCCTGGACGCTACCGTATAAGCGTAGACAACAAATCTTTGGGCTATGTTACGGCTGAAGATATATTTGAGCTTGGATTGTTATTAGGACGGGCGATTACCAAGCAAACCTATGACAAACTTGTGCAGCGTGTAACTTACAATCAATACTATTTTGCGGCTATTGCTTATGCAAGCCGCCGTCTGCATTCAAAAGCCGAGGTTGTGCGCTATTTACGCCATCATGGATGTGCGCTTCATCATGCAAATGCAATCGTTCAAAAACTGGAACAACTTGGAATTATTGATGAAATTAAATTGGCAGAGGCGTTTGTTCATGATACGTTAACTTTAAAGCCGCTCAGCAGTCGGGTACTCGCCCTCAAACTTAAAGCCAAACAGCTTGATCCTAAGTTGATTGAGCAGTCAATCACGACAGCCGGATATGATGATAGCGCTGCGCTGGAGCAATTAGTGCATCAAAAACAGACAAGATATGTTGGTCAACAAGACCGCTTTTTTCGCTATTTATTACGACAGGGCTTTGCTTATAGTGATATCGTCAAAGCAATCGGTAAACCAGAATTTAAGCGGCGGCCACCGGTGCGGTAATTGGTGAGCGTTTAAGTAGATCATTAATGATAACCTTGGTATCCGTGACTTCATGAATCTGACTACGGTCAATACTTAAACTTCCGCCTGTGAAGCTTTTAAGTAGCGACTGTGAGACATATAGTTTTTGGATGTACATCGTTTCAATTTCAACCGCATAGTCGCTGATCTTGCCAACCTTATCTTTTGATACAGTTACGACTTGTTTGCCTACCAGTTGGTAGTTAAGATCCAAAATTTCCTTAAGCCGAATTAATTCTGATGGGTCGCTTAGTACGTCATGGTCATTAACGATAAAACCTTTTGGTAGAAGTTCGCGAATATCTTGATAGAGCAATATGCTGGTTGAGCCCTTGAAACGGTCAGTGCAGTAAAAACCTTCAATCTTTAGATTATCTGGATTAATGACCGGGGCTACAACCTGAGCGATTGGTGAGCCGGTGCGTAGTGAAAGCACTGGTTTGTTGATAAGGGATGAGCTTAGTTTTAGCATATAGCTCTAGTATAGTCCTAGACAGATGGCCCATGCCACTGGTGCGTTAACAGAACTATAGGATAGTATATTTAAACTAATGGATCAGTTTCGAAACAAAACCAGTCATTCTCTAAACGGACCGGAAATGACACGTGCATATGCTGCTACAATCGGACGGCGCTTGAAGGGGGGCGAAGTCATTGAACTAATTGCTGACTTTGGTGGGGGTAAGACTACGTTTACGCAAGGGCTGGCGACTGGTGCTGGCAGTAAGGATATAGTTACCAGTCCTAGTTTTACGATCCGCAACGACTATAGAAGCAAGAACTTCCTATTAGCGCACTTTGATTTCTATCGACTGAATGACCCGGGCATTCTAAAAGATATGCTGGCTGAAGCTATGGATGATCCCTTAATAGTAGTAGTAATTGAGTGGGCTAATGTGATTGAAAGCGTCCTGCCGAGTGATGTAATCAGGTTGAAGTTCAAAACCATAGACCTCAATAGGCGCGAGATTGAATTAAACTATCCAAAACGTTTTGCTTATCTGTTTGAAGAGGAGACATGATGCTGATTTTACTACTTAAGACCGATCAGGAAAGAGCGAGGCTTTATCTTTATGAGCAAAACCACAAACTAGCTGAGCACTCTTGGATGGCAGGTAAAAATCTTGCGGAAACAATAAATTTAGAGATTGATGGGTTTCTATCTGCAGCTAACAAAACACTAAATAGTCTAGACGGCATAGGTGTTTATGGCGGTCCTGGTAGCTTTACGGGGCTGAGAATAGGTATCAGCTTGGCTAATGCGCTTGCCTACGCTTTTAAAATAGCAGTGGTTAAGTCAAACGGTAGTAACTGGCGCCAGCAAGCTTTAAAAAGACTGAATCGTGGTGATAATGAATATATTGTAGTGCCAGATTATGGAGTACCTGCAAAAACCACCGCTCCACGCAAGTAGCTCATATTTAATACACACGATTGACTAGTTTTGCTGCCGAGGCTATATTTAAGATTGAGCTTGATTCTTTAGAGAGGCATTTTTTAAAAGTCAGGCCCCCTGATAATAACCGTGATTTAAGATATTTTAGGGCTCACTATTAGACTTAATAAAATTGGTTGCAGCTTGACTAGAGAAGTGATAGCGATTGTTGCTAAAGACCAATTTTAGATACGTTTTTATATTGGCCTTGAAAACTAGAAAGGAAGCATGATGGTAATACTATCCATAGTGTTAGCTGTGGTTGGCCTTGGCGTAGGCTTTGGTGGGAGTACCCTAATTCAGCGTAAAAAAACCCAGACCTTAGAGGCTAAAGTAGAAAAAGAACGAGCTAAAGCTGAAAAAGAATCAGAAAAGCTCATTGCACAGGCAAGGGAAGAGGCTACTAAAGTTGCCGAAGAGGCACGTCGCGACGAACAAAGCCGGCGTAAGGAGCTCAAGGATTTTGAGAACCGTTTAGTAATTAGAGAAGAGTCACTTGACAAAAAACTCGATGAGCTAGACAAAAGGACGCAAAAATTGCGCACGAGTGAAGATGAAGTTGAAAAACTTAAAGATGAAATAAGAGACATACGAATTAAACAACAGGAAAAGCTAGAGAAAATTGCCAAGCTCACCAAAACTGAGGCAGCCGAAAAGCTAATGCAGATGACCGAGCGTGATATTAGACAAGATCTGACAGGTTTGATTGCCAAACTGCAAAATGAGGCAAAGGATACAGCTGAAGAATCCGCGGCTTTAATCATTACAGCTGCCATGGAACGGATGAGCAGTGAAGTAACGGCTGAGCGTACAATTACATCGGTCAAGCTTGAGGATGAAGAGATGAAAGGACGGATTATCGGTAAGGAAGGACGTAACATCCAGGCATTACAGCGGGCAACCGGTGTTGACATTATGGTTGATGATACCCCGGGTTACATTGTGCTGAGTTCGTTTGATCCGGTTCGTCGTGAAGTAGCCCGCCAGGCGTTAGAAATGCTAATGAAGGACGGGCGTATACATCCCGGCCGCATAGAAGAAGTGGTTGAAAAGGCTCAAAAGAATGTCGAAAAAGAAGTTGTTCGAGCTGGCGAAGATGCTGCTAGAGAGGTGGGCATTATTGGTATACCAAAAGAAGTGTTGCATCTACTCGGCGAGCTTAAATATCGTACGAGCTACGGTCAAAACGTGCTCAAGCATTCGGTTGAGATGGCGCATATTGCCGGTATGATTGCCGAAGAGGTCGGTGCTGATATCAAAACAGTTAAGTATGCCGCCTTAGTGCATGATCTAGGTAAGGCCTTAACGCACAAGATGGAAGGCAAACACCACCATATTTCGGGCGAAATGTTACGCAAATATGGTGCTCCGGAAGAAGTTGCTTTGGCGGCCGAACAGCACCATGATGATGTAGAGGCGACTTCAGTTGAAGCACTCATCATCCGGGTAGTTGACGCAATTAGTGCTAGCCGGCCCGGGGCGCGCAATATTAGTGCCGAGAACTTTGCAGAACGAATGAAGGACCTGGAAAACATCGCCAATAGCTTTAGTGGCATCGATAAATCTTACGCAATTAGTGCCGGGCGAGAGGTTAGGGTATTCGTACGTCCTCAGCAGATTGATGACTTAAATGCAATTCGTCTGGCCCGCGATATAGCGACTAAAATTGAATCTTCAATGCAGTATCCGGGTACTATTAAAGTAAACGTAATTCGGGAAACCAGAGCGGTTGAATTCGCCAAGTAAAATTAACTTTCTCTATCTAGGAGACGTAATGGGCGGCCCGGGTCTTTCGCTAATTGAATCCGAACTGCCAAAACTTCGATCTAAATTTCAGATAGACTTCTGTTTAGTTCAGTCTGAGAATGTGAGTGAGGGTAGAGGAATTACCCCAGAAGATTTTACTAGGTTAAGACGTGCGGGAGCGGATTTTTGCACTGGCGGCAACTGGTCCTTGTGGCAAAAGTCAATCATTCCACTTCTATCTGATCCGGATATTCCTATCATCCGACCGGCAAACTATCCAAAAGATACACCAGGTTTAGGGTATAAGTATGTCACGGCAGCATTTGGCAAGGTGCTAGTGATAAGCTTACTTGGACAAACCGTTGGCCGTGATAGTCAACTTAAACTGGATAATCCGTTAAGAACAGTCGATCAGATTTTAGATGCAGAGAAAAAGGTCACTAAAGCGGCTATCGTCGTAAACTTTCACGGTGACTTTAGCAGTGAAAAGGTTGTTATAGGGCAGTATCTTGACGGCCGGGTTAGTGCCGTTATTGGCGACCATTGGCACGTCCCTACGGCAGATGCTCGGGTTTTATCTAAAGGAACTGCCCATATAACCGATGTTGGTATGGTTGGAGCACTCAACTCAAGTTTAGGTGTTAAAACCGATTTAATCATTGCTCGCTGGCGTGACGGATCGGTAGTTACTAATAAGCTTGAAGAGGCTAAACCATGGCAACTAAATGCCCTGTTATTTCAAGTTGATCCTAGGAACGGTAAGGCAGTTTCTGCCAAATCTATTAATCTGATTTACAACTAAAGTGTAACTTTTGCTATACTTACCCCTGAACATCCGGGGATTGGCGCAGTTGGCTAGCGCGCCGCGTTTGGGACGCGGAGGTCGGAGGTTCGAGTCCTCTATCCCCGACCACGTTCGAAATCTTCAGTTTTTATGAAACTTTTCCATGGTTCTTTGAGTTCGTAAACCACATCTATAATCTGTTCTTTGCCCTTATCAGATACTTTTACGCTAAAGTTCGAGAAGAACTTTCTTACAATTTCGTCCATTAATGAAATATCGTGTGTTTTTCTCAAATCAACCTATATTTTTAAATAGTCCGAGATATTGAGAATAAGTTAACATTGACTTTTTTAGGTCCTTACGTCGATTTACGAGCTTATTCATATCTTTTTGTATAGATTCTATCTCAGATGCAATCTCGTCAAGGTTATAATGTTTGGCAAATTGCGGGTTATCCCTAACCGTATTCTTGGTTCGATTATATTCAACTTCCTTATTACTTAACTGCTTGGTAAGAGCTGCTATGCTTCCGTCCAGGCTATTTGCTTGTACGTTTGCGTATACTTGAGCTTCAGCGACAGTTTCCTAAGAGAATAAAGGTAGCAAAAAGCTTTCATAAGCCCGGGTTAATGGTTTTCATAAAAAAGAGAGATTTATTTGTTGGTGAACACACGATAGATGATAGACGAAATGTATCGCTCGAACAGGTTTATCCTAAAGTTGTATGTAAGGATGACACTCCGGCACTGCCATTGAGTGATTATTTCTGGGCTAGGTATAAGTCTGTTCAAGATTTAAGACAAAAAACTTTATCACAAAGAACAGAAAATAACCTGGAGGCTCGTGCTAAATCCAATTTAAAAGAACTTTATTCAAGGGGTGATATACAAACAAGTTATAATTTTATGTCGGTGTTGATTGAAGATATTGAAGAGTATGGA
>DAHWID010000014.1 GCA_027345405.1 Candidatus Saccharimonadota bacterium
CGATTTGGTTAGGTGTCGGTAGAATTTTAAGTTTTACTATAAAGTGGAGGCTGTGTAGGTAATCACGCAGTTTCTAACTTCGTCGCTTATGGCCAACCAAAACTTGATTGAGTTGGAAGACGAAAGAAATCAGCTAGTAGCGTTATTTAGCCCAACTGGCCAGTAAAGACTTAAAACTGTGTCGCCATCATGAATGAGATAGGCGAATGAATAATCTTGTCTCTCAAGATCGAAGAATAGCCTTGACCTCTTCGTCGCTTACTTGCGGAAAACTTTGATAGTGCGCACCGACGGCGCCAAGGAAGTTATTCGGGTCATCAAGCGATATTACTTCGTCAACCTCCTTCTTTATAGCGTTAATGCTATCATAGGGCGCTACCGGTATCGCCACTATAATTCGTTTAGGTTTATTCTGCTTTATGGCATTTACGGCTGCACGCATCGTTAACCCCGTTGCCATCCCATCGTCAACTAATATTACTAGTTTATGCTTTATGCTCGGTGGCGTGAAGTCGTTATTGTAATAAAGTTGTCTTCGTCTCTCGATGAGCGAACGGGCATCTGTTTCTGCTTTCTTTAGCCATTTACTATCTAAGATCGCTGCCTCGTTTAAATTATAGGTTGGCTCGGCATTTTCTGCGACAGCGCCAATAGCATATTCGTTATAGTACGGATGACCAATCTTTCTAACCATAACTAGACCAAGTGGAGCATTTAATTTATCTGCGACTTCTTTCCCGATAACCACGCCGCCACGCGGCAATGCCAATATCACTACGTCGCTATTTCTAAATTTAATGAGTTTGCTAGCGAGCTGGCGACCGGCATCTCTACGATCAATAAAAATCATATCAACCCCTTGCCCATACTTTAGTTTATTTCTCGGAATATGCCTGATCAAGAACATTCTTAGATTTTAGCTAGCCAAATAACCAACATAGTCTATAGTTAAATGATGCCTTATGCCTTTGACTTAAAAAACGTCACGAAGCATTTCGGATCAGTTAACGCTCTGAACGGAGTTAGCTTGCACTCCGAAGAAAACAAGGTGTTTGCCTTATTGGGCCCAAACGGCGCAGGTAAAACTACTATCGTCAGAATATTGAGCACACTTTTAGAGCCTTCGAGCGGAACTGCTTTGGTGCACGGTTTGGATGTTCAAAAGCAGCCAAAGGAAGTTCGAAAAATTATTGGTTTGGCGGGCCAGTATGCGGCAGTTGATGAATTTCAAACCGGTTTTGAGAACATATTAATGGTCGGTTTGCTCTACGGCTTAAAAAGGAGTGAAGCTCGTAAACGCACTGAGCAGTTAATCGAGCGGCTGGATCTGGCTGATGCAGCCAATCGACCAGTTAGAACCTACTCTGGAGGAATGCGTCGACGCCTCGACCTTGGTGCAAGTTTAGTGGGTCAACCAAAAATTTTATTTTTAGACGAACCGACTACCGGGTTAGACCCAGCTTCACGTCAGGGAATGTGGCAAATAGTTCACGAACTAATTGACCAAGGCACTTCCATACTTCTAACTACCCAATATCTAGAGGAAGCTGACGAGCTCGCAGATTCGATTGCCGTCGTCAACGAAGGAAAAGTGATCGCTAAGGGTACGAGTAATCAATTAAAGTCGCGCCTCGGAAACGACATGATAGAATTTAAGCTCAACCGTCTTGATGACCTAGCAAAGGCCAAAGAAGCGGTTAGTTCAATCGCTAAAAGTCCTGCTGATTTTAATAAAGATACTCTGGTTATGCGCGTACCTGTTAACAACGGTTCGAAAGATCTAATGAAACTGGTTGAAAGACTAAACCAAGCTCGGCTGGATGTTGAGGAGTTGTCTTTACATCGTCCATCTCTCGATGACGTTTTCCTAGCTTTAACTGGGAACGTCACACATACAGACACCCCCATTAAAGTTAACCATAAAGGAGTAGGTTGATATGGGCTGGCTTCGATTGCTTCGAGATACCTGGGTCATGACCCTCAGGAATCTACGCAGATATGTGCGTTTGCCGCAGCTACTATTCTTTTCTTCAGTGCAACCTATCATGTTTTTGCTGTTATTTAATTACGTTTTTGGCGGCGCACTTGGCAGCAGTGTTAGGATCCCGGGAATCAAATATATTGATTTCCTGCTACCGGGAATACTTGTACAAATGGTGATGTTCGGCGGCGTGCAAACAGGTATTGGCCTGGCTGATGATATGGGTAAAGGAATTATTGATCGTTTCCGTTCACTTCCAATGACTCGCGTGGCGGTAGTTGCCGGGAGGACTTTTGCAGATGCTCTACGCAACCTGGTTGTTATTGGTATCATGATAGCCGTTGGCTATCTGCTAGGTTTTAGATTTAACAGCGCAGTAGATGCTTTAGGTATGGTATTGATGGCCTTACTTTTTGGATATGCCCTATCCTGGGTCTTCGCATTTATCGGCATGATAGCCAAAGATTCAGAAACGGCTCAGCTTGCAAGCTTCGTCTTTATTTTTCCGCTGACGTTTGCAAGTGGCGTTTTTGTGCCGATTCAAACCATGCCAAGCTGGCTGCAGGTTTTTGTAAGAAACCAACCGGTTACTTTTATTGCTGATGCGGCAAGAGCGTTGGCTTTAGGCATTAACGAGCATGGAGCTATATGGAAAACAATAATTTGGGTAGTCGGTCTATTGATAGTCTTTGTGCCATTAGCTATGTGGCAATATAAGCGCCGCGCTTCCTAGGCGTTACTTGCGTTAAAATCTTTAAATTCTGTTTATGATAGCTGTGCGTAAGCCATGGCATTAATATGGCGACGAAACTAACTTAATCTGATAACTTCTATATACACATCTCCTTATGAAAATTTAACTTGGCGGGCTTTAAGTTTGTACGCTTGATTTGTCGACTGAATTTGGCTCATAAAAAAACTACATAAATTTTTTATTAAATTATAGGCAGTGGAAAATCTTTGGGTTATTTTATTTTTTGCTCTGACCTAGAGGGTAATATAACTTAATCCAAAAATGTCAACTAGGAGTATAATAAACAGTAGTAAGTCCACAAGAAGCGAAGCATAGCTAACGACATATGCTCCTAAATATGCGAATTTGCTAACAGCACTTTAATCGTACGAGGAGCATGGTATGAACGACATAAAAGCATACTGGCTGCGTGCACAAGATAGCACGGCTAACGAATCTAAAAAGATATCAAATATGATGGACTTGGGGTTTAGGGAAATTAGACTAGCTGAAATTGACTTAAGCTATAGTTTAACCATCAAACAGCTTGCCCGAACAACAGCTGCTGCCCGTAAAAAATTCTTAAACCAGTCGGCAGCTATAACTCAGCGAAACACGAGCCGCAAGTGATGCTTGATAACTTAGCCCATCAACAACCTCATGCTTCTAAGCGATACTTAATCACTAATCGCGTACTGGTAAACTCGCGACAGAAGCGTTATTACGACTCTGAAGAGTGCGATAATGCACGTAAGGCTTTGCTGAAGTTAGTTAAGGATCCGACCTATGATACGGATTCTAGCTACTACAATGGTACTTCACGAAACTTTATTGATCGTCATCTTTACTACTTGAGTATGCATCCAGGGATTTCTATGGAGGGCTATATTTCAAATCTCAAATTAATGACACGCAAAATCATACCAAGAAAATAGATCCAAATTAAAACTCTTGTACTTAATTACAACAGCAGGTGGCTTCTTGTCTAGCGCTCGCCAAAAACGACGGCTTAGAATGAAGCACTTACCCTGCGGCTGTTTTTACCCTCTAACCTTAGTAAGAGCGACGGAAATTACGACCGCCACCACCGGATCTTCGATCTTCCTGTGGGCGGGCTTGATTGACTGTCACTTCGCGTCCGCTTAGTGACTGTCCGTTCAAGTTTTTGATAGCGTTTTGACCTTCTTTGATATCTTCCATCTCGACAAAGCCAAATCCCTTGGATTGTCCGCTGTTTCTGTCTTTAATGACTGATGCGCTAACCACCTTACCTTGAGGTGCAAAAAACTCTTCGAGCTGCTGATCGGTTACACTGTAAGCCAATCCGCCTACATATAATTTCATTGCCATAATATTTATCCCCTTTTTAACTTATATTGCTCGCGCTTAAAATACTGCTGCACGCGAGAAAATAGTTAGATTGATAGGGCTAATTATATCTACGGCGAAGTAATTGTAACCACTTGCTAGGGCTAGTATAGCATGAGTAAGCATTCAGGCTACTAACAAATACAAATCAATGTCGCTAAAGAAATATCCTTCGACGTGTAATTTGAGGCCTCTTTTGAATAATAATCAATTTTCAAATGCCGAGATTTGTATTTTTATGGGTGCATTCAAGACTTAAACTAAAAACATTACCTTTGAAAAACAAGTAGCTATGTAGATTTTTTTTGCTAGAAGACTAATAGCGCTCACTCTGATCATAATCATCTAATAACAACTGGCATGTGGGCGATACATACTTTAAGAGTGACCGGATTTAGAGACATCACAACACTTGAAAATTCCGTAATTCTAGTTAAAATACCAGACGCGATGTAGCGATCAGCTAAACTAATAACATATAACCCAAAAGAGCCAATCATATGGAACATCATCAACATAGATTCACCTATAACGAGAATGAGCGCCGCAAGCGGCAGAACCCAGAACAAATTTTGCGCAACGCAGGGCTAAAAGAGGGTATGTGCTTTATGGATATTGGCTGCAATAATGGATTCTTTACCTTGCCCGCTGCTAAAATAGTAGGTGAAAACGGCAAAATATACGCAGTAGATATCGACAACGATGCGCTTAATGAGTTAAAAGACAAGCTGCTATTGAAGAACATTTCTAATGTCCAGGTAATCAATTTGTCCGCGGAAGCAGCAATGCTTGGCGAGAATATGGCCGATATAATCTTTTTCGGTACTTGTCTGCATGATTTTAAGGACCCACTTAAGGCGCTAAAAAACGCTAAAAAAATGCTCAAGGATAAAGGCTTCATTTACGATTACGATTGGCGAAAAGTTAAAACTGAACTCGGGCCTCCTTTACCCATTCGGCTGAGCACTAAACAAGTAAAACAGCTAGCAGAGTCAGCTGGCCTAAGATCCAGCGCAAGCAATATTTTAGATAAAAATTTCTACGCCGTGGTCTTAGAAAAAACTTAGCTAAGTTAATCTCCCTGTTTATCTTTTTTAAAAAAGATTTAGCATTTATCTTATTGGGAAAGTTATAAATTCAACCACTGCACTCAGACTAAGCCGCATAGCTCGTTTGAAAGGTCGCACTTAAGCCTTAATCCAAAACGGCATTTGGCTTTATTGCTGCAACTAATTAACTAAGTGAGTATAAAATGATGACCCTCTAGAAGAGTCTAGCTAGATAGCATTTTAAGCTCGCTATCCCAATCTACCCCTTCACGAACTGCTTGGGCAATACTTTTTCTGGCTAGCTGTTATCGGCTTCGGTCATGGCATACATCATTATTCCAAAACCTCTTCTGACAAAAATCTGGTTTCGCGGATCGGGTGTTATTTCATCCTCCCAACTCTCGATTATTTTCGATAGCTCAGGATACATACTAAATCCCTTATCTGCGACAGTCATGATACTTGAAGAGAATTCGAACCTAGCTTGCTCCGGATCCGTTGTATCGATCGGTTCAGCTAGGTGTATTTGCAGCATAGTATATTTAACTTCTGGTGGCAGACATTGTGATATAACGTGCAGTCCTAATACTGAGCCTTGCAAGAAAGCATTACCCACCAATAGCTCTTCATCGATTCCTAAGATCCTATCCACGGGCTGAATGAAATATGCCAAACCCGTTAATACATTCATCCAGCGTTCGGATTCATACTGCATCATGAGATGACCTACATATTGTTCTATGTCGGGTCTTCGCTGCCGGTCTTTTTCTAATAACGCTACAGGATCATGCGCTCCTAATTGTTCAAACACATTCATAAGTTAAATTTAACTATGCAAATTTATGTTGAAAAAATCAACCCCGATTTATATGCCCACGAAAGGGTCAGCGCTCAATAATTGGAGTAAAAATTGCAGGTTAAGGCAAGTCTTTGCTCGCTAGAGAGATTACAAATCAGGCCTTGATTGAGGAACACGGCTACGAGCCATCAGATGCCAGCTAAAGGAAAGGGTCCCGGGCGACCGGGTACTAATATTGAGATCCGGTGTTGGACTAAAGGTTCGTGAAGCAGTGATTGTCGGATAGCTAAGATATAAAACGCTTAAGGCTATTGTTGATAGATTTGATGTTTGCTATAGTAATCCTGTATTTTAAAAAACCAATATTGATATATAAGGAAAGAAATGAAAAAACGCAGCCCTTTTGCGGTATTTATTTATAGCATAATCACGCTCGGCATTTACGACATATATTGGCTAGTGACAACAAAAACTGAGCTAAACCGAAAGACATCGCACAAAATACCGACAATCTGGTTGGTTTTCGCACCACTAATAATCATCCTGATTGGCTATGTCTTTTTAATTGTCGGGGCAAGCAATTCTACTTTGTCTTCATATAACGTTAGAGGAAATGCGAGCCTGCAGGCCATCTTAACAGCTCAATCGTCACAATCGATTAAATACAAGGCTTCGGGTGTCGCTATCGTCTCTAGCTCTGTTAATTCAATATCGCCGAGTATTCAATTCAATACAACAACCGTTTCTAATAAAAACACCACGCATTTAAATTCCATGGGTGTTGTTGGACTAATGCTTATTATAGTTGGGTTTATCGCCGCAGTCCTTGCTACTTTCTGGTGGTTTTTTCGCTTTGCTAAAGCCGTAAATGAATACACTTATGGCAAGATGAGTACCGCCGTCGCCTTCTTAACACTTTGGCTGGTGCATTTTATTGGCGTGGCGTTAATCCAAGACTCCTTTAATGATTTAATTGACTCGCAGCAGCAACCGGTGACACAATTATAGACTCTAGGCCAATTGAGACGTCCAACAAATAACTTAAACTCTGCAAATTCATTTACCCATAGTACTTGAAACGCCCTAACACACCCAGCGACATTATCGACTGGACTGGTTTGAAAAAACAAACCTTAACTAGCTACTTGGAGCCTGTGGCTAAAAACTTCTGTAAAACTTAGTTTTTTATTTGTGACAGTGCCGGTTTAAGCGTAAAGTTACGCATAAGTTAGTTAAATAGTTGCTATGATAAAAAACGTCATCCTTTCGCCTCATCTTGATGATGCCGTAATCAATTGCTGGCATCTTATTACCGATCCCGATTCAACCCTGCTAAATGTTTTTTCAGGTATTCCGCCCAAAGGTACACATGCCTGGTGGGACAGAATGTGCCGCGAAGCCGATAGTCATAAAATGGTCCAAATTCGACTTAGTGAAAACGCGGCGGCAGTCTCGATTAGTGGAAATACTAACCCGCAGCAATTTCTCAATCTTTTAGATAAACAGTACCGTGGATCTGGAAACGATCCTATGGTTAATGATCTAGCGGATCAAATAGAAGCGTTTATACCAAAGGCTGCTACTATTTTTGCGCCGCTGGCACTCAGTCGTATCTTTCGCCACCCCGATCACGTCCTTGTGCGGCTCGCGGCATTAGAACTTCATAGACGAAACTACCAAGTTCAATTTTATCCGGATCAACCATATATGACTTTACCGTACAAGCCTCGGCAGCTAAAGCTTAAGCACATCCAAGCTTTGGCAGAAAGAGTTATTGGTTTTAAGCTTATTGCTCAGATAGTTCCCCTAAGCCAGGAACAACTAGAGTTTAAACGCAAAGCCATGAAGACCTATGACAGCCAATATACACTCTTAAACATCCCTACATTAGGCGCCATGGATCGAATCAGCAAGCGACCTTATGAACTAATATTTAAGCCAATAACGGCGGCGATAAAAACCAAACTTTCAGATACAGAAGAACACTACTAAGGCTTAATTCCCCGGCATGGTCTTATATATTTATAGGTCGACGGATTTAAAGTCGTAGCGTTTATTTTTGGGCATTTTCTTGAGAGACGATTGAATTGTAGAAACTGGTAATTTGGCTGTAGTTGTTGATGCCAGCCTTCGGTATGAGCGAATCGCCGGTAATTGGAGAATAGTATGTCGTCAGTAAGTCAGAGCTGCTGAGACCGTAGCTTAAGCCATAGGATTTAATATTAGATACATTGATTGACTTAATGATCTTTGCCATGGCCAGTGCGTCGGCTAGACTCAAATCGGTTCTTACATTATTGCCGATGGCATCAAACAGGTGGGTAATTTGCAGCGGGTTACTGAGCACACCAAGACTCAGCGCCTTCTCTTCCAGTGCAACTAGCTCCTGCCGCTGATGTTGCTCGCGATTAATGTCGCTCTTAGGAAAGCCATAGGCATAAGGCGAATCTCCACGGGCAAGCGCTAACGCGAGTGCCTGCAAACCATCTAAATGGACCGGTCCATTGGGCAATCTTAGCGGACCGCCGTGCGCCTTGTTTACATTAGGATCATATAAACCGCGCGGATCAGGACTCTGAATATTGACAGTGATTCCCCCCACCGCGTTAACGGCATCTTCAAATGCTTGGTAATCAATTAAAGCATAGTAATCAATCGGTATACCAAAGTCTTGCTCGACTATCTGTTGTAGCTGACCCATTCCGCCTTTGAAATAGCCCTGTTGATTAAAGCTCGCGACGGTATTGGCATAGTTAATTTTTTGATAGCCTGCTCCAGGAATTTTTACAAGGAGATCGCGCGGTATGCTTAATATAAAGCCAGTATCATTTCTAGTATCAATGCTCACGACCATAATTGAATCTGTCAGAGCCCCTTCGTCACTCTGCTTGCCTTGATAACCAGCTAGAAGCACATTAACTCTTCCCTGGGCTTCACCAGTTAATCTGGTGGTTGAAAATAGTGCCTGAAAGTCACTAAAAATATTTCCATGAAAAACTTTGTCTAGGTCGCCGATGATACGAGACCCGAAATAACCTCCAAACCCAACCACTAGGAGTATGACCAGCAAGAAAGACGAGAGTACTTTATGACGGCTGACCCAGCGTTTTTTTTGACCCTTGACATCAACGCTACCGCCGGAACCTATCCTCTGGCCATAGGTATAGTTAGGCAACGTTGAATTAAGCAGCGATCCTGATTGGTTTGGGGGCAAATTACTTTTCATTGAGGAGCTTAGGTTAGCAGAAGTTCTTGATGGTTGACTGTAATTACGCGCCATATTACTTGGGCTAGGAAGTGGCCGAGTGGGCAAGTTTTGGGCAGTGTCTGTTTGACAATGCAAGCGATCAAGATTAATGTGCTGGGCAGCGCCGGCGGATGATCCCCTTATATCTTCAATGTATTTTGGACGGCGTTGCTGATTCTCCATTAATAAATTTCAACTCCTTTTAGAGGTTTTTCTAAATTAAACGCATACTAAATCTTAGATTTTATAGTTTTTTCTACGAACGAATATGTTTCATGTGCTTGCTGCACAAGCGTATCATGTCCCGGAATATGCGCCATTGAAACAAATAATATAAGTACTGCAAGTAGCGCCAACCTGTATAGCTTAAAACGGCGCACCATTACCGGACGATCTTCTCGATAGGCAGGCGCCATACCGATCACGGGACGCTTTAGCCACCGATTGGCGTTATACGCAATTACATAGTGGTAAATAAACGTTACAAAAATCGCGTGGGCCATTCCCTTATACAGTCGTCGTCCGGACGTATATACCGGGTTGTGGTTGATAAAGACTACCTTGCCTTTTTTCTGCAAACTGTTTAGCAAACCGACCTCATCGCCGCCCTGAGTAAGCGATGTATCATAACCGCTCCAAACCATCTTTTTAAACGCTAAATTAGTGGCAGTAACATAAAAAACTTTACCGGTAATACGGTTATAAGTAGCAACTGCGCCAAACAGTAATTTAGGATATAGTTTTGCCCACCACGGTCCATCATGATACGCACATGGACCAGCCACAGCGATACACTCATTATTGCGAAATGTCAGATCAATTTTCTCTAACCAATTTTCCTTAAATACAGTGTCTGCATCGGTAGATATAACAATTTCGCCATTTGCTGCTTGCGTGCCAGCCTCGCGCGCCCAACATACACCACGACGGCTTTCGCGCTCTACCTTTACGCCGTAAGATTTGGCTACTTGAATAGTATTGTCATAACTATTGTTGTCAACTACTATAACCTCAAAATCTTTAAAACTTTGTTGGCTCAAAGACTCAAGGGTGCGTCCGATAAACTTCCCTTCGTTGAAACACGGTATTACTATACTGAATCGCGGTTTTGGTTTACTCATGTTGACCATAATATTGTAGCCTATTGTGCCGCCATGCAAAAATTAAATTTAGTACTTTATACTATGATTTTACGCCTTTGTCAATAGACCAGCGTGCTATTGGCTTTAAAAAATTGCTTAATCAATGCTCCAGCTCCTTGACCAAAGTAATTATCGCACAAGTAATGGTGACTAAACTCACTCGGCACCTGAAGCTGTTTAGCCGAACGCGTATCGTATGGTGAGTTCAAATTGGAAGGTTCAATGCTGGGATTTCCCTTTAAAAGCGATCCTTTTTGGAGCGACCAGGCGATTAGTCCAATATTATGGGCGTGCAGAAAACTCAGATATTGCGGTGTCCTTATCGGCGCACTTGAGTAACACTCAGCCCACGGTGATTGATATTGCGACCACTCCCCGTCAACTACTGCGTGCTTTTTAGCTAATCTGGCTATAAAACCCCAATGTGATATCTGATTTAAGTCTATATGATGATAAGAATATACGATGTTGCTTCCGGAAATTAGGTAGGGTTTTTTAGGCAGCTTTTGCGCCCAATACGGTCCTTCTACCCATATGAGGTTGTCTACGCCCCATGAGCGAATTTTATTTACTAGAGTCTGCATGCCGACATAGTTGGTGCCATCAATAGTCGCACCATATTTCCAGACCTGCCAAACTGACAGGGCGTTTTTTATATGGCCATGTTGCTTGTGGTGATATCTATATTCTTGGTGATTGATATTTAGCAAAAAGTGGTCAAGATGGTAGGTGGGGTTAGAGTGCGTAATACTAGTGCCATAAAGTCGCGGCTCATTAAATAGGTCAAATATAACAAAAGGCTGATTGCTAAAAGTGGCTGACATAACACGCCAAAACTTAATCGTGGTAGATGTCGGCGCTAAAGTATTGGTGGTAAACTCGGTCTGATCGTTAAGGACTACTACCTGACCTAAAGAGTGCGCCAATTGCACCTCCTTAATGATCTGATCGAGAAACTGTTGGTTATATGCCTTATTTGGACTATCGTGTAGAAATAAGTTGCTTTCTGCAATTTGCAAACGAATTGTGTTGGTATGCCAGTAAAGCGCAGCTGCTTTAATTTGTGCATATATATTGGCTAAATTCTCGTTATAGTCAGTATCTTCAAGACCCCCATAGATGGAAATACCCTCAGGTATATATTGCTGACCAGAGGGCAGCAAAACCCGGTTACCGACAACCTTGAATAACTCGCGGCTGGATTTAATCACCGGCGGCAACTCAATCTGCCTGGATGTAGCTGAAACTGGCCGATTGGAGACACTCAATAAGCTAATTACAGCTATCAGCATACAACTAAACATAAATAATATGGTCTGACGCATAATCGTTTGTCTATTCTACACACAAAATTGCTGATGTTAAGCGGTTTTTTTTAAATACTTGCGGTAATAAATAAAACCAGGTGGCAAACCAATTATCATATTGAGCACGCGGTAAATTAAAGTCACCGACAGAGCAAACGCAAATGGCTGGCCTAGAGCGACTAGTATTCCCGTTAAACTGACCTCAAAGGCTCCGACGCTAATTATGGCGCCGCCAAAAAAGCTAGCAATATTCGCCACAATGTAACCCATTAGCACGATACCGGGATTAACCACCCGTCCAAGGGCTAAAAACGCTAGATACATAGTTAATACTTCCTCCATAATGTACATTACCGACCAAATGTAGGGCATAAGCATAGTCCGGACATTGCCGAAGATCTCGTGAAACCCAGTGTAAAAGTCATCTGCAAAGCTTTTAGAGCCAATATTTTTAAGGAATTTAAACTTAAGCGACAGCCAGTTAAGTAACCTCCTGACTAACTTCTCGTTTCGCACCAGGTTATAGATTATTATGCCGACTACCAAAATTAGAAACGCCGCAACAGTAACTCCTTCAAAGACTGTTGCATCCGAATGGTCGGTGGCAGCCAGCAGAAGGATGGCTACTGGTATAAACATCGCTACGGCAATTGAGCTTAATACATAGCGCATAATCTGAGTCAGAAAGCCCTGGCCGCGCGGAACTTCAGGCTTTAAAACCTGAGACAAAAATGCCGCTCCACCCATCCCGGCAGTAGGAAAGATATAATTAACGAAGTTGGCGGACATTGCGCCTTCGAACAACCGCTTTAAGCCGATTTCGTACTTAAAGGCTCTAAGAATCGACCGATAATAAAGAGCATTAAGATAATAACTAAATAATTGAACGGCGATAACGACAATTAGATAATAAAGCTTAATATTGATGAGTAGATGCCAGAATGTAACAAACTGGTGGCGATTGAGCAAAATAACTATAAATAAGCCTATAATGCCAATCACCAAAATCACTTGTCTGAGCTTCATCTAAGATGATGACTTGTTTAACAGTCTTAGTGTAGCAAAAGAAGCTCGTACAACATTATGTAGGCATAAGTAACTGGATAGGTGTAAGCTGAATGCGAAGCTTTAATAGTAATAAAAGGGGGAAGCGATGGATAGTGGTAACATTTTAGTTGTAACCACCAATGAAGTGCCGGGCTATGAAGTAGTAGCAGTTTACGGAGAAGTTTTCGGTGTAATGACGCGTAGCCGGAATATGGTAAGCAATCTAGGGGCTGGCCTTAAATCAATTGTCGGCGGAGAAATCCGGGCATATACCAAACTAGTTAGCGATAGCCGTACGGAAGCGGTTGAACGCATGAAACACTCTGCTGCTGAAAAAGGCGCTAATGCAGTAGTTATGTTCCGCTTCGATACTAGTGAAATTGGCGGAACCATGAACGAAGTTGCGGCCTATGGTACTGCCGTAAAGATTCAACCTAAATCGTCAAGCTCCAAAAACTAAACAACTGACACCCTTAAAACTAATGTTCCTAAAAGCCAAGCTAAAACTCAGTTATTAAAGATTTATATATTGCTAGAGTAGTAGCATTTACTGGCTTAATTTTATAGGGTTAAATGTCGTGCAGTCGCTGAATCACGGAACGAAGTTTGTCGTAGTCAGATAGATCATCTTCGGTTCCAATGGCTAAGATCATATGCGTAAAACCAAGTTTATGCATATCCTTGGCTGTAGATATGGCAGCTTCGGGGTCGTTGGCGGCTTTAGCGACACTTAAACCCGCTGCGGCAGTTTTTTCAATGTCATCGTAATTACGGCCCAGCTCTTCGCAATGCTGACGTAAGACTGCCAGTTTGTGAGCCACTTCCTCTTGCCCGGCCAGCCAAAATAAATTGCAAGCGTCAGCATACTGTGCAACCAGTTTAAGCGTTCGCTGCTCTCCGCCCCCGCCAATCAATATGGGGGGATGTGGCTTAGTTAGCGCCTGAGGATGGTTGATTGGCTGCGGCAAATGGTACATTTTACCCTTAAATTCCGATGAGTCATCCGACCACATCTGTTTAGCCAACCTTAGAGTATCCTCGAGCCTATCAAACCGTTTGGCAGTTAACGGGTTAGGCAGGGCTAAGGCGACGGCTTCTTCGTCATTCCAACCCGCCCCAATACCAAAATATGCTCGGCCGCCGGACAAAACATCAAGAGCCGTAACCGCCTTGATCAAAAGAGCTGGCTCCCTGTAAATAACGCCTGTAACCAGTGTCCCGAGCTTCACTTTTTCCGTCAAGCCGGCCAAAAAGCCTAACGTCGTATAAGCTTCCAGCATCGGATCGGTTTTGGGTCCGATATGGCCAATCTGGAAAAAATGATCCATGACCCATAAGCTATCGACGCTTGCAGCTTCTGACCTAAGCGCCACCTCCTTAAGAGTGTTTCTGATGCCAGCGTCTCCGCCAGGATAGTTAAAACGATTAATTTGGATACCGACTCGCATAAACTTTTACTCCTTCCTTGGTTTTTTTAAAGCTCTTAGCCTAGGCAATACTTCACCTCCGATTAGCTCAATTAATGCTTCTTGGTCAACGCTTGTACATTGGAAGCCGACAACATCGGCGTGAAGGTCACGCACTAACGGCTGATAGGCACTGATCAGATCTTGCGGTGAACGCGCCAAATGGTAGCGCGATAAGATATCTGACCGCTTTAGTTGGTCAGCCTCCTGTTGCAGCTCTTCAGGATCGTCTGCATCAGCACGACTCGGAGCGCGCAAACCCCGCCAAGGCTTAAGTGCTTCCCAAGCTTCTTTCTCATCGCTGCCATAAACCGACCAATGCGTTGCAACCAGGGTCAACCTCTTATCTTTAGCAGCTGTCTGCGCCGGCACAATAACCTGTTCTTTAGTCTCATCCACATTCTTAACGCTAACGATCAAGCCGTCAGCCTTTTCTCCGGCAAGGGCCGCTGTCTGGGGACCACCGGCAGCCACTAAGATTGGTAAATGGTGCAGTGGCGGGCTATAAAGCTTAGCGTTAGTGGTCTTATAATACTCGCCATTAAAACTTAGCTTTTCACCGTTTAGCAAGTGAACCATGATCGTTATGGCTTCGTTTAATCTTGCGCTGCGTTCACGGTAGGAAGGAAAGATTATCCCTAATGGCGCTTCATTAATCTTTTCGCCGGAACCGATACCTAAAGCGAAGCGTCCGCCACTTAACCGATCAATCGTTGCCGCAGCCTGAGCAGCCACCGCTGGATGGTAACGAAATAGCGGTGTGGTAACAGCCGTCATTAACTCTAACTTGGTGGTCGCCTGTGCTAAAGCACCAAGCGTCGCATATGCGAAACCGGCTGCCCCGTAGTCAGCAACCCACGGATTAAAGTGTTCCGACACCATCACTCCATCGAATCCGGCGCGTTCTGCTGCCAAGGCATGCCTAATTAATACTTCGGGCTGAAACTGTTCGTGCCCTAAAAACCAGTAAAATTTTGTCATTATCTAATTGTTATTATACGAACTTAAGCTGAAATATATTACTTAGAAATTGCAAAATTGTGCCCCAAAAAGTATCATGCTCGACGGTATTTAGAGGTGAGCTCGCTTTGATCGATGATATGTCCCGCCATCGCTTGTTCCAGCTCTTCTTTAGTAGTTTGGGGTGGACGATCAAGTCTCGTGTCTAGCGCAAACAGCTTAAAACGATACTTATGCACACCGTTAGGCGGCGCCGGACCGATATAGCTATTAGTACCGATACTATTTAACCCCACGACCGCACCCTTTGGCACGGAGTTTTCCAAAATATTTATGTAGGATGGAGGAATATTAAACAGCACCCAATGGTCAAATGTTTTACCCGGGCCATCCGGATCGGTAGCCGCATCAGGGTCATCGATAATTAGCACTAAGCTAACCGCGTTTTTGGGAACGCCCGAAATCGTTAGTGGCGGATTCGTATTAGCGCCGTCCGCAGTATATCGTGCCGGGATAAAACCGCCGTTTTCAAAAGCCCTGCTAGTCAAGGTAAGCATTTGTTCTTCCATCACTTTAACTTTATATATTATATTGTAAGTCCGCTATCGACTTCTAAGAGTTTTCTAACAAACCCCGGACATAAGCCGCTTGCCCCACATGCTGCAGATCATCGGCTAAAACACTGACAAGACGCACCGCAAGCGTGACTGGCGGTTGCCAGTGTTCGTCAACGACTCTTTGGTAATCGACTTCTTTCAATCCGCCTATATAGCTGATAGTTTTGGCATGAACAGCGTCATGGTAATCGCTAAGCAGTTTGCCGCTGGCCTTAACCAGACCGACATCTTTAGTACTTTGTCCGTATCCAGTAGCATTATTGTCAAATGGCAAGTTGAATTTATCGGACCATCCCTGATGCCACAATTGCGTCTTAGAAAAAGCGGCAGCCACGTGGTCGTCCTGTACCCGAGTCAGGTGCCAAATCAACCATGCTATGGTATTCGCTCCCTCCTTGGGTCGGTAAATCAAGTCCTGCTCATCCAAACCTTCGATCACACGGTGCACGTTTTCTTTAACTCGGTTAAACCCATCACAAACTAAATCATTAGAAAGCATTTTCACCTCCTTAGGCTAAGTCTATTATATGCCTTAACGGCAATTACGGCGCATAATCATAATAAGGAAGCTTATGGCGCCCCAACACCGATGACATGAGTGCGTGATGAACGGGCCAAGGAAACAATACCCCAAATCACCAAAAAGATACCGATCAGTTCTATCGCCACTCTTAACAGCGACAAATGAATGACATCACCAAACAAATTGATTCCGATTAATACGCTGACTACTGGTTCGGTAATCTCCAAAATCGGTTGAGTGATGGCGAGCGGTCCAGAGCCGTAGGCCATTTCAAGCAAGTAGACAGATAATGCACCAGTGGCAGCTAAAGCGTACACTGGCCAATTAGATAACATATAAATGAAACCACCGTGGCTCAGCTGATTTAGGGCTAACTTAGTAAAGGCCGCGATCATTGCAAAAGACATCGCCGCAGATAAAGAACCTGAAGCTGCCCGCCACCTAGGATCCCTAAATCGTTTAACGCCCAAAAGCCCGATCGCCATAATTACGATCAGGATGGCGGATGTTACTAGCCATGGCAGCAGAGAATACTTTAGATGTCCAGCTTCCGGTCGGGCCGCAATAAACATACCGCTCATGCCGATTATCATGGCTCCAACCGCTAGCCAATTCTCAAGCGTAATCGGAACTTTAAGGTAACGATTGATTAATAAAAGTAAAAATATTAAGTCCATCGTTAGTAACGGCTCGACTATCACTAATGGCGCTTGCGACAAAGCAACTGCTTGCGCGAAATAAGAACCAATTTGCAAAGCAAAACCAAGGACAAACAACTTACTAACAGCTGTCTTAACGGCTTGACGGCCAGTTATAAGAGCGTTGAGAGCTGGCGCCTTAACTGAAAGTCTCTCTAAAAGAGAAGCACCAGCGTTAAATGCCGCCGAAAACAAACTAGCAATAACGGCTAAAATGATCATTGGCTTAATTATATGTTGGCTGTACTACGTATAACTAACAATTCTTTAAGATAGTGACGTTTAGGCTCGGTTGCGGTACCAATAACGCCAGATCAAGCGATGAATTGGTATAAGCTTTGGTATATCCCTTAATCCGGGTATAAAAGGCACGAGTAGCAGCAACAATGTGGCAGCACCAGTCAGATAGATTGCAATTAAATCAACGTTGACCGATGCGGCAAAACTAGGTATCTGATACCAGAGCGTATAAAGCCAGAGCCAGGGTTGACCGGGATAGCTGCCGGTTTCATTCATGACTCCCCACTGGGTTCCGTAAAGATGTTCGGATTTAGCGATTGAGCTAAAGTAATTCCCATCCTCAATAAACAGCAGCGGTTTAGTGTAGTTAGTGCCGTAAAAAGGTTGCTGGGAGAGCAAGCTGGCATCAATTGCGCCACTTCTAGCCAAAACCAATTCGTTACTCACAAGTACCGGAACCGGCCCGTCATTAACTTTAGGAACACGGGGTTGACCGTTAACAAACTTTACCTGTTTTACTGCGGCCAAATAATTCGTAGCCCAAGCTTTTTGTTGACTACTACTCGCTGCTTTATAGCGCAGCAAAGCTTTTTGAAGGGTAGAATTCCCCGGCGATACTGATGAAAGTGGATTTAAAACAAATGTATTTGCGGCATTAATTGGCTGGTTCACACCTGCTAGCAGCTGCCAACTTACGATAATTCGCTGGGTATCATCAGATGGAGTGTGCCGACTGTAGGGCGGACCATAAGTTGCCGTCTCACTAGTACCGGCTAGCTCACTGGCGGTAGTTGCCATAAAATCCGCCGGTGCAATTTTAGCCCAGGTTGCAACCGTCACTGGAGGTTCATCCGGAGAGGACAATACACTCGCAAGTGCAAATACCAGCAAAAAAACGATTAATGTTGCAATAGCACCTTCTTTTATAATGTCATACCGACGGGTTGCGCCACGCCAAGGAGCCGCCTCGGCAACTTTTAATGCACGTTTTTGCTGCTTCGTATGTGCCTTCTGGATCGGATGCGTAACTCCTCTTACTCGAACTAAAATAATATGTACGCCAACCAGTGTAAAAAGTATAAGCGGCACTAGAACGATGTGCCAGGTCAACATTTGACCGAAGTTCATCGTATTAAAGACTGACCCGAGACCAGTGGCATTGACCGCGTCTTTGGCGTTGGTCGAGATCCATTGCGAATCAAAATTCTGTTGTGATAAATAGCCAGTGAAGGCCTCCAGAATTGATACAGTAAAGGCCATAACCCCCGTCATCCAGGTGAGTGCCCGTTTACCGCGCCAGGCAGCCATCCAGAATTTACCCCACAAATGAATTACCATAAAGGCCATAAACAGTTCGACGCTCCATAAATGCATGCTGTTAACGAAGTGTCCCAAGCTGCTTACGTGCCACCAATTAACACCACCGATAGCTAAAACGATACCCGAAAGTACCACAACGCCCAGAGCCGCCAAGGTTGCAACGCCAAAAACATAGATCCATGAAGCAACATACGCCGGTTGCTGGTCGGGTAGCAGTTTATGTGGCGGAAGTATTCTTAAGAAGAAGTTCCTGACTTTAGCAGTCCACATACCATTATCTGACTTTAGCGGATGCTCGGGCTCAGGCTCTAAGACCTGCGGTGCTGGTCTGGGGCGCGGGAATGGCAGGAGTATCGCCAGACCGAAAATAACGATCATGACCAAGATGATAATCAGATTAGCTAAAGAGACTGTAAAAATTGACCAGTGAATAAAGTGTTGCTTGGCAGATAGATCGACTAACGCACCCAAGGCAGAGGACATCATGTAATTATTTTAACACTAGCTTTATTATTCGGGTGTGATATCTATCAATCAATTGCAATATTGTGCTAAAGAGTGTTTAATATGTATAGGCGCGAATGGAAAAGTTGCCGCCTGCTTATTATTTAAAGGAGATATAATTTATAACATGGGAAACAATCCGGG
>DAHWID010000015.1 GCA_027345405.1 Candidatus Saccharimonadota bacterium
CTTGGATTACCGGATCGTTAAAGGAGAAGCAGCTTTCTATGGCCCTAAAATAGATATCCATGTGCGTGACGCATTAGGTAGAAAATGGCAATGTGCTACCATCCAACTGGATTATGTCCAACCCGAGCGTTTTAATCTTGAATACGTTGATCGTGACGGATCTTTGAAGCGGCCGGTAATGATTCATAAAGCGATTCTTGGTTCAATCGAGCGTTTCCTAAGTGTTTATATTGAACATACTTCTGGTAAGTTTCCGGTTTGGTTAGCACCCGAGCAGATACGAATCTTAACGCTTAATGATGCGGAGCCAATCATAAGTTTCGCTAACGAGATTGAAGAAGAGGCCAAAAAACTGGATTTAAGATGCAGTATTGATGCTGCCAGTGAATCGGTTAGCAAAAAAATTCGTCAAGCTGAAATGCTAAAGATACCTTATGTAGTGGTAATTGGCCCGAAAGAAGTTGAAAGCCACGAGGTTCTGCCGCGGATACGTGCAGATATGGTCGTTCAAGAGCGCAAGGAGTCGCTATCAGTTGAAGAATTTCTAAAAACGGTTGCGCACGAAGCTAAATCAAGAGTTACGCATACCTCGCTGTAACTATGGAAAATCCGGTAAACTTTCGAGACGCAGTGTATATGCTTGTCGGTTCGATCCCGGAGGGTCGGTTAATGACGTATGGGCAAATTGCCGCTCTTGCCGGAAGTCCTAGATCTGCAAGAATTGTTGGGGGCATTGCACATTACGGCGACCCGGTTTTGCCGTGGCAGAGAGTAGTAAATCGTCATGGATATCTTGCGAGTGGCTATCCTGGCGGAAGAACAGCACATCAGGTTGCACTTGAGAAAGAGGGAGTTGTTATACGCAGACAGCGTGCTCCAATAGAGAAACTGATATGGTGGCCCGAGCAAATATTACCAGACCTTTAGTTGCAATAGTTGGTCCAACTGCAAGCGGTAAAACTAGCTTGGCCGTTGATATTGCGCTTAAGTTTAATGGTGAAATTATTAGTGCGGATTCATGGCTTGTAAGAAGAGAGCTAGACATTGGTACGGCTAAACCATCTCAGAATCTACGAAAGTTGGTTCCGCACCACCTGATCGACATCATAAATCCAGAAGAAGATTTCTCGGCAGCCGCCTATAAGGCTTTAGCCGAGGATGAGATTGCTGCAGTTATAAAGAGGGGTCGCTTGCCGATATTAGTTGGAGGTACCGGCTTATATGTCGACAGTATCCTTTTTAATTTCAGCTTTTTGCCTGCAGGTAATCAATCTGAACGTCGGCGACTAAACCGTCAGAGTATAGAAAGTTTG
Source organism: Candidatus Saccharimonadota bacterium (assembly GCA_027345405.1). GTDB lineage: Bacteria > Patescibacteriota > Saccharimonadia > Saccharimonadales > UBA4665 > JAJZWH01. The sequence continues at coordinate 1,314 of DAHWID010000015.1, forward strand.
TTGGGTGAAGCCAAGAAAAAGGGGATCGATCTATCGGCTATCGATATACGCAATAAAAGGCGAATTATTCGAGCAATTGAAACTAACGGCGGTATTGCTACTAAGGGACATATCAGACCTAGTACACTGATAGTTGGTCTTTGGGCAGAAAAGACTCAGTTACAGCAGACTATTAACGATAGAGTGCAGCAAATGTTGACGGATGGATTAATGGAAGAAGTAGCAGGTCTAGTGCAAAAATATGGATGGGAATGCGAAGGCTTAAAAGGTATTGGCTATAGCGAATGGAAGGAATATTTTGCGGGTACACAAACGCTTGCTATAACCACGGAACGAATAATTAAAGATACACTCGAACTGGCTAAACGTCAGCAAACCTGGTTTAAACGTAACAAAAGTATTCAATGGTATCCTACCCCTGTTAATGTTACTAAGATAGAAGAGTTAATTACAACATTCTTGAACAAAAGCGGCACGGCTTAAATAAAGTGCTGTTACAATAGAAGTCATGATCGAACAACTCTTTGGGTCTAAAACACGGGTTAAATTGCTGAAACTGTTTTATGGCAATCCTAACCGTGCGTTTTATGTGCGCGAAATCACTCGTAAGATTGATGAGCAGATCAATTCTGTCCGCCGTGAACTGTCTAACTTACTGAACGTCGGAATCATTACTTCTGATACAACAAACAATAAACTCTATTACGAAGTTAATCAGAAGTATGAGTTCTATGACCCATTGTTAGAAATTTTTGGCAGTAGTAAAACATCTTCCAACAAAAATGAAGAAGCACCGGCCGGTGGGATTGAGGAAGAGTTTAAATCTATGGGGCACGTTGATCTAGTGGTTTTTACCGGCCAGTTAACAAGGGATAGCAGTGCACCAGTAGACGTCTTAATTGTAGGTAACGTGAACAAAAATGCCGTTGATAAATATATTACTAATCTTGAAGCTGAAGAGGGTAAAGAAATTAGCTATACTGTTCTACGTCCGGATGATTTTGCCTACCGTAACCAAATAAGGGATCGATTTGTAACCCGGATCATGAATGCCAAAAAACAGGTCGTACTTGATCGGGGTGAACAATTGAAAAATTAGAAGAGGAGTAAAGCGTGGATATCCAATTTTATGGTGCCAACTGCATTAGTTTAAATGTCAAAATGACACGTTTGGTGGTTGATGATAATTTATCTGAGCTTGGTAAGAAGAGCATATTAAAAAACGACGATGTCGCTTTATTTACTTCAAATATAACCAAAAATACTTCGGTCAATGCCAGGTTAGTACTAGACAGTCCTGGAGAGTATGAAGTTGCCGATATCTCGATAATAGGGATATCTGCCCGTGCGCATAGTGATGAGCCTGGTACATCCAATGCGGTTATGTATAAGGTGGTTAGTGGTGATATTAGCGTGCTTTTGACGGGTCATATTTATCCGGAACTTAGTGATAATCAGCTCGAGGCCATTGGTCTGATTGATATCCTGATTATTCCGGTTGGCGGGCATGGTTATACGCTTGACCCTCAAGGGGCACTTTCGATTATTAAAGCGCTTGAGCCAAAACTAGTTATCCCAACCAGTTTTGAAGATAAGTCGCTTAAATTACCCGTTCCACTTTTACCACTAGAAAGTGCGTTAAAAGAGCTAGGTCTTGAGGCTAAAGAAACGTTGCCTAAACTACGGGTGAAACCCAGTGATTTAAGTGACGTTACACAACTATTAGTACTACAGTCGACGTAAAATTTAGGCCAGCAGGTTCTTTTTCTTGAGGGTTCGTATTGCTTGTGTGCTAAGCTTCATGCTCACGCGTTTACCGTTTATAGTGACGGTTTTAGATTGCAGGTTAGGCTTCCAGACACGTTTGGTGTGGCGCTGAGAGAAACTGACATTATTGCCGTATTGTTTGCCTTTACCGGTTAATTCACATTTTTGCATGGCGTTCCTTCTCCAAAGTCAACCGTCATTCTAACCTAAAAACAGATCAAACGTCAATATGTTTAGGCAGAATCTAGGGTATACTTGGATAAGATGTTTGGCAACCTAACACCACTTGAAATCGTATATTTTCTGATTGCTTTACTTATAAGCATGGTGATTCATGAAGTAATGCACGGTGTTACAGCTAGAGCTTTAGGCGATACTACGGCTGCAGATATGGGTCGCATAACTCTAAATCCTCTTAAACACATTGACGTTGTTGCGACGATCTTGTTGCCGCTACTCTTAGTAATTTTAGGTCAGACTCCTATTATGGCTGCAAAACCGGTACCGTTTGATCCATCAAGGGTCAAATTTGGAGACTATGGGGCTGCATTGGTAGGGTTAGCCGGTCCAGCGACCAATTTTGTTTTAGCAATAATAGGATCGATATTAATTCATTTGGTTAGTGGAAATTTGCAGGTGGCAACATTTCTCCTGCTATTTATCCAAATAAACGTAATACTGATGGTCTTTAACCTTATCCCAATACCTCCGCTCGATGGGTCCAGGGCGGTTTATGCACTGGCTCCGGAATCCGTTCGACGAGTTATGGAGAGAATCGAGTCAATGGGTTTTTTGTTTTTGCTAGTCATTTTATTAATCTTATTCCAGTTACCTGGGGTGGCAAATGGAATAGGCAGCATCGAGCAGTCAGTTTATAACTTCGTAATTGCACTCTAAAGTTATAAAATATAATGAGGTCGGGTTCGAAGAGTGTTAACGCCCTTCAGCCGAGTAATGATTATCTGAATACTATTTATATGGGAGCCTCATACTGCACCGGTTGTGGCCGGTGCCTGCGGGCACCCACCTGGGACATCTCAGGTTAATCAGCTCGGCGACCCGATCATTTTTGTTAGACTGGTATAGGATTCGGGGTGTAGCGCAGCGGTAGCGCGTACGGCTGGGGGCCGTGAGGTCGCAGGTTCGATCCCTGTCACCCCGACCAAAATTCTTATGCTTAGTTAATGAATAATGATATTGACTCGTGCACACATTTTAATGTACACTAAAAACAGTATGAAAAATATAACATTATCCGCCCAAGATGATTTAATTGATAAGGCACGCAGAATAGCAGCTAATAAAAATAGTAGCCTTAATATAATGTTCCGAGAATGGCTTGAAGAGCTTAACAATTCTCAAACATCTAACAGTCAGGAAGATAAACTTAAAGAATTATGGGAAAAAACCAATTATGTTAAGGTTGGTAAAAAACTTAGCCGAGAAGAAATGAATGAAAGATAATGAAAGCTTTCATTGATACGAATATTTTTGTGTATGCACAAGATAATAGTGATGAATCAAAGACCAAAGTATCTCAGGAAATAATTACGAAGTTATTCTTAGAAAAGCGGGGCTTTATAAGCACGCAAGTTATTCAAGAGTTTTGTAATGTCTTTCTTCATAAGTCCGAAAAGCCCCTTAAGCCTAATGATGTGGCGGAAATTATAGATGAATTGCTGGCACCTTTGTTAGCTCATACGCCAGATAGCTCTTTTTATAAACGAGCTATCAGTATCTACAGCAAATATTCCTTAAGTTTTTATGATTCGTTAATTGTTCAAGCGGCAATCGATTTGAAATGCGAGCTAATATATACAGAAGATATGCAAAATGGCTCACGCTATAGTGGAGTTACAATAATCAACCCATTTGTATAGTCTATAATGCATATTCAGTCGGTAGAGTTTTGCTATGGTTGGTCCATAAAGCTTTGGATATTTCCGGCAGTATATAATCACTCCTACTCAACTAAATGAACTAAACTTACGCTTTTCGATGTTTAAATCACACACTGCACCAGCAAAATAGGTTAGTATAGATAGATAATGTGGCAAGAAACTAAACACGGACTGTATAAGCAGTTTAATTTTATTAATTTTAAGGAAGCTTTCGATTTCATGTCGCAAGTTTCTCTAGTAGCTGAGGCGCAAAATCATTATCCTAGATGGGAGAATGAGTGGAACGTTGTCAAGATATGGCTATCGACACATGATCAAACCAACCATATAACAGATAAAGACCGTCGTTTGGCAGAGGCAATCGATGGTTTGGTTAAAGCCGGTCAGCCAATCGATGAATGGTCAAACAATAGTAATGAACAGCTATCCCGAATAAAGCTTTATGCTGATGGTGGTTCTAGGGGCAATCCTGGTCCAAGCGCCAGCGGCTATGTGTTGCTGGATGAAGACGATAAGATCCTTGAGGATAGGGGGGTGTATCTTGGCATTACCACCAATAATCAGGCAGAGTATACAGCGCTAAAACTAGGTTTAGAGGCCGCTAAGCATCGGCAAGCTCAGGTTGTCGATGTTTTGATGGACAGCCTCTTGGTTGTTAATCAAATGCGCGGAGTTTATAAGGTTCGTAACCGTGATTTGTGGCCAATCCATAGTGCGATACTTGAGCTGGTTGGCGAATTTAAGAAGGTTAGCTTTACGCACGTTCCGCGCGAACTCAATAAATTAGCTGATGCTGCAGTTAATCGGGCGCTTGATGAGGCTCTAGGCATTAAGGGTTAGCTTAAGTTATAATAATTAAGCCAGATTATTGATCGGTCGCATGCTCCTAAAAGTGCATGAGGAAAGTCCGGGCAGCAAAGGGAAGGACAGTCGCTAACGGCGACCGGGCGTAAGCCTAGGGAAAGTGCCACAGAGACAATACCGCCTTAAATAAAGGTAAGGGTGAAAAGAGCGGGGTAAGAGCCCGCAACATAGTGCAGTGATGCACATATGGATCGGTAAACCCTGTTCGCTGCAAGGAGATGGATTCTAAAGGCCTAAAGCCTTAAGTGTCCCGCTCAGATGGATTCATCATTTAATCCGCTTGATCCTGAGGGCAACTTCAGGACTAGATAGATGGCCGAATAAAACAGAACCCGGCTTATGGATAATCTGGCTTTTAAATAGCCTAGCTTTTCTTAGCTTCGGCAGCCTTAACCAGTTCAGCAAAAGCTTTTGGTTCATTGACTGCCAACTCTGCTAATATTTTTCGATCTAAAGTTATGTTAGTTTGCTTAAGACCGGCGATAAACTTTGAGTAGGTAGTTCCGTTTAATCTGGCGCCCGCATTTATGCGCGCATTCCAAAGCTGCCTAAAAGTACGTTTCTTGGTTTTGCGATCTCTCGTTGCGTATTGCAAAGACTTTGTGACGGCCTGCTTGCCACGCTTAATACTTACCCGGTTAGAGTGAGAATAGCCTCGGGTGGCTTTTCTAATTTTATGATGTTTCTTGTGAGTGGCGACTCCGCGTTTAACTCGCATAAATAACTCCTTAAATTCCTAGTGAACGCTTAACATTTTTAGCGATCGAACCTTGGCGAGTCTTAAGACCCCTCAGACTTCGCTTTCGGCTACCGCTTTTTTTACCTAAAAAGTGATTCATGTTCGGGTGTCCTACCCGAACCTTGCCGTTTTTAGATATTTTGACACGGTCTTTAGTGCCGCTATGAGTTTTAAGTTTAGGCATTTATTTCTCCAGTAGTTGCATTAATTACTTATTTACTGTGACCCGTACTTCTAAGTACAAAGCTCAATTGACGGCCGGCTAGTTGCGGGGGCTGCTCAACAACCGTACGGTCTGAAAAGTCGGCTATGACTTTTTCCGCTAGTTTAAACCCAAGTTCTTTATGCGCCTGTTCGCGTCCGCGATAGACAATAATAAGTTTGACTTTATGCCCGGATTCTAGAAACTTATTGACCTTGCCAAGCTTGATTGCTAAATCATGTTCGCCGATCTTCAGGCCAAAGCGCATTTGTTTTAGCTCAGTTGACTTTATAGATTTACGGTTCTTTTGTTGCTGCTTGGTGCGCTGGTAGTTGTACTTACCCCAGTTTACGATGCGCACTACCGGTGGCCGCGCTTCGGGTGAAACTTCTACGAGGTCTAATTCTTTAGCACGCGCTAAGGCCAGAGCTTCTTGCTTGCTGAGGATTCCGAGCTGCCCTCCGTTCTCGTCAATAACTCTTAGTTCCGATGCCTGAATTTGGTCATTCAGGCGAGTGAACTTGGCTATATTAATCTCCTTTAAGCTTAATATATTGTGGATTTTAACAGATAGGGTCTATGGGGTCAACGAAGAGTGTTGAGTTTATTAAACTAAAACACCCCGTTGGCCTTGGAAGCGGGGCGTTTTTAAAGTGTTGTTTTTAGTTGAGGCTTTTATTGGTTGCTATGGAACAACGGCTTGCGAGAAGCCGTTGTTACAGGTTGCTTTTTGTTTTTGAGCACTTTTTTTATTCAAGTGCTAAGACCAATATATATCCTCAGAAATAAGCCGTCAATATTCATTATGCTTAATGTTTGGCAGGCTGTGTATAACTTAATAGCGAAAGTAGTATTGCTGACCCTTTCTACTTAGAGTTTTAGGGCATCCCAGTAAGTTTTATTGAACATTTTTAAATAGGATAGCTTAAGTGTTTTATTTGACGAGTCTGCGCTCGCATCATGTCGATATCTAAAATGGGATAGAAAACGATAACTAGATAGCTCAAAAAGCCGTTGGAGTAAGCCTGCATGGTCTGCATGGTCTTGACAGATACTTATTCGCATGATAATTTGTATAATCGTAAGTATAAAAACAAAAAGACAACTTACAACTAAATCTCAACCCATTTTAGTGGGGGAGTAACGTCGCTTGGATCGCCATTAACAGCGATTTGAGCGGTCAGTCAACGCCATAGGTGATAAGCGCTTAACAATTATTTTTAAAAGAGCGGTTTTATCACCTAGGCTCCAGGATTAACACATAATTAGTCTGCATATATAAAAGTGTTATTACTGAAAGCCGCCTCAACTAACAGAGTATTTTTAACAGCCGTTTTACTTTTAAGTGATGGGTTGTTTTTTATATTGAGCGATCCGCACCAGCTTTCACCTATATTTCTTTCATTAGGCTTCCTATTGGTGGGGGCTACGATTTACGTAATTTGTCGATTTGCCGCCTGGTTGCTTAAAAACATAGGTTTGCTTAGCTATCCTCGACGCTGGGTTTTAGCAGCTGTCAGTCTAGCCATTTTTTTGCTGTTGATCCTGAAGTCAATGGGTCAGTTATCTGGCCTTGATTTCTTGGCTATTATTCCATTAGGCTTGGTGGCTTACTTTTACTATAGCCGTGTTGGTAAAATCAAAACAACTCTATAACATCCAAACAGATAAGATTGTATAATATAGGCATGGAGTCTCAACCAATCATGCCAACGCCTAGTTTACCTCCGGTGAATGATGATGGAGTGTCGGATCTGGTAGCATCTACACCAATGAATGGTGCTACTATTGCACCGCCACTTCAGTCAGCTAACGAGCCGGGTAATGTTTCAGAGCCGATTGTGGACGCTCCGGTAATTGCTGATGATGTCGATCTGATCGAAAAGGAATGGATCAACAAAATCCGTGAGATTATCCAACACACACGCGGCAATCCATATGAAAGGGCACGTCAACTAGCTCTGCTTAAAAGTGAATATCTTCAGAAAAGGTATCAAAAAAACGTTAATTTAACGTAAATATTATGACTACACTTATTTGGGTAAGCATTCTAGTTGTTCTTATCGCCATTATGGCAACGATATTTTTTATTCAGACGCGTAATGTCTTCAGAGAGCAAAAAAGCTATGAGCGTGGTCTTAAAATGGTCCCGCTGTTTATCCATTTGCCTCCTCCGAGTGAAGATATTGAAGGTAATGGTCGGGATACTAGGGATGTGGTCGAGGAGACGATATCTAAAGCTCAGACTATCTACAACATCATTTCAAGTACAGTTAAGACTGGTTTTAAGTCAAAAATATACGGGCAGCGGCACTTTGCTTTTGAAATTATAGGCAGTCAAGGTTTTGTCTATTTTTATGCGGCAGTTCCAGTTGCAATGGTAGAGGTTGTCAAACAGGCGGTTGTTAGCGCCTATCCTTCGGCTCGGCTTGATGAGGTTGGTGAACATAATATTTTCAACAAAGTCGGGAAGTTACCAGGTACTATGGGCGGCGAGCTGCAGCTAAAGCAATCATTTGCTTACCCGATTGCTACTTACCAAGATAGCAAACGCGACGGCATGCAGGCCCTTCTAAATGCATTGTCGACCTTGACCAAGGAAGACGGTGCGGCAATTCAGATTTTAATGCGCCCAGCTAACGAACATTGGCGAGCCCATTCGCATGGTGTGGCTGAAAATAAGCGCAACGGCGGGAGCAAAAGTAAGGGTCAAATTGCGGGGTCGTGGATCAAAAGCTTTGCCATGGCGTTTGCCAAACCGCCAGAAGACAAGAAAGATGAGAAGAAGAAAGAACTAACTAATTTAGAGCAAGCTACGCTTGATGCGATTGATGCCAAGACCCGAGAAGTTGGCTATGAAGTTTTAATTCGTTTAGTGGTTTCATCTAATCTTTCGCAGCGCTCACAAGCTATCTTAGGCAACATTGTCGCTAGTTTTTCGGTGTATGATGCTCCGGGCAAGAACGGGTTTAAGTATGTTCCAGCTAAAGATATAGATAAGCTAACTACCGACTTTGTGCTACGGATTTTCCCGCAGGAGCGCCGACACATGATACTTAACGCAACCGAGCTAGCGACCATTTTTCATTTCCCGGATCAGCGTAACATCCCAACCTCTCAGCTCTCCCGCCAAAACTCTAAACAGGTCGATGGGCCGCGAGATGTACCGGAAGATGGTTTACTGCTTGGGTATAACTTATTTAGAGGCGCTAAGAAGCCGATCCGCTTGAGTTTGGCTGATCGCCAACGCCACGTTTATGTTGTGGGGCAGACCGGTACAGGAAAGTCGACATTCCTAGAAGATTTGGCGTTTCAAGATATGAAGCGGGGGAACGGTTTTGCCTTCGTGGATCCTCATGGCGATACAGCCGAACGACTGCTTGCTATGGTGCCACGTGAACGCGTAGAAGATGTTATTTATTTTTGTCCGGGCGATATGGATTATCCGATGGGTCTCAATCTATTTGAGTTTCAAACTCCTGATCAAAAAGACTTCCTGATTCAGGAAGCTCTGAACATGCTATATAAGCTGTACGATCCGAATCATCAGGGGATGATGGGGGCGCGTTTTGAGAATCTTTTCCGCAATGCTGCCTTAACTATTATGGCCGACCCGCAGGGAGGTACGTTTGTAGATATTCCGAAACTGTTCCGCGATCCACTTTATGTCAAGCAAAAACTGCAACACGTAACAGACCCGACTGTTATAGAATTCTGGGAAAAAGAAGTTCCTCAATCCCAACGTAGCAATGATTTTGGCGAGGTTGTGAGTTGGTTTGTTTCTAAATTTGGCGCTTTCTTAAGTAATGAAATGATGCGTAACATTATTGGGCAGACTAAAAGTGCGTTTGATCTTCGGCAAGTAATGGATGAGCGCAAGATATTACTTGTAAACCTGAGCAAAGGACGCACCGGTGAACTAAACTCTCGCTTGCTTGGTATGATTTTTGTCATGAAGTTTCAGGCTGCCGCCATGAGCCGCGCTAACATACCGGAAAATGATCGTATTGACTTTTGTCTTTACGTAGACGAGTTTCAGAACTTTTCAACCGATAGTTTTGCCACGATCATGAGTGAGGCACGTAAGTATCATCTAAACCTAATTGTGGCTAACCAATTTACTACACAGCTAACCGAGGAAGTCAGAGATTCGGTTTTTGGCAATATGGGCACTATTGTATCGTTTCGGGTAGGACAGAATGATGTAGAAAGTCTAGCCCGTTACTTCCAGCCGGTATTTGATGCGGAAGATTTACTAAGAGTACCCAATTTCAATACAATCGTCCGTACTTTAATTAATGGCATACCGACACAGCCTTTTTCGATGGCTACACTGCCGCCTCTAGGAACACCTAACCCCAAGCTGGCGGACGCGCTAAAACAGCTGTCTGCGGCCAAGTATGGCCGTCCAAGAGGCGTAGTCGAGAAAGAGATCTTTGCCCGTATGGAAACTAAAGCAATTCGACCACCTGCTGTTCCTTCAGCGCAACCTTGGCTAAACTCTCCAGCTCCCCTTACCGCTCGACCAACTGTTACGCCGCCGCCCACTCCAGTGCCAAATCCTAGCAGCAGTTCATTCTTGGATGAATGGTTGATGAAAAAACGTCAGCTGCCCAATGCGTCCCCTGGCGTTTCGCCACCACCAGCCGCTTCATTCTCTTCACAGCCATTTTCAAATACGCCCATGACTTCTCTTGCCAGTTATCCGTTGCCGCAAAACTCAGCTGTTACACCTAAAGCTAACGTTCAGTCGGATGCCGCTAGCGAGAATATATCCAGCGAAATGTTAGATCAAAAGGAAGCTCAGCGCATTGCTCGCGAACTTGAGGTCAACTTGCATCCGAAGGACGCGGCTAAGATTCCTGCTAAACCCCAACCTGCAGTAGAAGAAAGTCCTGCTCTCAAGGAGCTTAAGCACGATGACACTATATATATCGATAAAGAAGGTAATTTTCAGACACTTAAACCGGCAGAATCATAAAAGTAACACTGTCTTTAAGGGTTTAAGGCCTTGATTAGAAATTCACAAATTGTTGCCACTATATAACCAAATACAAACAGTAACAGAAATATAAAATAGTTGTATTTTATGCCGATGTATTTGCTAAACAACAGATAGAGTAATGATCCGACAAATGCCAGAATTCCTCCACCGAGCAAACCGATCGGGCGGGTAATTGTCTTAGCGCTGACATCGCTAATCCGGCGAATTGTCGGTTGGTGGATTGTTCGGCTCAGTAGCTGTTCTGACAATGGCAGCTGAGTACGGATGTGCCCAAGCTCGGTTTTTAGTGCAAGTTTTTTAGTTTCGCGGTCATTATAGGCATAGTCTTTACCTTCACTGTTTTCATCTACTGGCAGCTCAAGTCGATTAGTAATGGTTTCTTGATCGACTGTACTGCGCGCCGATTCAATATCGATTGAATTCACCGCTTCAGGGTTTTTTTGAGTTTCGGCAGTCGGGCTTTGATTTAGTGATGACTCACCTGGCGTGTTAAGACTTTCAAAATTTGGTGCTTTCTCGCTCATTTTATTAAATAACCCCTCCGTTATTATCTTCAATCGCAAGGCTGCCTTCGAGGCTTAGAAGTCTTGCACGGGCCAAGAAGTAGCCAACTATCATAACTATGACTGCGGCAATAATTAGGCTATCACCCGGTCCAGTGTTAGGTAAGGCTTGCGTAGTTGTGACAACAGCTGAAACAGGACTCTGGGGCAGGTTAATGTTTACTGTATTCCCATATATGTTGGTCATTATATGATCGAATAACTCAGGATCTGAACTGCTTGGTGGAGTGTTTGGTATGGGGTTCTTAACTTGGACTATAATCTTGTGTGTTTCTGAAGCTGTCGGCGCAATATTTACAGCAGGCCATGAAATGACATCATTCTGATTAATTTGTCCACCACCGTCACTGACCACGTTGGCGTAATCCATTACGTAAGACAAGTCATCTTGCATAACAAAGTTATTGACTGTGGCTTGGCCGCTATTATATGCCGTTAAGTTATAGACGATAGTGTCACCAGCGTGTGCAGTTTGTCCGTTAGCATTAGCTAAGTTTTGCGTGATATCGCTTGCTGTCTTGCTGTACTGGATGCAAGCAACCGTATCTGTGCTACTTAGGCTGTCAGCGCAAGGTTTACAGGCGGGAGAAGTAAGGTTCAATGAGTTGTTGTATGGACAGGGCTTTGGTGATGGTCGGGGTTTGGGAGCAGGAGCAGGCTTTACCGTAGGAGTTGGCGCAGTTGTTGTTACTGGAGTGGGTGGAGTATAAGGCGTTGGCAAGCCGATTGATACTAGGTTGCCGCAGGTGTAGAGAATAAAGTATGTTTTGCCCGTAAGCGAGCTGGTAACCTTTACGGCTTCATAGGTTGAGTAACTGTAAGTGTCCCATGACCAGAGATAGCGCCAATAAAGTGTTCCGCCATTTGGTTGGTTATATACATTTGGGATTTCCACCGGCTGCTCATCAGTTGGTTTACCCGTAGCCTGATTAACTGGGCCTTGTGGGTTCCAACCCATTGAGAACAGCTGCTTGTTGTAACTAGTTGATACTAATGAAACGGTTTGGCCGTCTGCTACGTTGGCGCAGCTGAGGCCATAGTAGTTAAGCACAGTGGCATAAAATCTAATATTAGTCTTGCAGTCTGCGGTCAACTCGGCTATAGATGAAAAACCACCATTAATCATGTCATTAGTGGATGCTGCCAGACTGGGTTTCGGGGGGCTTATAACAGCAAAAAATTGTACAAAAAAGGCAAGGACAACGAACACTAATCCAAGTCGCCTAAGTGATTGCTCTTGGCGCATTCGCTTGGCGTAAAACCCCATTTCTTTAACTAAACTTGGGTTACTTGGAAGGTTAGATAAAAGTTTCTCAAACATATTTTTGTTTCTGTAGTTATTTAAGCATAAGGGTGTTGTGGATACAACTGAACTTCAACCACTATAAAGACTTAAAGTCTTACCTAGCCCAATCTTAATCAATTTTCTAAGATAATTATGTGCTCAGCTATTTTAAAGACTCAGGAAAATCTGCGTTACATTAAATATGACTATTCCGTGGGGCCCAAGTATCTACGATGTATTGTAAGTGCAAAACCATTGTATATATCTGTTACGTAAGATATAATATAGCCAAGTGGGAAAAGTCAATTTCTTGATACTGATATAAAGAAGAGGGTGATTAAAGTTGGCAAACAAAACAAGTAAAAGTGATTATTCGGCAGAACAGATCACAGTTTTAGAAGGTCTTGAGCCAGTTCGTAAAAGACCGGGAATGTATATAGGCGGTACCGGGGCTGAAGGGCTGCACCATTTAGTCTGGGAAATTATCGATAATGCCATTGACGAGGCACTGGCGGGCTATGCGACCTCAGTTTCAGTTACTATGCAAGCCGATGGCGGCATACGTGTCATAGATAACGGTCGCGGTATTCCCACCGATATCCACCCGAAAACCGGCAAGAGCACTGTAGAAACGGTTTTAACTGTTCTTCATGCCGGAGGTAAGTTCGGGGGCGGGGGGTATAAGGTTTCAGGTGGGCTGCACGGAGTCGGTGTGAGTGTGGTTAATGCACTGTCGTCTAAATTAATTGTTCGGGTGTACCGTGACGGCAAGATATACGAGCAGACTTATGAACGAGGCGCACCCTTAGGTGATCTCAAGGTGACGGGCGAGAGCAAACAGACTGGCACTGAAATTACGTTTTATCCTGACCAAGAGATATTTAAAGAAACTGTTAGTTTCAGTTACGAGACCATTCTTGATCGGCTGCGACATGCCGCTTACCTTACTAAAGGAGTACATACCTCTATAGTTGATGAAGTTTCTGGCCGCAGGTACAGCTTTTACTTCGAAGGAGGTATCCAAAGCTACGTCAAACATCTTAATATTGGCAAGGACGTGCTGGATGAAGACATTTTCTATGTCGATAAGACGCTTGAGGATACCCAGGTTGAAGTCGCTCTGCAATACACCGATGCATATACTGAGACGATTAAGACTTTTGCCAATAATGTACTTAATCCGGATGGCGGAACCCACCTGACCGGTTTTAGGGCGGCTTTAACCAGGGTAGTTAATGACTATGCCCGCAAACAGGGCCTGCTCAAAGAAAAGGAAGAAAATTTAAGCGGTGAGGATACCCGTGAAGGACTAACTGCAATTGTGCTAGTCAAGCTGCCTGATCCCCAATTCGAGGGTCAAACCAAAAATAAGCTAGGAAATCCGGAAGTCAGGGGTTATGTTGAGGCGGTTTTAAATGAGTACTTAAATTATTATCTGGAGGAACATCCGGCAATTGCGCGCAAGATAGTAGGCAAGGCGTTGTTAGCTGCCCGCGCCCGCAAAGCAGCCCGTGCAGCTCGAGAAAACATTATTCGTAAGGGCCTACTGGACGGGGCCAGTATGCCGGGCAAGTTGGCGGATTGCTCAAGTAAGGATCCGGGTAATTCAGAGTTGTTTCTGGTTGAGGGTGATTCGGCGGGCGGGTCGGCCAAGTCAGGTCGTGATAGTAAAACCCAAGCTATTTTACCGCTACGCGGCAAGGTGCTAAATGTGGAACGTGCCCGTCTAGACAAAATGCTGGCTAATAATGAAATCTTGAGTTTGATCAAAGCTTTAGGTGTTGGCATTGAAGAATCATTTGATGTGCGTGGTTTACGCTACGGCCGGGTAATCATTATGACTGACGCTGATGTTGATGGAGCGCACATTTCAACCCTTCTGATGACTTTTTTCTTTCGTTTTATGAAACCGGTGATTGATGAAGGGCACTTGTATTTGGCTAAGCCGCCGCTTTATGAACTGGTACGTTCAGGCAGCAAACAAAACGTTTATGCCTATAGCGACGAAGAGTTAAATGAAATTATCGACACTGAGATAACAGCCCGTCAGAAAGCCGGACAGACGTCTGAGGACGCAACCAACGAGCGGATTAAACAAGCCGGTTTCACTGAGCTGAAGCGATATAAAGGTTTAGGCGAAATGGATGCCACTCAGCTTTTTGAAACAACTATGAACCCGGAGCAGCGGGTGCTCATAAAAGTTCATGTAGAAGATGCCGAAAAAGCCGATGCCATATTTAACAAGCTTATGGGTACTGAAGTTGATCTGCGCAAAAGCTTCATTCAGTCGCGAGCCAAATTTGTTAAGGATCTAGACGTATGAATCAAGGTAAGCCGTCTGATCAACCAGAAGAGCCGATTGAGAGTTTGCAGAGCGAACTGGTTGACACCTCAGCTTCTGATTATTCAAGAAGCGTTGAGCTGCGCACGGTCGAGAGTGTCATGGAGGACAGTTACCTCACTTATTCAATGAGTGTAATTGTATCCCGGGCATTGCCTGATGTCAGAGACGGACTAAAACCTGTTCATCGCCGGATTTTGTTTACGATGAACCGGGATGGTTTAAGGGCAGGGGCGAAACACCGCAAGAGCGCAAATGTGGTCGGAGCAGTGATGGGCGATTTCCATCCTCACGGCGATGCGGCAATTTATGACAGTATGGTGAGGATGGCTCAACCGTGGGCCATGCGCTATCTTCTGGTCGACGGACAAGGAAACTTCGGGTCAATGGATGGAGACCCGCCAGCTGCTATGCGTTATACCGAAGCTAAGATGACGCGTATCGCTGAAGAACTGTTAGTAGATATAGACAAAGATACTGTCGATTTTGTAGATAATTACGATGGAAGATTACAACAACCATCAGTATTGCCGGCTAAACTACCCAATCTGTTATTAAACGGCCAGTTGGGCATTGCTGTAGGAATGGCTACAAATATTCCGCCACATAATCTAAGTGAACTCATCGATGCTACAATTTACCAAATTGACAACGAAAACGCGACTCTCGATGACTTGCTCAACTTTGTTAAAGGACCGGATTTTCCAACCGCAGGTGTAGTTTACGGCCGCGAAAGTTTACGTACGGCGTATGCCACTGGCAGAGGCGGAGTAGTCGTCCGTGGTGTGGCAGACATTGTTGAATCTACAAAAGGACGCTACCAGATAATAATTAGTGAAATCCCATATGGAGTTAACAAAGCCAGCCTGCTCGAGAAAATTGCCGACCTGGTGCGCGAAAAAAAGATTAGTGGCATATCTGATCTTAGAGATGAAAGCGCCCGGGGCAGCGTCAGGATAGTAATTGATCTGCGCCGCGACACCTACCCGAATAAGTTGTTAAATCAACTATATAAGCTAACTCCGTTGCAAAGTACTTTTCACTACAATATGTTAGCTTTAGTTGACGGTATTCAGCCACGGATCTTAGGGTTGCACGACATCATCAAAGAGCACGTTAAGCATCGCCAGCACGTTGTAAGGAGGAGAACAGAATTTGAACTGTCTAAAGCAAAAGACCGTGCACATATCTTAGAAGGCCTTAAAACTGCGCTAGATCATATTGATGAGGTTATTGCTACCATACGCGCTAGCGAAACTACCGACGAAGCCCAGACAGCACTAATTAAGCAGTTTAAGTTAAGCGAAATTCAAGCCAAAGCGATTTTGGCGATGCAGCTACGGACTCTAGCCGGTCTTGAACGCAAGAAGATAGACGATGAATTAAATGAATTACAACAATTAATTGCCAAGCTGGAAGCAATCTTAGCTGATGAGAAAAAGATCCTTGAAATTATTAAAAACGAGTTAATAGAGTTAAAGAAGACTTTTGGGGATGAGCGCCGAACCAAGATTATCGCCGGTGAACTTGGTCGAATGACCGATGAAGACTTGATAGCCGAGGAGCAGGTAGTAGTTACTCTTACATCAGCTAACTATATCAAGCGGAGTCCGATCGCTGAATACAAGAAGCAGGGTCGTGGAGGCAAGGGTCGACGGGGGATGTCTACTCGCGAGGAGGATGTAATAGAACATGTTGTAAACGCTTCAACACATGATTATCTCCTGTTCTTTACTAATAAAGGTCGAGTATTCAGGCTTAAAACTTATGAGGTTCCAACTGCGAGCTTAAATGCCAAAGGAGTAGCAATCGTTAACTTACTGCAACTCCAGCCGGAAGAAACAGTTAGCTCCGTCATTAACGTTAATCAGGCTAACGTCAGCCAAAACCTGATAATGTGCACTATAAGAGGAGTGGTTAAAAAGACACCGTTTGAACAATACCAAAATGTCCGCACGAGCGGATTAATCGCTATCAATCTAGATCAAGGGGATGAGTTGAAATGGATTCGACAGACAAGTGGTGACGATGAAGTCGTGATATCTACCTCTCAGGGGCAAGCTATTCGGTTTAGTGAAAAGGATGTCCGGCCGATGGGTCGTGTCAGTCGAGGAGTGCGTGGTATCCGCTTGCGACCTGCTGATCACGTGATTGGCATGGATATAGTAGAAGCCGGCTCGGACATCTTTGTAATCAGCAAGTATGGTTATGGTAAACGCACGAAAGTTGCACAGTTTACACCGCACGCACGCGGCGGAGTTGGCATCCGCTCAGCTGTCGTAAACGTTAAGACTGGTGAGTTGGTGGGCGTAAAGACCTTAAGCGGTGACGATCAGGAAGTGATTATTATTTCGCAGCAGGGACAGACAATCCGGCTTGGTCTTAAGGACATACCCGAACTAGGCCGCGCAACCCAGGGAGTAAGGATAATGCGCTTAAATGATGGCGATGAGGTTGTCTCCTTAGCTTTAGTCGATAAAGATATGACCGAAACCGATGATCAGGCCGAAATAGTACCAACTGAAGCTTAAAATTATCTTTTTGCCAGTTTATGGTCGGACTAAATAGCGCGGAGAGTTTCAAAGAGTAGATTAAGCGTGCCGCTAACCACAGGCTTTAGCCTGTGGCAGAAAGGCTCCCTGGAGCAGACACAAAGTATTGTGTCTGCGAAAGCAGTCTGCCATGCTTGGGTCAGAGATGAAGAAAGGTCAACGTTATTATCACGGATCGCATTCTCGGTATCGTCTGCAGTATCAC
>DAHWID010000016.1 GCA_027345405.1 Candidatus Saccharimonadota bacterium
ACCAAAGACGTTTGGTTGAATGGTATCTTTACAGTCGAACTAATGACCAAAAACCAACACGAAATTTCCTATAGCTTTAAATTGTAGATATGATTATTAATCGTAGTTATATAAGGTTGGTCATCTGGCCTGGAATAGCCTTAACTGAGCAAATCCACGTAGCGTAAGCTAGCTTGAGGTCCACGAACGATATTACTCGGTCTGGCCATACCTGTTTGCTGTGACTGTTTATGTGTTATTTGGTCGATTGCGGGCAAAAACAACCAAGCTGCTTAAGCTACTGTCGATAATGGTCACTGAGATGGCGGTACGAAGTAAAGCTCAAACCGGTAAAGGCCGCTCCACTTGCAGTCAAACCTTGTAGCATCAGTTTACCGATTTCCTTACAGCGTCTGAATAGTTCTTCTTCTACTATTTTTCGGTGCTCGTGTCTGACGATAGCCTCAGCGCTCCTAATAGTTTCTAGTTCACTGGATACATCTTCCATTAAAGACTTCACTCTAATTATGATTAAGGACATTATATCGCTGTTAAGGGCTTTTTTAATATCGCTGCCTCTAAATGTTATACTCAACGCTGATGTCTAAAGCTTCATTACAAGTTGAGAGTGAGGCCTATCACAGCCGGATAGCTAAACATCGCGGGCTGGCTATGGTGGTGGTCATGACCGGTGTTTTAATTACTGCAATTGACACGACGATAGTAGTGCTGGCATTACCCGAGATCGAGAAAGGCTTAAAGGTCGGTTTAGCTTCGGTGATTTGGGTCGTGATTGGCTACCTGCTGGTGATAACTTTGCTCGCTACCCAAGTCGGCCGGTTTGGTGATATGTATGGACGGGTAAGAATGTATGAAGCTGGCTTTTTGATTTTTGTTTTGGGCTCGCTGGCCTGCGCTTTATCATGGAATGAAACATCGATTATTTTATTTAGGATTTTACAAGGTATTGGTGGAGCTTTTGTGACCGCCAATAGCGGTGCTGTTATTGCCGGGTTGTATCCGCCGCATGAACGTGGCCGTGCTTACGGATACAATTCCATCGGCTGGAGCTTGGGCGCCGTAGTCGGCATTGTTTTAGGTGGCTTAATTGTGACTTATGTGTCGTGGCGCTGGATATTTTGGATTAATGTACCAATTGGCTTATTGGCTTTGATTTTAGCTACTAGAGTGTTACATGAAATCCGCGAGAAAGTTAAGCATAAGACCGATATAATCGGTATGATTTGTCTCGGAATGGGTTTGTTCGGTGTGCTTTGGGCAATGACAAAACTGACAACCAACAGTTTTGATGCTTCAGTTGCAGGCTATTTAGGTGGCGGCATACTGCTGCTAATTTTATTTGGATTTATAGAGTGGAAGCGAGTTGAGCCGATGCTCAATTTGAAAATTTTTAAAATACCGGCGATGACACCTTCGTTATTGGCGGCATTGTTTCAGGGCCTAGCTAATTTTGCCGTTTTATTTTTGGTAATTATGTATTTGCAAGGTAGCAGAGGTTTGTCCCCCATTCATGCGTCGCTGCTTTTAATACCTGGCTATATTATTGGCTCGGCGATTGGTCCGTTTGCCGGTCGTCTAGCGGACAAGATTGGTGCAGTGATCCCGGCAACTATAGGCTTGGCAGTGCAGATTGTAGCATTATTTCTTTATGCTCAACTTGGAACTACTACCGGGCTTTGGCTGGTAGTGTTAGCGAGTATCATAAACGGAGCTGGCAATAGCTTCTTTTTCCCAGCCAATAGTTCGGCAGTAATGAAGGCTTCTCCACAAGCGATGTTTGGTATTTCTTCGGGGATGTTAAGAACTTTTTCGAACATTGGAATGGTTTTCTCTTTTTCAGTAGCGATCTTAGTGGCTGCCCGTTCTATACCCAAGCATCTGGCATTTGCTATCTTTGTCGGTACTACTAGTCTTAGGGGAGGTCTGGCTGCAGATTTTACCAGCGGCTTGCATGCGGCTTTTTATGCCTCAATGATTTTTATGGCGATTGCGGCCATACTTTCTGCAGTTCGTTTTTCAGTAATTACAAAAGACAAAAAAGCGATCAAGACTTGACCTTAGCGATCGTTCTTTAGCATTTGGCGGTGCTATAGACATCAGGTGCGCCTTCGCGTCCACGCTTTATCTCATAAAATCCGTCATGTTTAGCTAGCTCAACTATTGCATCCCAAAGTTTAACTGCGTCGTCTTGGTCGGGTAGCTCTTTTAGTACCGGCCCAAAAAAGCCCTTCTCTTTTCCATCTATCTTAAAGACAATCGTCGGCACCCCAATATCCTGCCCGACGGTTTTGAGCGCCGACTCGGTTGATGCGATTAGCTCTTTGTCTAGCTTCTCGTCGTTGGCTGCTTTAGCTAGCGATTCATCCAGCTTCAGCTCTTGTAGTACTGTCTGAATCACTTCGTCGCTGTACTCATCGCCGCTCAAAAAGTGCTTAATGCCAAAGTTGGTATATAAATCGCTTAGTGATGCCCCGGTTTTTGCTAAAGATAGCATTACCCGTTCAACTCGGTGCGATGGCAGGTGATTAATGTTAGAGCTTTGATGATCTAGCTCTCCGTTTTTATAGGCTAGGCTAAATAAGCACCACTCTATATTGATGTCTCGCTTATTAGATGTCAATAGTATCCACCTACTAGTGACCCAGCACCATGGACAGGCTGGATCGAAGTAAAAAGCAATATCCATAATTAATCCTTTTCGTTAAGTTTTGTTAATGGAGTTATTGTCCGATTATATAATAGATAGTTGAGATTGCAGTGATGGTTATTGCTACCGTATAGCTTAAGTTAAGCTATATCTAAACTAAGACTATCTATAGGGTATTCTTTAAGGTAAATAAAGGTAAAGGTAGGTCACATGTTAGATACAGCTCAAAGTTTAATCCGGCGTGCCGGCAGACAGCTTAATTTAAGCGATGAGGATATTGAGCAGATCTTAAAGATAAACGCTGAGCATATATTTGAGATTAAACTTAGCAGCGGCAAAAGTTTGCAAGCTTATCGCGTGCAGCACAATAACAAGCTTGGTCCGTATAAGGGAGGCATTCGCTTTCATCCCCACGTCGACTTAGATGAAGTAAGAGCCTTAGCTACGCTTATGAGTATGAAAACTGCAGCTGTGGGCTTACCACTAGGTGGCGGCAAGGGTGGCGTAGCTGTCGATCCGCGTTCGCTTAGTCAGCAAGAGTTGGAAGAGTTGAGCCGTAAATATGTCCAGTATTTGTATCCGCACATTGGTCCGGATAAAGATGTGCCTGCGCCTGATGTTAATACCAATGCGACGATTATTGACTGGATGGTGGATGAATATACTAAAGTTAGCGGCGACACTACTAAGGCCAGCTTTACCGGCAAAAGTGTTAAAAACGGCGGCAGTTTGGGTCGGGACGCGGCGACCGGACGGGGTGGAGTGATTGCCCTATCCGAACTGCTCAAAGCCAAAGGTTTGGTAAATAAAGGGTTGACTTATGCTATTTTAGGGTTTGGAAATGTTGGATCTTTTTTTGCAACTGTCGCAGCTAATAATTATCCGCAGTGGCGATTAATAGCGGCCGGAGATTCAACCGCTTCACTATTAGATAACGCCGGTCTAGATGCAATGCAGCTAAGTAAGCTTAAATCCGCCGGAGGACATTTTTTAGGCTCGAAACAAGCCAAACAGATAACAAACGACGAACTGATTGGATTGTCGGTAGATGTGTTGGTGCTGGCAGCTTTAGAGAATGCGATTACTAAAGACAATATGGCAAAGGTTAAGGCAAAGATCATTGTCGAAATGGCCAATGGCCCAATTGATGAAACCGCGCATGACTTCTTAAGCAGTAAAGGCGTCATAATTTTGCCTGATATAATAGCCAACTCCGGCGGTGTAATCGTTAGCTATTTAGAGTGGGTACAAAATCGACGAGGCGAAAATTGGGATGAGAAAAAAGTTAACTTAAAGCTAAAACGCTATCTAACGCAAGCTGTTTTAGGGGTATTATCAGTATCTAAAGAACTGCAGGTTGATTTGACCGAAGCAGCGTTTATCCAGGCGATCAGACGACTTAATAGTTAGACTCGCAAAAGGTTATTTTAACGTCTTGGCCCAATCTGTACTGCTCATAACTTCAGCTTGACGCGGAAAAACCTTTTCGAGTAGGATTTTATGTACTTCATCATCAAGGTCGGCGCAGCAGTCAGATAGCACCTTTAAGCGGTAGTCTTTATCCGCTGCGTAGCGCAATGTACTTAAAACTACCCCACTGGTCGAGACGCCACACAGCACTAATTCGAAAATGCCGCGGGCGTTTAGAAGCATTTCGAGATCGCTTCCAGCAAAAGCGCTTACCCGCTTCTTAGAGATAACTAAATCGCTGCCGCTAGGTTCAATAAGTGGATTGGTTAAAGGGTTAGTTTCCTCCATTGAAAAATTGTCACCACGTTCCAAAATACTTGCAAACATTTTATTGTTCGGATTTAGTTCCGGATATCCTTTTCGGAAGCGCACCACCACAAACATTACTGGAATTTCTGCTTGATGCGCAAAATTAACTGCTTGTTTGACATGCTCTAGATAATTTGTTCGCTGATCGCCGAGTCCGTCGACAATACCTTTTTGAACATCCATTACTAATAGGGCGGTTTTTGACATTTAATATCTCCTTTACTTTTACTTTATAGCTAGTATTTTATGGTTTACTTTATTTTAGCTGGTATAACTAACGACAAAGTCTTTATTTTCCCAAACATCGGCATGGTGCCAGTAAAAAGTGAACTTAATTGTAATTTGAGGAGAAACTTTGTCTAGATTAAGATCGACGTAGTGTAAGCCCAGTCCGGAATCGATCGTGGCATAATCTAAGGTGGTTTCCCAGTCGTCAATACTCCAGTGCACCGTGGCCGGTGCCAGCGTTTCAATACGCAGCGTTTTGCCAAGTGGAATTGTACGAATTTTGTGGTTGAAACGCCAAGCTTTAAGTTTAGATGTAGTTTTATCTTTTAGATAACGTTGCACGGTTTGGTGCGGCTGGTCAAAAATCTTATTGTCTTTAATTGAACGGACAAGTTTTAAATATTCGCCGTGGGCCCAGGCTAGCGGCATGGCCGATCCAGTCGGCCGCCCAAGTTCTAACTCATGTTCCTTTATTGGTGTTGTGTCCCACACTTGTTCCGGTAAAAGTCCACCTTTTCCAGTAAAGTTTTCCATATCCTCTTTTAATTTAGTTGCTTTTAGTTTGTGTCCGAGTGCTAGTTCAAAATGGGCACGCTCTCCTGTCAGTAAGGGCCATCCGCGCCCGATGCCGGTGCCATTAAAGGCCGATCCGTCAGCTTGCTCGCCGTATCCGTCATCATTGTAACGATGCCAGGTTGTTCCATATGGCGTGTCGATTTTGAGCAAGTTGTCAATAAGTTTTATGGTACCAGCTATACGTTGGTCATTGGCCTCCCGCAATCCAAAGCGAACCAGCGCTAAAGCGTCGGGGCTAATAAGGTGCACAGCCTGTTTGAAGGTTTCATTTTTAGGTACATTTTTAATTTGTATCAAATTCTCGAAGCGATTAACCTTACCTTTTTCTATATCGGCTACACGTTCGTAGTAGCCGTCTACACTATATTTTTTCGTCCAGTCGGTATCCTGAGCATACATCCAGTCATCAATACTATCATTCCAGATGTCTGCAGTTTCACGCATCAGCTGAGCCGCTGATTCTTCATTTGCTAACTCGGCTATGTCTGCTGCTGCCAACAAACCGGCGATTTCTGCAGACACGGTAAATGGAGTGTATCCTGGGTCCTCTTCCCATCTGTCCTGTTGAGTCACCGGGCCATTACGCAATAAATAGCCGGCTGCAGCTCTAACCATCGGCCAAAATTCAAACAGCTCATCTTTATTTAATGCTTCTTCACGGTACGCTAAACTAACTAATAAGATCGGCAGTGCTGTCTCATCCATCTGGATACCGTTCCAGTAAGGAGTTCCGTCAATCCACATGTTTTGCGGCCAATATCCTTCATTATTTTGCGTGTTCTTTAGACGCCTAAGGATTGCTTTGGCTGATGCATGATCACCAGCGGCCAGTAGCCCGCCACTGGCTTCCACTAAATCACGCGTCCAGATAGCATGATAGCCAATCTTATCTTGGTCTCCTTTAGCATATCCCCAGGGGGTAGCTAATCCAGCGACCAGACCTCCGTTTGGGTTTTTTGACTCATGACTTTTAATCGTACTGAGGCTAATGAGTCCAAGCGTTGAAGTACTTTTTTCAAGTTTTGATGCGCTTTCATTTAGCCACGCCTGCCATCCCTTCATGTATTTTTGGAGAATTTCGTCAAAGGGCTGTTTTAGGCTTTCGATAGAGTTAGCAATGGCCTCATCAAGCGTATGCCCAAATCCCAGTGCGAGTGTAAGTTCACCTCCGGAATAATCTATTTCTGCACATAGTGCAGTATTCCCTTGCGCGGCTGATCTATATTCCCATGCCATTTGCTTGTGCCGCGCTAGATCCTGCCAGCCATCACTAACGCCTACATAACCGGCAGATAATTTTACTAACGGAGCCGATGACGCGAGTGCTAAAAAGCAGCCGTCCCGCTCCGCCAGCAGTAGAGGTATGTTATTGTGGTAATCCACCCACGCATTGTTGTTGCCACCCATATCCCCAAGGTGTGGTGCTAGCAGAGCATAAAGAGCATAAACCTTATCTGTGTTTGGTTGAAAGTCGATTTGCTGCAATATAACAGGCCGGTGCGGATCACTAATGACCTTTTTGTCTATCTTATAGCAGCCGTCTGGTGATTCATTAACAATATGAAATGCAGGGACTCCTGGTGCTAGCCAATTGATTTTGGACTCAGTTTTTGCTTCCTCAGAAAAATAATCTTGTTTATCTGTAATGATCAGACCTAGGTCACGGATTGCCGGAGTGTCTACCTGAGGGTAAAACACTTCATTTAAAATGCCATGGCCGATCGTAAACCAAACGTTACTAGCGTCGCTTAAGGCTGTGCCGACGGCGTCTTTTGGTCCTGGTGACCAGGTGGCTGCTACTCCCGGTGCGCCGGGCGCTTGGATTGAAGCGTCTTGCATGCCCTACCCCCTCTTGAACTAACCACCATGCGCAAAATCCGGATAATCGGTCATGCCGCCATCAACGAAAATCGTTCGTCCAGTTACATAGGAAGCGGCGTCACTAACTAAAACTACAGCCATTTGTGCGACTTCTGACGGTTCACCAATGCGGTGTAGCGGAATTTTCTCTAATAAATCATTTAATCCGGCTTCATTATTCCAGACGGCCTGATTTATAGTGGTCTTAATCGCCCCGGGTGCTAGAGCCAATACCCGAACACCATACGGTGCCGCTTCTTGGGCCAAGGTTTTCGTCAACATGCTTAATCCGGCCTTTGATGTGGTATATGCACTGTGTCCAGTCCAGGCTATAATCTCATGAACTGACGATGTGTTTAGAATTACTCCGCTCTTTTGCCCGACCATTCGTTTGAGGGCCTGACGGGCACAGTAGAAATTCCCAGCCAGATTAATATTAATAACTTGCATCCAGTCGTCTAACTCGATTTCCCAGCCATCGGCTTTTTGGCCATCTATGCCGGCATTGTTAATTAAGATATCGATGCCTCCCCAGGCATTGTCCAGCTGTTCAAACATTTGTTCGACTTGAGATGGGTTTGACACATCAGCCATAATCGACATTGCTTGCCTTCCCTTAGCTTTTATCTCATTGACCATTTGTTCGGCAATTTCCGGATGACTAACATAGTTAATTGCAACTTTCGCGCCCGCTGCGGATAATTCGTTTGCTATGGCAGCCCCAATACCGCTGTTGCCACCGGTTACAAGTGCACGCTTTTCATCTAATCGGATTTCCATCTAACTCCAGCATAACCTGTCTGCATCTATCAGCACAAGCGTTTTAGGGCTATACTTTAACTTAAGATGCATTGGCAAGAAACAGTACTGGCTGTCGGTCAAATTGTTTTTATTATTGCTCTGCTACCATCACTGTTTAGTCGGGATAAGCCGGAAATCTGGACGTCCATCATAACCGGCACAGTGGCTCTTAGCATCGCGCTTACCTATGCTACGATGAGTTTGCCGGTTGCCGCTATTTCTGCTTTTTTAAATTTTATCTTTTGGTCGATTTTAGCTTTGCAGAAGTATCGGCAAAAGAAGCATCCGAAAGCTATCAAACGACGGGCTTCTTAGCGCTCGAAAGTGATTGCTTCCGGATTGGCGGAGTAAGCCGTAATTGGGTTTGAATTTGGGGGAGCCGGCGCCACGGTGTATGTCTGGACAGTGTACGCTCAGGGTATGCGCTTAAAATACGGTTATATATTTTTATATAACTTGTTGTCATAGCGGTGTAATTAAACAAGGTCTTAGCACGTGTCGATATATACTTCCGTTCCATTGCAAAACATTGTTCAATTTGGTGATATCCTTCAACAAAGTCCTCAACTAAAATTCCGGTTCGGCCATCTTCAATTAATTCCGGCATTGAACCGCGATCAATGGCTAATGTAGGTGTTCCACAATATGCCGCCTCAAGCACATCCAGCCCGAAAGGTTCTCTAAAGCCTGTGGGGTGTAGGTTGCATCGGGCATGACTAAGTAGTTCAATTTTTTCCTTAAACCCGATTTCACCCAAGAATTCAACTAAAGGATGTTTTAAGTACGGACGAATGGCTTCGTCAAAATACCCCTCCGCCTGGTAATCAATCTTACCGGCCAGTTTTATCTTGATGCCCAAACTAAGCGCTAATTGAATCGCGAGGTGCGGGTTCTTTTCCCGATCAAAACGGCCGAGAAAACTGACATAGTCGTCCGGTTGCTGGACTAGCTTAAACTTTTTCGGATCTTCACCATTATAGACAGTGCCAATGTAATTTAGCAGCGGTAACGCCTCTTGCTGGTTTTTAGAGACGGTTACATATAACAGGTTGCGCCGTTTAAGGTAATACGACAATCCGTTAAGGTCGATTGGGCCGTGAATAGTTGTGAGGTTTGGAAAATGGCTGAAGCTAGACAAATCAAAACCGTGCGAATGGATGATATCGATGCGCGGCAATAACCGGCTTAATTGTTTTTTGGTTTGCTTGTTGATTGTTTCAACCAGTTTTTGGTGTGGTTTGAGACTTTTATGGCTTAAGGGAAAATAAATTGCTTGCTCGCAGATCGGAACTAACTCACACTCCACCTTAGAATCTCCCGGTCCAAGCAATATCGGCTCGTGGCCGGCTTCTTTAAGTCCCTTAATCAGGTGATAAATTATGCCCTCGGTCCCACCATAAGCTACCGGTGGCACAGGAATATACGGTCCAGCTACCACTGCTATCCGCATAATCTCGTTCCCTTTCTTTAAGGCAATGCTTGAAGTTAAGCAACCGTTAATAATTTTATAGATAAGCTGAATTAAAGAACTATGACAATAATCACAGTAACTTATGTAATAGATTCATCCCTGGAGTAGCTTTTAGCGGCTACCTGGCTGGTCGTTAAGAATACGGTGCTGGTTGTAAAACATTAGATAGTCATTGATGTGCTGAGTCGTGACCTGAGCCGTCAATTTCTTTTCCTCAAACACGGGGAGAATATGCTCGTCATACTGTCGCATCAGCTGCAACGCTTTTGCAGCCGGATCGCTCGGCTTAAGGAATTGTTTTTCGCTAATAGGTTGCATGAATTGCTCAACCGGTTGGTTGTAGAGTGCTTTTTGTTTGCGCATAACTTTTGCGGCTTCCAATTCGCCAACAACCTCTTCTCCCTTAGTAATCAGGAAAAAATACTCTCGGTAGCGCAAGACATAATCGTTAAAGTAATTCTCAAGCGACGTATTGGCCGGAACGGTAGCGAAGTCAGTTTCCATAACATCTTTGACTTTAACTTTACTTAACAACACCTGATTGAGGGTTTGTTGGTAACTTGCTCGGGTTAATTGGTGAAGGTATAGGCCGAGTATCAAAAACCAGATGCCTCCAACTAGATCGCCGCCGATTACTTCCAAAATGCCAAGAGCGGCCATGGCATAGGACAGTATATAGCTTAAATATGAGGCAGCTTTAGTCGCACTAATAACGTCTTTAGTTTTTAGCCAGACTAACGATCTAAATAATCTTCCACCGTCCAGCGGGTAGGCCGGTACTAAGTTGAATAACCCTATAATTAAGTTAAGGATGGCATCGATTCCGGCAATGATTTCTATAAATGTAACATGTTGACTCTTGGCAATTGCCCAGATACCCCAAAATAAAGCGGCAATTAATAAGCTAGTGCCTGGTCCGGCTGCGGTCATGAGAAATTCGGTTTTGGCATTAGTGGGTTCGTTCTGGAGTTCTGATGCTCCGCCGAATAGAAACAGGGTGATGCGCTTAACTGTTAGTCCGTATCTTCTAGCGACTAACGAATGGGCATATTCATGGGCAATGGCGGCAATGAAAAACAATACAGTGATGATTAAGCCGTCAACAACTCTTACGCTGAGCGATAGTTTGGGGTAATAGGCCGGCAAAACGCCACTGATTACAGTCCAGGCTATGAGGGCAAAAATAATTAGCCATGAGTAGTGTACTCGCAGTTTGATACCGAAGAATGTGCCTATAGTCAGGCTTTGCCGGTCAAGGTTGCCGTTCATAAGAACATTCTATAATGACTTTTAGTTACTGGTATAGCTAGAACCCCACAGTTTATTATGTGATTTAGCTTATGTTTATTTAAGTAGCTTAGCTTAAGGCTTAGCAACATAGAACCCCTGAACGCCGTTGCCATTAATTTGGCCAGGGGCTTTATCGCCAATATAGAAATAAAGTGGCATTCCCTTATAGGTATACTGGATTTCGCCGTTGTCAGTCCGTTTAATTGTGCCTACATTGGCTGGCAAGCCGGTGGTTGAGCCGCTATCAACATAGGCTGGCCAGATACTTAGACACGCACCGGTGCAATTACTGGTATTGCTGGTGTCGCTGCTATATGTATATAGGGTCATCCCATTTGGGCTGGCTAGATACTGGCCTCCGACATTACTGTTGGTTTTAGTAATTAAAACCGAGTTATTGACTGGGCTTGTGGTGTTGCTTGGTTGGTGACTTGAACTGCTACTTGTGCCATAGCTTGAACTGTTATAAGAGTTGACCGAACCGCTAGTTTTAGCTTTGCTAGGGCTTGAAAACAGCGCGTATCCGCCCCCGGCTAGTCCGGCTAGCACCACAATAGCCACGACTAGGCCTATTACCTTTTTGCTCATAATTTTCCTTGCTCCCATATTATGTACTTTAAGTATAGCTCTTTAGTTTTAGTTTTTTAGGATCCTAAATCAAGCAAATCGCTAGTTCGATTCTTGCAAAGTGATGATTTTTATGACCTAGCCATATGCAAAGCAGCTTAAAATTTAAGTATATAATTAGATGACATGGGCAAAATAAAACCTAAAAATAGTATGAAGATCGTACTTGGTATCATAATCGTGTTGGTCATTGGCATTTCGCTGTATGCCATATTACATTCGCCGGCAAGCCATCAATTGAGTGCTAAGGTTAAAGCTGCTACACACCTAGTGTCGCCTGATCAGCAGCCAATTAACCCGCTGAGCTTATACGCAGCTAATTCACTCAGCTGTAGCACTAGCGCTTCAATCATGCCTCTAACTCCAGATTATTCAATTACTGAGATGGGATGTGATGCAGCTGGAAGTTCAGCGACTTATCTTATCTGTAACGGGACAATCACTCAGCGTGCAGTTGATGTTTCGCTTGGTTGTTACCGGCCGCATTATCAAGCTGTGCCGGATCAGCTCGAATGTAGCGGTACGACTAACGCACTATCTAACCCAACTAACCTGTTACTAAATTACACCTGTGCCCTTCCGAGTACCGCCAGTAACAAAGTTGTCTATTCGTGCAGCGGCGACTTGGCTAACTTTAGTTCTTTTGCGATTAACTTACCTTTAAGTGTAGCCTGCGCATCATAGGTCAGAGTCTGGCGTTTCTAGGAACATTTTCTTTGGTATAACAGAGAGAACGAGCATATTTTGAATGTAAGTCGTAGCAATTAATTGACGTTGGCAAATTCTCGATTAGAAACTTAACATCATAACGCGCATTGCCAAGTTGTGTTTGGGCAGCTGCTGCCTGGCCATCAGCCTGCAACAACTGTTTGTCGTAGTAGTAGTTATTATAGAAGTTTACTGCTAATCCCGTCGCAATTGAGCAAACTATAACTATGACCAGGCTAATAATGACATACTTGCGCATGTCACTCGTCATTGGCAGATTGCTTTTAGTTGGTTTGACCAGTTCTTTCACGGGCTGAACGAAATTTATTAATTAAGGCCAAGTCTAATTATGACACCAATTCTGGCAACAAGCTGTTAAATCTTATCCCTTGCGTCTGTCATGACTGTGGTTCTTGCGGCAAAAAGACTAAATTAATCATAAAATAGATGTCATGAATAAGTGGCTCTCCCGCGATGCCCTGCTACTGTCTTTATCGGCTTTTTTCGCCGATTTGGGCTACCAAGGAGTTACGGCACTGTACCCGCTATTTGTAGTCATCGAGTTACATCAGTCGCCTTTAGTGTATGGCCTAATAACTGGTATGGGGTTTGGGGTTGGTTCTTTGTTTGCCTTAATCGGCGGCAAGCTTGGCGATAAGCTACCCAAAAAACCAATCATCATAATTGGCAACTTGGGAATCCTGCTACTAGCATTTAGCGGGGTATCTCACCAGATATGGATTAGCGGCCTGTTATTTATGGGTGGATGGTGGTTCAGATATTTACGAACTCCACCGCGTCGGGCAATGCTGGTCAGCTCGACCAAACCCGAATATCGGTCTAAAGTGTTTGGTTTTCTGCACGCTTTAGATATTGGCGGCGGTATGCTTTCTATCATCGTTGCCATTAGTTTTTTACTGCTGCATGTTAGCCCTGGTCATATTATAATTTTTTCCGCCGTACCTCTCATAATATCCAGTCTTATGTTGCTGCCGGTAGGCAAGAGCCGGCAATATCCAATCGAGGTAAAAACTAATGAGACTACTACGCTTAGTGCGACAAAAGCTAGTCGGAGCGCCCGTAATCGCCGACGAATGTTTATGGCCATCATTATAGCTACGGGGCTATATGGGTTTAGTTATTATAATCTTGGCTTTCCAGTTTTAAGTGCCACCAAAGCTAGTCGAATGGCGGTGGTTGGACTAGCTGTATTTGGGGTTTATTTAGGCGTATCGGCTGTTTCCGGCTGGTTCCTAGGACGGCGTAACATGAAAGGGCTACGACCATTATGGGGCTATGGCTTTCTCCCATCGGCTTTAGCTTCTTTGCTAATCGCCATTAATGCCGCGATACGTGGCGGCGTTTGGGTTATTTATCCTGCGGTCGCCATACTTGGTTTAGGTATGGGTGCTATAGAAACCTATGAGCCGGCTATGACCGCCAGTTTACGCACTAGCGGCGATGTTTCTTCCGGTATGGGGTGGTTAAGCGTTGCTAGAAGTCTTGGCCAGTTCGGAGCGAATTTCGTAATGGGAGCGCTGTTTGTATTGGGCGAGGCTTATGCTTATGTATTTGCTGCCGCCACTGCTCTAATTGCTGCAGCTATACTCGCTATAACTGAGTTGCGTAGTCGAAACTAGGTATAAATCTCGATTTGCCTAGATTTTTTAAGCATAAGAGCTATAATATGATAAAACCAGGCAATAAAAATGGTGGCTATCGAAACACCAGCGCAAATTACAGAGACAGAATCTTTAAGTTCAAGCCTGGCAGGTTATGAGAATAGATTAAATCGAGAATTGATTCTTGGCAACTATAACGAACATATTGTTTACGTGCTTGGTAAGTCTGCCCTAAACTGTGAGCATTGGCTCGGGCTCATTCGTCTAGGTGGTTTTCATCTCATAGTCAGTGATGTTTGGAAAATTAGTGCTAATGATTTTCGCGCCGCGATTCGGGTTGAACTAGAGCAAGCGGAGCAGCTTTATCCCTTGAATCCTGGATTCATCGAGACCTTAGATGAGGATATTAAGCAGACTAAACGGATTATGAGCGATGGTTATTTGGTGCCAGATAAGTCCGTGATAGATTACGTGCTCTTAGCTTGTAGGGACCATTCTGGCAGGCGGCTGGCTCATCACGCCGACTATAAGAACGAACATGTGGCGCCCGATGTAAGAAGTCATACGCTCAAGGTAGCAAGCTGTGTGACTGGAATCTATGCTTAGTCAATCAAAGTCAACAATGCGGTGGCGGTGACTGGCAGCTTAAGAAGTCTGTCTGCACCTCTAACAGCCGCTGCCAAGTTTATTTTTCCCATGAGAATTCGCTATGTCCGAAGTGACCGTAGCGGGCTGTGGCTTCATAGATTGGACGCTTAAGCTTTAACAAATCTATTATGCCTGTCGGGCTTAGATCATAGCCGCTAATTTCCTTCTCCTTAGAATCAACGATGGCGATCGATTCAAGCGGTTTATCGACTCCTATAGCATAGGCCAAATACACATATACCTCGCTTGCCTTTTCCTTAGCAATTAAGTCGATGGCGATTTTTCTGGCCATATAAGCGGCTGAGCGATCTACTTTTGATGGATCCTTGCCACTAAATGCTCCACCGCCAATTGGTACCCTAGGACCGTAATTATCGACCACTAATTTTCGCCCTGTTAAGCCGGAGTCTGCATCAAATCCGCCGGTGCGCCAATCCCCCGCTGGGTTAACAAAAAGAGTAACGTTTTTAGGATGATAGTTATCATTTAGCTCATTCTTCAGCCAGTCCTGAACCGCAGATTCAAGCGAGCTACGTTTGACGTTTTGGAAGCTCGCAACAACAGAAACGAGGGTGTTGTCTTCTAGTGTAACTTGAGTTTTGCCGTCATATGGCCATTTAGCAAAAAGGTATTGGTTTAGCTTGCGCGACATTACTACTTCGAGCGGCAGCAGTTGTTTGGTTTCGCTGCAGGCGTAGCCGACCATTACTCCCTGATCTCCTGCTCCGCCAATGTCTACGCCGCGAGCAATTTCAGGACTTTGTTTAACTATTGCAGTAGTTAACTCAATATCTCCAGCCAGACGCTTAACAATTGGGGCGATATCCACATTATGGAAGTTTGAACTTACTTCACCGGTAACAAAAATTTTGTTGTGACCACCGGCCACATCGATAGCAACCCGGCTATCTGGGTCATGTTTTAGGTAGGCATCTAAAATGGCATCAGAAATTTGATCGCAGATTTTATCGGGGTGTTTAGGTGAAACACTCTCAGCGGTTTTGTATATTGACATAAAAAATCCTTTCTTTTTAAGGAAAGGATGGCTTTAAGTTGGTCATATCCTTCCCGTAAGTTGGGCTAGGCTTAGCACCTTGCTTTTTAACATTGCAGGCTGCTGGCAGGTCATCGAGCTAGAACTCTCGCTGCTCTCTTGATACTTAAATTGTTAACAAGATTTAATTTTAAAGCATGCGTTGGTTTTATGCCAGTTTAGGTATAGTCTTAATTAGTAAATGCAAAACTCAAACATCGCTACTCTAAATACCTTTGATATTCATTCCTTGCCGGATTTAGATACTGTTGTTCTAGGCGCACTGGAAATGCTAGAGGGGCGCGACCTGCCTCTCATTGATATTAACCGTTATAAGCACCCACTGGTAGTTGGCTCTGGCAACGCTGAAGCTACCGGACGTATAATTTTTGACAAGACTAATGCAGTTTTTGCGAGCGAGAGTACAATTGACGCGAAATTGGCGTCAATTGGGGATATTGATGAGGTAGTTATAGTTTCAGCGTCCGGCGGTAAGCACGCACCGATTATTGCTAAAAAGGCGCTCCAGGCTGGCAAGCATGTCACACTTATTACCAATACGCCTGGCTCGCTTACCGAGAAAGTTTTATCGAGCTCTGAGCTAAGTGTGCATGTTTTTCCTAAGAACCGTGAACCATATACGTATAACACTAGCACCTATATGTCCATGATCCTTGGCTACACTCGCGAAGACCCCTCGCAAATCAAACGATTTATCCTCGAACATACAGCTATGCTAGCACTGCCGGATCTAGCACGTTATAGCCGTTTCTATCTTATTGTGCCGCCAGAGTTTTCAGGAATTATTCGTATGCTGCAGGTGAAGTTTATTGAGCTATTCGGTCGCAATATCGCGCGTGACGTTGAAACCAGCGAGTATGTTAAACATGCTACTACCGTAGCACCAAGTGATGAATTATTTATAGCTTTCGGTGTTCCTAACGAAATATGGGGCAAGCCAGACATGCGGCTAAATATAGGACTGCCAGCTAATGCAAATTACGGCGCAATGATGGCCGTTGGTTATTATGTTATAGCGCAAATCCAGAAAGCGCACCCACCATACTTTAAAGATCAT
The DNA here is from genome assembly GCA_027345405.1 of Candidatus Saccharimonadota bacterium. GTDB lineage: Bacteria > Patescibacteriota > Saccharimonadia > Saccharimonadales > UBA4665 > JAJZWH01. Next base: position 16,369 of record DAHWID010000016.1, read on the forward strand.
ATTGTTGAATATTGCCGATACATCTCTAGCGTATTTAATGAAGATATTGAGCCGATCGTTGCCGCAAATTAATAAGACAGGTTTGTTGCGGCTAGACCGGCTGCACCCCAACTCTCTTTAGAGCTTGCCTTTAGTCTTTATGCTTAGATCTAACTGCAGAATATGGCTCGCGGATGGCTGACTCGGGGAGGGTTGTCAGCTCACTGGCTAACAGTTTAGCGGTGCTTGCCCTAAGTGGTTTAGGCGGACTTAGACGATCGAAAGTGTCCCAGTAGCCACCTCCGTCCTTAGGTGACCAGTTATCGCTAAAGTACTCGTCTTGAACACCGGTTTGCAGCGTAGCCGTTACCCCGTCGGCCACGATAACTTCGTGTTTAAACACGGTTCCTGATAAATGACCGTGTAGACCTCGGTTTTCAGATTCAGCTAACAAATGAAGTTGGTATTTGCCTGCGGGATCTTTGTATTGACTAAGAATACCGAATCCTATCTGAGGGACTAAGAATTCTAGGCGATTAATCTGATTGGCAATTGGCGTAACATTAGCTGCGTATTTGTCAAATAGGTAGGTAAATACAGTGTCTAGGTATGAGTAAGCCGCCTGGCGTTCTTCGCTACTTCCATAAAGTCTGGTTTCTTTTTCAACTCGCTTACGCTCTAATAAGGGACCAAAGGCCCGCCATAGATTAAAACGCGCTTGAGTAGTCTCCTGGTAGAGGCGCTCCATTAGTACATTATTAGTACAATTAGGAGACCTAGTCAAATATATGTAATCAGTACTTTATTTGCTACAAACTACCTTGCTACTTTACATTCACTTTTAAATTAATAAAGACATGGCTATGAGTTTGTAACTTTACTTAATGTGGCGAACATTTGACCTGTTGCTTGCAGTGTAGGTTGACAGCACCTAACCTCTAAAGCTAAGGTTTGTTAATATGGGCACGATTAAGTTTAAGCTGTCTAACGATCAGCTTGTGTGGTGGTCGCTTAGATTGGGTCTGGCCTTCGTGTTTATATATGCAGGAGTTGGGTCACTCATTCATCCTTATGAGTGGATAGTCTATCTACCGGCGTTTTTAACCCGTCACTTTGCTGCTTTAACCTTAATTAAGCTGTTTGCTGTTTTTGAGTTATTACTAGCCGCTTGGCTTCTAAGCGGCAAGCTGATGAAGTACTGCGGTATTGTCTGCGGCGCAACTTTAGTTTTGATTGTGCTATTCAATTTATCGCAGTTAATTATTACTTTCCGCGATGTCGGGTTAGCGTTTATGTCCTTAGCTCTGGTTTTTGTGTCTCTTAAAAAACCAAAATCTTAAAATATTTATGGCTGTTGTTCGGACCCCATGGGGTCGTCTGTGTCTATCTTGATCCAGTTGGTTGCTTTGAGCCAGAATCTGATCTGCTTGATTTTCTCGTCCGTCAGATGACTGTAACTGTCGTCATTATTACATGCCTCGACACCGTATCGACTGATTATGTACTGTTCATTTTTGTTATCCCGAGGCCAAAAAGCGAATGTTTCATTCCCTTCAAATAAGTAGGCTTCTAGTTCTACATATAATGGTCGTCC
>DAHWID010000017.1 GCA_027345405.1 Candidatus Saccharimonadota bacterium
ACATATAGCGGCTACGAAGAAAAGGTGGCTGAAAGTATACGTCAACGAGCGGAAAGCTTGGATATGGGCGATAAAATCTTTGAGGTACTGGTGCCAAAAGAAAAAATGATTGAGATAAAAAACGGTAAGCGCCGAGTGGTTGAGAAACGTATTTTTCAAGGATATGTACTGGTGCAAATGAAATTAAGCGAAGATGCCTGGTATATAGTGCGGAATACACCAAGTGTAACCGGATTCGTAGGAAGCGGCACGGACCCAACTCCTATCGAAGAAGAAGAGATTGAAAAAATTCAAAAACGCATGGGTCTTGAACAGCCCAAACACAAGATTGATTTTCAGATTGGAGACGTTGTCAATATCATCGACGGACCGTTTAAAGGATTCGACGGCTCGATTAATGAAATAGATGCGCAGAAAGGTAAACTGAAAGTACTAGTTAACATGTTCGGCCGAGAAACTCCGGTCGAGCTTGATAGCTTACAAGTTAAGCGTGTTTAGATAACAAGGTAATATAGTTACGATAAAAAAAAGTAGCTCAAACAGCACAACTGAGGTTCACTTCACTATTCAAGGTTAATACAACTGGACAACAGAGGTAATATTTAGTAAGATTGAGCAGCTAAGTTCGCATTAATGATACGAACGGATATTAGGAGAACACATGGCAGACAAAGCCGTTAAGGCTAACCTAAAAATGAAGATACGCGCCGGACAGGCCAGCCCTGCTCCGCCAGTAGGAAGTACGCTAGGTCAGTACGGCGTAAATATGATGGACTTTATTAATCCATTTAATGAACAGACTAAGGATATGCAAGGAGCCGAGTTGACTGTACATATCACGATATACGAAGATCGTAGTTTGAATTTCCGGGTAGTATCGACACCGACTGATGACCGTATTCGTTCAGTCTTAAAAATAGATAAAGGGTCGGGACGACCAAACAGTGAAAAAATTACTAAAAAACTGTCTCAATCTGACTTATTAAAAATTGCACAAGACAAGGCTAAGGACATGAATACTGACAAAATTGACTCAGTTAAAAAAATGGTTGCCGGAACAGCGCGCAGTATGGGTGTCGAAATCGAAGGTTAATTAATAAATAGTGGGAGGTCAGCACGTAAAGCCTGGCCGCGTGAACCACTGGAGGTAACAATCAATGCCGAATGCAAAGAAGAGCGTAGAAGAAACGGATCAGGTTAATAGCGTAACTGAGACAAAAAAACAAGTAGAAACCAACGCTACAACCAAGTCAACCAAGACATCTAAAGCTGGAAAGCGCAGTGCTAAAGCTATTGCCGCAGCACAGGTAAAGCAAGAAAAAGAAGCACGCAAAAGCGAGAAGGCCAAGACCGAAGCGACGCTCCCTAAACCGGCAGTAAATAGAACCAGAAGCTTGCTAGAACGCCGGTCAAAATCTTACCGGGAAAAATATGAATTAATAGATCCCACTAAACGTTATGAATTAAAAGAAGCGGCAGCGCTCATTGGGAAAACTAATCCAGTCAAGTTTGACGCTACAATCGAACTATCCGTGCGTTTGGGCGTTGATCCAAAACAAGCCGAACAAAATATACGTGACAGTGTTTTACTGCCAGCAGGAAGCGGTAGACAAGTCAGAGTAGCTGTTTTTGCAGATGGTGAAGATGCGACCATTGCAGAAGAAGCGGGCGCCGAACTAGTTGGTGAAGCTGAAGTAATCAAAGAACTCGAGGCAGGCAGCTTTAGTTTCGACGTACTCATCGCAAGTCCGTTAGAAATGCCAAAACTAGGCAAGTACGCCCGACTGCTAGGGCCAAGAGGTCTAATGCCAAATCCAAAAAGTGGCACAGTCACCACGGATATTGGGCGAGCTGTAAGAGAATCTAAAGCCGGCAAGATCGAATATCGTGTAGATAGCGGCGGTAATCTCCACCTACCAATTGGGAAGACCAGCTTCACGCCAGAAAAAATATTACAAAATGTAGAGGCGGCACTGACTAGTATCCAGTCGAACCGTCCAGCTACGCTTAAGGGTACGTACATGTTGAGTGCAAGTCTATCTACCAGTATGGGCCCGGCGCTAAAGCTCGCCATTTAATTGATAGTCTTTTTAATTTGCACATAAGGCAAAAAAATTAGTAAAATAGGTAAAAGTCATGAGAGGGTAATTTCCCATAGTGGGAGTATATAGTAACACTCAAATCCGTGAAGCAATTGCAAGTGGGCATATTCTATGCGTACCCTTTAATCCAAAACATGTAGCTCATGCGAGCCTCGATGTGACGCTTGGCTACTACTACTACCGGATTGAAAGAATGAATGAACGTAACGTCTATAATCCTTTTGATAAAGAAGATGTAGAACGCTACTTTGATGGCCCATATAAAGCCATGACCCATCAAGCTTGGTGCAAGCTAAATGGTATTGCTCCACTTAAAAACATACCTCCTGAACATTTCGTAATTAGTTTAAAGCCAGGCGAGCGGATTTTAGCTCATACGCATGAATTTTTTGGAATATTGCCGCCAGGGGCTTACGAACTCAAATCACGTTCTAGTTGGGGTCGTAACGGAGTAGCCGTCTGTTTTGATGCCGGATGGGTTGATCCTGGATACATCAATCGCTTAACACTCGAGATTTATAACCTCAATCAGCGCGAAACAGTTATTCTGCCGGTTGGAGAAAGGATAGCGCAAGCTGTATTTCATGAGACAGGCCCGGTAGAAGGAAGCTACGGTGAAGGACGCGACAAAGGATTTAGCGGAAAATATCAGCAAGGTACAGATTTAGATGTACTGATTAAAACATGGTCTCCGGATATGATGCTGCCTAAAGCCTACAATGATCAACGAATTATGCCCGAAAAAATCGAAGGTGCAAGTTATGACTAAGGGGAAATACATTGTTATAGAAGGTCCGGAGGGAGTTGGCAAAACTACGCAAGTAATTGAGTTGGCTCGGCGTTTACAAGCTGCCGGCTTGCCGATACGGACACTACGTGAGCCCGATTCTCAGAGCGATTTAACCGCACGTGTAATTCGCCAGCTGACACAGGATCCGCGCTATCCAATGAACACCGTCACGGAAGTACTGCTGTACAATGCCGCCCGTTCACAGTCTTTGCAAGTTATAAAAAATAGTACGGCACAAGGAGTGACGTGCGTAGTCGACCGTAATTATTTAACTACTTTAGCAATTCAATACTACGGAAGAGGAGATGTACCCGATTACCAGACAATCAACCAGATAATAAAATTCGCTGTTAATGGCGTCGAACCGGATCTGACTATTGTTTTAGACGCTCCGGTACAGCTGTTGCTAGACAGAATGGCAAACCGTAATCAAGGAGAACGTTTTGACGACCTAGATGCTGCATTCTTAGAGCGGGTCAGGGCAGGTTATCTGTGGGAAGCCAATCAACGTGGTCTACCGATCGTATTTGCAACCGGCACGCCACAAGAAGTGGCCGATCGTATATGGCAACACGTAGCACAAACTTTAAGCATCCGACCAAAAACGGTTGCGGCTACAAATACGTTAGCTAAATCCGAACGGCTTGCGAGCATGGCGCCACCAATGATAGAGAATACTAATATTCTCTCCGGACAAAACATAACTACGGGAAAGTTAATTATTAAGAAACCTAGTGGTTACAGCATAACTAAAGCTGGTAAACAGTTTTTAGCTCAAACCGTAACTAATACAGATGGCAATGTGTATGCTTTTTATAACCACATTGCGCCTCCAACTGTTGCTGCTGCCATGGCAAGACTTAGTCGACGCGGTGACGATATGCGCATTACACTTCTTGACGAATTTGCAACTAATGCCCAAAAGGAACAGGATTTGCTTAGACGGGTAATAAGCGCTTATGGAGACGACTCAGTCCAACAACTAGCCGGCATTCACGTTGTCGTCGAAAACGCCTCTAATTTGTTAACAAAAAAACTAGAGTGGGGACGGCTGGCCGCCTATCTCGAGCAATCAACCCGCTACATCTACTTTGATCAAAAAACATCAGCCAACAAATACCGCTATTACACCCCAGATAATTTAGATGACAAGACCAAACGCGTCTATAACCGAATTATGGATCAAATTTTCGACATCTACTCTAGTCTAGTCCATCAATTAACAAGCTACATTGAAGACAACAGCAGCGTAATAAAGTCTAAGCGAGACGGAGCATTTAAATCAGCCGTAAGAGCTCAGGCATGCGATGCGATCCGCCCTCTCTTACCTGTTGCCACCACATCCACAGTCGGCATCTACGCCTCGGCTCAAGCTTTAGAATCGTTAATTATGCATTTGCTTGCAGACGAGCTAGAAGAAGCCAGAAATACTGGTGAAGCATTACTAAATGAAGCTAGGAAAGTCATACCGATGTTCTTAGAACGAGCAGATAAACCCGACCGCGGAGGCGCAATTACAGCATATAAAGCAAATGTCAACCGACTAATGCAACAACTTACGGACGGAAGCATCAATCAGACTTCAGTCCCAAATGAAGTTAACAACGTAACACTTACTGACGTTTGGCCAAGAAATGAACTGGATTTAGTGCCCGACATGCTATACGAATACAGTAATATGCCGCTGGAATCGATTCGCGCGCTTGTTAATGATTGGCCGTATGAAAAAAAGCAACTGGTAATGCGATCGTACTTTGGTGAACGTCTTAATCGACGCCAGCGTCCGGGAAGAGCCCTAGAAAAAGCTCATTATAGTTGGGACTTGATGTGCGATTACGGAATATTTAGGGATTTGCAAAGACATCGGATGGTCGATGACCTAGAATGGCAAAAACTAACGCCACGATACGGTTATGAAATTCCCCAAATAGTAGAAAATGCCGGTTTAAGTGAAGAGTTTGAAAAAGCTTTTGACCTGTCGCTAAAATTAAACAGCGAGTTAGTGGCCGCAGGATTTGAGATAGAATCACAATATGCAACGCTACTTGGTCACCGCATGCGCTGGAAACTCACATATAACGCGCGTGAAGCTTTTCACTTGCACGAACTAAGGACGTCTCCGCAAGGGCATCCAGGTTACCGTAAGCTAGTCAAAGAAATGCACGACAAATTAGCAGAAGTTCATCCTCTTATTGCCGAAGCTATGATTTTTGTTAACCGTGATGAAGACCCGGAGTTAACTCGCCTAGCCGCCGAACGCTATACGCAGTTTAAACTTTCGCGTCTTGACCATCAACAAAAAACCACAAAGCAAACGACTAAGTCTAAATCGACAAAGTAGAGCTATGGCCCATGGTGCTACTTTTGACATCGCGCATATAGAAAACTGTGCCTGTAGGTTGATACTGACAGCCGAAACCAGATTCAGTTCCTGCAGGCACAAGCGGATTCCCCTCCACAAAAACTATTGGATCCACAGCAGAAAAACCGATTAGGAAGCTGCTTAATCGTCCCTTGTCCAAAAAATCTACTTGAGATACCAAATCCCTGTTAAACGCATATCTATTCGCCTCTTCCAGTGAAACTAAGCCCGATCCAACTATGCCAGCCAATCCAAGTAGGTTACGTATATCATGGTGAATACTTCCGTAAAACTCCTTTTGTTCCGGGTTGTTGTTATTAATTGGATATGCTACGAATCCAGATCTTGCTCTTCTTAATAATTCATCACTGAACCAACTAAGTAATTGTATTGCATGCGCAAAAGCATGGTCTCGGTCATCTTTGCTTGCAATCAACTCGTCATAACGTCGATATAGCCCATCGATGAATTCATAGGCCAGGCCTTCATATTTAAGCCCACTCACTCCAACTTCAACTATTGTACTCATCTTTAAATTTCGTCAATACCGAAATTTAGACTACTCGCATTGATAGCAGTTGTCAATCTATACTATGAGTGCAGTTTATTCCTTAAATAATTAATATAAACAAACAATAGCAAACTAAAAACCATAGAGTTTTTAAAAGTAATTTTCCGTTGTCCAAAACTTGCATAACTTAAGCACTAATATATTGACTATTTAGATAGTCAATGCTTGACTATATCTATTATGAGTTTCAACCTGAAGCAAACGGGAATTGTCACGATTCTAGCCCATTTAGGGCTGTGCTTCAGCACGGTTGAAGCCTGCGCATAAAAATGGCGCCAAGCACAGTCCAGAAGAAAAGGCTTCAATCAGGAAGCTTTTTTAAATTAAGGAGAAAATAAATGTACACCAACGAGTTAAATAACAATTTACTTAGCGCACGCTATAGTCGCTATTTTAGGAAACCACCCGGAGGCTCATACAAGGATATAGCCAAAGCAGAAGGATTTAATGCCGAGGAGCCATCGACTCAAGACAAAATTCCAGAAACTCAGTCCGTCAAAGGTCAACCCATAAAGGATATGGGCAGAATTGTGGTTCAAGCAGAAACACTTTACTCAAACGAATAAATCTGATAAATTATTAGCTAAGTTGCCAAAGACAGCGACGGGGTTAAACCCTTAATAATGTCGCCGAGGTATAAACTCTTGTAGTTTAAAAGTCTTTTGGATAAAAGCAAAGGCTAGTTAATGGCAACATTCAGAGAATAAGGTCGAGTCTTTGAATACAGTAAGACTAGATATGGAGAAGAAGCTAAATGCCTTTAACAAGAGAAAAGAAAGAGCAAATAGTTGAAAATATAAGTGAACTTTTAAAAAGTTCCAAAATGACGGTAATTGCTAAATATCAGGGCACGTCTGTTAAAAATATGCAACTATTGCGACAACAGGCAAAAAAATCCGCTACAACAGTGAAAGTGGTCAAAAACCGGCTAGTTATACAAGCTATAAAGGGAAATGAGCAGTTAAAAAACATCGACATCTCTCATCTAGAAGGCATGCTAGCATATGCTTTCAATAATGAAGATGAAGTTGCACCGGCTCAAAACCTAGCAGAATTTGCAAAAACTAACCCTCAGATTGAATTTATAGGCGCTATCACTCCGACGGGCGTCTGGATTGATGCAGACGAAGTAAAAGCCCTATCCATTCTACCCAGTAAACCAATACTAATCGGCTCGGTAATTACGCTTTTAATGTCACCTATAGGAAATGTTCTTAGTGCCAGTAGCAATGGTCTAGGCGGCATAGTAGCGTCCCTGCAAGCCAAAACCACATAAAGTAATATTAACCCGATTAAAGGAGAGGAAAATTATGGCGAACATTGAAAAATTAGCCGAAGAACTAGTGGGATTAACTGTCCTTGAAGTAAACGAACTAAGTAATACCCTTAAGGAAAAGTATGGCATCGAACCAGCCGCTGCGGCAGTAGCGGTAGCAGCCCCGGCAGCAGGTGGGGAAGCGGCTCCAGCTGAAGCGGCAAAAAGTGAATATGACGTTATATTAAAAGATCCCGGGACTCAAAAAGTTGCAGTAATTAAGGCTGTGAAAGATATTACTAACCTTGGTCTAGGTGAAGCCAAAGCTCTAGTTGACGGTGCACCAAAGACAATACTAGAAAAAGCTAAAACCGAAGATGCCGAAGAAGCTAAGAAAAAGCTAGAAGAGGCTGGCGCAACGGTAGAGTTGTCGTAATCTTAAACTATCTATAGCATCAGAAAATACTCTATTCGTCTTTTATCCACAGAACACTTTGACTTCAGTTGTCAATAGTGTTAATTTAAGGTTACCTGTCCCTAGACAAAGATTGGATATAGAGGCGGAGTAGAAAGAGAAACCATATCATAAAATGCCAGATGTTCCAGATAAACAGATCAAAAGACTGCGCTCACTAATAAGGGAAGCAGAGACAAACTTAGCGGCCGCAAATGAGCTGCTAGTGAGTCTAGTAGGTGACGACGAAAAAATTGTCCCAATTGCACGCGACGATACACTCGGCAAAGTCATTGAAGGAGTATTTGATGGTCAGAACATGGTTGGCAGCGATAGTAAGACCTATCCGGTACCTGCTAACTACGCCAGTAAGTCTAAACTTGTTCAAGGCGATATTCTAAAACTAACAATATCTGATGACGGAGCGTTTCTATACAAGCAAATTGGACCAGTGCCCAGGAAGCAGGTAGTCGGCACTCTGAATCTCGAAAACGGTCATTATTTGGTTAACGCTAATGGGAAAAATTATAGGGTTTTACTGGCAAGCGTAACCTATTTTAAGGCTAAACCCGGCGACCAGGTAAGCGTGAACATCCCGGAAGATGGCAATTCTGAATGGGCAGCCCTAGAAGCCGCTCTTTAAAGAATCGCTACTTGCCAAACAATATTTAGTGGTGTAATTATTCTAGTAAATGTGTGCTCAGGTACAGGCAGAAACATCTATATGTGAGATTAATCAAGAACTCCACAATATAGAGGCTAGTGCCTTAACGTACTACGGTGAAATTGATGCGCTCAAGCGCGAGCAAAAAATGCATGCACAGTCCGCCTCAACAATCGCAGAAGTAATGCGAATAAACGGATCTTTTTATAGTATTAATGATTTTAAAAAATTAGACCCAGACGCATTAGCATTTAACAGCTACCACCGATATCGCGAAATGGTATGTGACGATGATATCGACGAAAGACTGTTTCGCTTAAGAGAATTAGCGCAGAATTGGGACAAATTAATCAACCTTGCAGTAGGGTCTACTGTTAGGGTAAGCGACTTAAGTGCCGAACAAAATTTGGCCGCAGAATATGTAAAAAAGATGGGCATAAAAGATTTAAGCTACCCAAAAGACGCTGTCAACCGTCTAATGTCCGGTAGAGGCAAGCTATTGCCGCAAACTAATCACCCATACAGTTTTAGTTTTAGTTTTAAGCCCGATCGTGAAACACGACATAAAAATAAAACTCGCCTAAATCATTGTTATGGCATACAAGTTATAGATTCAATTGGGCGTCAATTAGTTGATTTTATAATTGAAAACTAGCACTATCTAACAAATTACGAGATATAATAATGATAAATGGGACAGGCACTATATCGCAAGTACAGATCAAAATCATTGCCCGAAATTGTCGGGCAAGAGCACATCACAAAAACTTTAAATAGTGCTATCAAGCAAGGACGTATATCACACGCTTATTTGTTTACCGGGCCGAAAGGCGTAGGCAAAACATCCGTTGCTCGCATCCTGGCGCATGAAATAAACGGCTTAAAATACGTTGATGATACCGGACATATCGACATTATAGAAATTGATGCCGCAAGTAACCGTAAGCTGGAAGAAACTAAATCATTGATTGAAAAAATTTACGTTGCTCCAGTAACCGCAAGATATAAGGTCTATATCATAGACGAGGTGCACATGCTGACACCTGAATCATTTAACGCTTTACTGAAAACTCTCGAAGAACCACCGGAACACGCAGTGTTCATTTTAGCAACTACCGAAGCACACAAATTGCCCGAAACTATTGTCAGCCGTACTCAGCGCTTTCAATTTAAGCCAATTGATCAGTCTAAAATTGCGAAACACCTTAAATATATCGCCGAACAGGAAAAAATAAAAGTTGACCTAGAGGCTCTAGAACTAATAGCTGCGCATGGCCAGGGCAGTTTCCGGGACAGTATCGGTTTACTTGATCAAGCAGCAAACTACGGTCAGCCCATAACCATCGAAACAGTCACTAATTTGCTTGGCATTCCTCCTAAAACACTGCTGGACCAACTATATTCAGACTTAAACAACACTAACTCTGCCCGCCTAATGAAGGATATTCATAACTTATTTGATCAAGGGTATCCAGCAACAGCGATTGCCTCACAATTATCCGACTTAATCCGATTTAGGATTATATCGAACGATCCACATATCGACCAAGCTAGCAGCCTTAATTTACTAGAGAAGCTTTTGGATATTCCTGCCTCTACGCAGCCAGAAAGGTTGCTTGAAATAGTATTACTTGCAAGCCTGCCCAAGTCTAACAATAAAGCAATGATTAATGAAGACCGTCCAGAAACTGACAAAAACGTCTTAAGGCCAACCGAAAAGTCCGCCTCTTCCCAGAATCAACAACCAACGCCATCAGTCAATGATAAACCAGTACCTAAAAGTGACCTGTTAATTTCAGACGCAATGAGTCCGACAGCTTGGACAGAAGTCTTAAATTTACTCAAAAGTCGTTTTAACACTTTATACGGAGTCGTAAGAATGGCTAGCGTTGACTACAGTGATCCGAGTGTTCTACAACTGAACTTTGCGTTCCCGTTCCACCAAAAGCGTGTGAATGAAGCTCATAATCGCAAACTTATTGAGGATGCTATTGAACAGGTCATCGGTATGCGCATCAATATTAAATGCAACATCGACAAGTCACTGCTAACCCCCAATCAAAAAGACACAGAGCCTCAAGAAATCGATACCATTGCCGAAGTATTTGGCGGCGTTGAATTATTAGACTAAACATAGGTAAGGGGAAAACGTGTTTATAACAGCTTTTAGGCTATTAAAAAATCTGAGAATATAATAAAGGATAGAGTAATCGTAGAGAGACTTTAAGATTAAAGATAAAATGGTCAACATAACTAAAACACTAGATCAGCCGCCGCAAAATGTTGATGCCGAAGCTTCATTGTTGGGCGCAATCTTAATAGATACCGATGCCATTGTGAAAATTGCCGACCAGATCAGGCCACTTGATTTCTTTGACAGGCGTCATGAGATTATATATCACGCAATGAACGACCTTTACGAACAACATGTCGCAATAGATGTACTAACACTGGCAAATCACTTAAAATCAATCGGCGAACTAGATAGCGTCGGCGGCGCGGTTTACTTAACTGAGTTAACGAATTTCGTGCCTACTGCCGCCCATGTCGAGCAATATGCCGATATAGTGGCACAAAAATCACTTAGAAGACGTTTAATTACAGTGTCGCAACAAATGGTATCATTAGGTTTTGACGAAACCAAAGAACTGCACGAATTAATCGAAGAAGCTGAGAGCAACTTATTTGCGGTTAGCGAACAGCATGTTAAGCAGTCTGTCGTAAGTCTGGAAGCCATACTCGCTGAAAGCTTTGAACGCTTAGACGAGCTTCATAAGGATAAGAAGAAATTACGTGGAATATCTACCGGTTTCAAAGATCTAGATAACTTATTAGCAGGATTTCAGCGGTCTGATCTGTTTATTTTAGCTGCACGTCCATCGATGGGGAAAACTGCTTTAATGCTCAACTTTGCACATAATGTGGCGGTTAAAGCAAAAGAGCCAGTTTTATTTTTTAGCCTAGAAATGAGCAAAGAACAGCTCGTTGACAGATTATTAAGTATCGAGTCAGGGGTCGATGCCTGGGCGCTTCGGACTGGTAATTTGACAGACAATGACTTCGAAAAAATTGGTGAAGCCATGGGAACGCTCAGTGAAGCGCCGATTTTTATTGATGATACGCCTGGAATTACTGTTAGTGACTTACGTACCATCGCTAGACGCGAAAATCACCATCGCAAATTAGGTCTCGTGATAGTAGATTATCTGCAGCTCATGAGTGGTGGCATGCCTTTTTCGAGCGAAGGTAACCGCGTTCAGGAAATTTCGGAAATCTCACGTGGTCTTAAGGGTATTGCCAGGGAACTAGACGTGCCATTACTAGCCGCTTCGCAGCTTAACCGTTCAGTTGAAAACCGAAGCCCGCAAATTCCACAATTGGCCGATTTAAGAGAAAGTGGCAGCCTCGAACAAGACAGTGACGTAGTCGCCTTTATTTACCGCGAGGAATTTTACAACCCTGAAACAGAACGAAAGAAAATTACCGATATACTAGTAAAGAAGCATCGCAACGGACCAATAGGCGGGGTTGAATTATACTTCGATAATGAGCGTCAACGTTTTCGTTCTCTCGATACCAAGCATAATGCACCGTTTTAGGTTTTACACCTCATAAAATGGTTACAGCAACTACAAAGGCTAAAGTAAAAAGCAAAGTTCACCCGGCCCTAAAAAGTCGGATTAATGTCGGATACGAGTGGTATGGATTCGGCTTAAGCTTCATCGCCTCAGCTTTAATATTATTGTGGCGGCTATCTACATTAACAGATAATTTTGCAAGCTCAAGCGAAGTTGCAACTAAGATCCAACTATTTATTAATAGTCCATGGTGGAAATCGGTCTTTAATATTTACGGACCATACTATTTATTACTCCATGGCACTTTCGCAATTAACCATTCATTAATGACACTGCGCCTAGCTTCTGTCCTTGTGGGGATGATCGTTGTCGCCTTGGTCTATTGGACAGTTACTAACTGGCATGGATATAAGATTGGACTAATGTCAGCTCTTATCTTAATAACTAGTTTTGGATTTTTGGTTGTTGCCCGGCAAGCAACACCACTTATTACCCAGTTGTTAGTAGTAGCAGCTTTAGTGTTTACCGCAGTCAACCTAACCCATAAGCAATCGCCGTTATCGCTGCTGTTATACGGGATAGCTTTCGCCGGAACCCTATACGTACCGGGAGGAGTTGGCTTGGCCATAGTTGCCACCATCTTTATTCGTAAATCATTAATTAAAGCTTATGCCGCTTGTAATAAGAGATTCGCTAAACCGGCTTTTATTCTATTGGAACTACTGCTGCTTACACCTATTGCTTACCGCCTAATTCGCTACTATAACCGGTCGCAACTAGCGACTTGGCTTGGTTATGGTCTGCACGGAAAAAACCAAGGCTGGCAGGGTTTCTTCAGTAATCTAGCACGTGCTCCTTTGGATTTATTTGCGCATAGCAGTGGTCTAGGGCCAACTCTGTCGCTCGGTCATCTACCAATGCTACCAATTGTCTTTAGTACATTGACGGCAGTAGGCTTATATGTTTATCTAACGCATTTAAACAACTGGCGCTGGCAAATCGTATTACTTATTTTTGCTAGCAGCTGGCTGGCTTGTGGTTTTGGGATTATTAGCCCATTGTCACTGCTACCACTTGTTGCGCTTATCGCTGGAACTGGATGCGCTTATTTACTAAAACAATGGTACGATGTTTTTCCATTCAACCCGATTGCACGAGCCGTCGGATTAATACTAATCTGTAGCCTCTTAGTATTTACAGGCATCTATGCTACCCGCAGCTATGTCGTCGCGTGGGCCAACAGCCCCGCAACTACCGCCTCTTATACTCACTCTTTGCCTTAGATAATTTTGCTATACTAATTTAAGAAGATAGGGCCGCTATACTAAGGCCGACAGAAAGGATTTAGGAAAATATGAGCAGGATTGACCAAGCTAAGATGTTAATGAAAGTAAAAAAAATTCAAAAAGAACTCGAGAAGGAAGTTATTCGGATCGAGAAAGGCGATGGCGCTGTAGCAGTTGAAATAACCGGTGAACAAAAAATTAAAAAGATCCATATAAATCCAGAACAAGTTGATTTGGAAGATATTGGCCAACTAGAACGCTACTTAGAAGATGCCATTAAAGAAGCAATTAATACTAGTCAGCGATTGGCAGCGGAAAAAATGCAGCCAATGATGGGCAGCTTGGGCAGCTTAGGCTTATAGAGAACCCTTAAACCTTACCTATGAGCGTACTTCCTCCAGCATTAACTGATCTTATCGAAGCTTTCAATGCTTTACCCGGCGTAGGCCCGAGAACAGCCGAGCGTTATGCTTATTGGTTCGTGCGTCACGATGCAAAAGCAGGGTTGAAACTTGCTGCCGCATTGAACGCTCTGCCTCAAGGAATTACTTATTGCGAAAGAACCTATGCGTTAATACCGGCAGGCCAAAAACTATCAGATCTTTACACCAACCCTAAAAGAGATAAAACATTAGTAGCAGTGGTAGCTGAGCCCTTCGATATTGTCGCAATCGAAAAAACTGGTTTATTTAATGGTACCTATCACGTGCTCGGTGGACTGGTTTCACCGATCGATGGAGTTACGCCCGAACAGCTACATATACAAGAACTAGTAAAACGGATCGACGAAGACAAGGTCAAGGAAATAATATTGGCAACCAATGCTAGCGTAGAAGGCGAATCAACGGCACTGTATATTCAACAGCAGCTGGGCGCTAGAAACGTAAAGCTCACGCGGTTAGCTCGTGGATTACCTGTTGGAGTCGATTTAGAATACGCCGATCAGATAACCTTGGGCCGAGCAATTGAACATCGCCAGTCACTCAACCTTAAAGCATAAGCATGACATACCCCGAAGCCACTCTAATTGACCAGCAAGTAAAAACCGCGAACAAAATCGTTATAGCCCAGCCAGACAACCCAGATGGTGACAGCATGGGTAGTGCCATCGCGCTCGAGCAAATACTAATGCTACAAGGAAAAGAAACTGAGTTAGTTTGCGGTGTAAATATACCTAACTATTTATCATACTTGGAAGGATGGGACCGTGTAGTTAAGGAGCTACCGTCAAAGTTCGACCTGATGATTATCGTAGATACTTCTGCACTCAATTTAGTTGAGCATTTAACTAAACAAAGCGGTCAGCTTAAACGAGGCTCTCAGCCATTAGTTATAATCGATCATCACAGAAGTGAACCGACTATTGATTATGCGCAACTACGCTTAAATGATCCTGAGGCGGCAGCTACAGCCGAAGTACTTTACTACCTTACAAAACAACTAAAATGGGAGCTGAATCCGCTCGCTAGGGATTCGTTAGCTGCTGCAATTCTGTCCGATACACTTGGATTAACCACCGATAGTACCCGTGCTGAAACCGTCTTCGCCATCGCCGAACTCGTCAGAGAAGGCGTATCTCTCTCGCGACTTGAAAATGCGCGGCGCGATATGACGCGTAAAACGCCCGAGTTAGTACACTATAAAGGCGAATTACTTCAACGAATTGAATATTACGATGATGACCGGATTGCGCTGCTAAGCATACCTTGGCCAGAAATCGAACACTATAGTCCTCTCTATAACCCATCAATGTTAGCACTTGAAGATATGCGCCTAACCACCAATACCGTCGTCGCGGTTGCGCTAAAGCTTTACCCCGATGGTAAGATTACCGGCAAAATCCGCACCAATTACGGCTATCCGATAGCTGCTAAGCTTGCCGAAGCATTGGGTGGAGGCGGGCACGACTATGCTAGCGGGTTTAAACTTACTGACACGCGCGATCTAGAACAACTAAAAAATGACATCATTACTCATGCCAAGGATTTAATCAATGAAATTGTATAATACGTTAACCCGTCAAATTGATGAATTTAAGCCACAAAATCCACCTGAAGTAAAAATATACACTTGCGGACCAACAGTTTATGACTATATGCATATTGGCAACTGGTTCACCTTTATCCGCTATGACTTACTAATGCGCACACTCCTAGCTGAAGGCTTTAAGCCCACTTGGGTAATGAATATAACCGACGTCGGCCACTTAACATCAGATGCTGACTCGGGAGAAGACAAGCTTGCAGCTAAAGCCAAGCGCGAGGGCAAGACCGCTTGGGAGATCGCTAACTTATACACGAAGTATTTCGAAAATGGTCTAAAAAAACTAAATTTTATAACACCGAACTACATGCCAAAGGCTACTGCAAACATACCCGAGCAGATCAGTTTTATTCAAAAGCTAGAAGCCAAAGGTTACACGTACCAAATCAATGATGGTATTTATTATGACACATCGAAGTTTCCTCGCTATCGCGATTTTGCCAATCTTGAGCTTGATGAAATTCAGCCAGGAGCCCGAGTTGAATATAACCCGCAAAAACGCAATGCTTCTGATTTTGCATTGTGGAAGTTTTCTCCAAAAAATGTTAAACGCGATATGGAGTGGGAAAGCCCATGGGGCAAGGGATTTCCCGGATGGCATATTGAATGTTCGGCGATGTGTCTAAAATACTTAGGGCCGACATTAGACATCCATAGCGGCGGCATTGATCATATTCCAGTTCATCACACCAATGAAATAGCGCAAAGCGAAGCCTTAACTGAACAACCATTAGCCAGATTCTGGGTGCACACCAACCATATTTTAATGAACAACGTAAAAATATCTAAAAGCCTAGGGAACACTATTACACTCGAAGACCTTGCAGACAAAGGCTATAGCCCAGAAGCCCTGCGCTTATTAGTACTAGAATCTCACTACCGGAGCCAAAGCAAATTTAGTTGGAATTCGCTAGCGTCAGCGCAAGCCAGACTCCTTAGATACAAGAACTTTGCCGTTAGACGTTTTCAGCCAACCGGCAGCGACCAATTGATGCCACCGAAGATGATCTCTTACTTAGCGAACGACCTTAACACCCCAAAGGCTTTAGCTGAACTAGAGGCTTGGTTAGATCTAGCAGAAAGCAAAACTTTGCAACTAGGATCAATTGAAAACGCAATTTCACTTATTGACCAGCTACTCGGCCTGAATTTAGCTGGAGTTAAAGATATACCTGGTACTACCAAAGATTTGATAGCCAAACGTGAACAGGCTCGCAAGCAACAGAAGTGGGACTTAGCAGATGCCTTGCGCAATGATCTACAAAATGCCGGTATTGTTGTCCTAGATACTCCAAACGGACCTATCTGGCAATACTTAAACTAATCTTTACTTGCTATTTTCACTTAAATAATTTTTGGGCAATATTTTGCGATGTTCAAGCAGCTCAATTACTAGCACTCGGATAACACCCGCAATCGGTATGGCGATAAGACCGCCGATTATACCGCCAAAATTAATGCCAATAATTACAGCAGCAAAAACTAAAAGAGGCGACATATTAGTCGCGTTCGCCTGGATCTTAGGTTGCAGTAA
>DAHWID010000018.1:0-13432 GCA_027345405.1 Candidatus Saccharimonadota bacterium
CTAAAATATTACCGACCTCTCCTTATGCCGTGAGTAAGGTTGGCCAAGAAGAGCTGTCAAGGTATTACATGAGCCGAGGTTTTGAGTGCATCATTGCCCGCCCCTTTAATCACATCGGCCCTGGCCAGGGACCGGGTTTTATAGTGCCCGACTTAGCCAGGCAAATCATGGCGGCTAAAAGACATGACAACAAAGACATAGCTGTTGGTAATCTCAATACAAAGAGGGATTACACCGATGTAAGAGATATTGTGCGGGCATACCGGCTGCTACTAGAAAAAGGTAAGCCCGGAGAAATATATAATGTCTGCTCTGGCCGTGCATATAGTGGCAAACAGTTGCTTAGCGGGTTAGCTCAAGCTGCCAGGGTCAAGGTACGCCCAATCCCTGATCCGCTAAAAGATAGACCTATAGATAATCCTATAATATACGGTGATTACACCAAACTACACCAAGCAACCGGGTGGAAGCCGGAGATCAGCCTCAAGCAAACCTTAGCAGATGTTATCGGATCACTATAGCTTCTCTGGCCGATTCAAGTTCTAAGTCATGCTTGACCATCAGTTTAACTAAGCCTGGAAAATCTACTTTACGTTTCCAGCCAAGGACTTTCTCGGCTTTAGCCGGGTTGCCTAGCAAGATATCCACTTCCGCCGGTCGCATAAACTTCGGGTTTTGTCTGACATATGGGTGCCAGTCGTCAATACCGACCTCTTTAAAGGCCAGTTCGAGAAAATCTTTGATCGAGTGGGTCTCACCAGTTGCCAGAACATAATCACCCGGTTGATCCTGCTGGAGCATCAACCACATTCCCTCTACATAGTCTCCGGCATAACCCCAATCTCGCTTGGCTTCAAGATTGCCGAGTTCAATGTGATCTTGTAGACCAAGGTGGATCCGCGCGACCGCATTGCTTATCTTGCGCGTCACAAACTCAATGCCTCGATGCTCGCCTTCATGGTTAAAAAGAATGCCGCAGCTAGCATGCATGCCATAACTCTCACGATAATTTTTAGTTATCCAGTGGGCATAAAGCTTGGCGGCTCCATATGGACTTCGTGGGTGAAATAAAGCATTCTCATCATATCCCTTGCCCGGACGGTTATAGTCTAGACCGCCAAACATCTCAGATGTTGATGCCTGGTAAAAACGAATGGTTTTTTCACCACCACTCACCCTTATGGCTTCTAGCAGATTGAGTACTCCTTTCCCTGTAACTTCAGCTGTTAAAATCGGGTTTCTAAAGGAGTAGCCGACGTGGCTGACAGCGGCTAAATTATATACTTCGCTCGGTTTAGCGGTTTCCATAGCGCGCACTAAAGATGTTTGATCGGTCAAGTCGCCTTCAATCAACTCTATATAGGGTTGCTCCTGCTCAACTATGGCTTTCTTGGGGTTTTGTTGCCCTCTAATTAGTCCATAAACTTTATAGCCTTTGCCATTAAGCAGTTCTGCCAGATAATGTCCGTCCTGTCCGGTAATGCCGGTTATAAGTGCGATCTTATTCATAGGCTAAAAGAATCTGTTTCATCTACTGATATAAGTGAACCGACCAGTTCCGGCACAATAGACGCGAAATGTTCGTGAAGATCTTCTAGGCTAACACCCTTTTCAGTTGCTAGAGCTTCCCTGAACCGATCAAGTTCGTGCTGGTATTCGGACGTGATTGGTTTACTTGGATCAACGCCGTTTCTTTCGGCCCATTCCTTGAATGATCCTGGATTTAATGACATTTAATTCACTCCTTTTGTATCTTTTATCATATAATACTACCTGATTATGGCCAGAATTGTCATTGATGCCAGAGAATACTCAACCTCAACCGGACGTTATATTAATAAGGTAATTGAAAATCTGGAACCAATCGATACCCAAAATGAATATCTGATCCTGTTAAAAGACAATGACTATAACCAAGCTAGTTTTACTAACCCAAAATTTACAAAAGTGTTATGCCCATATCCTGAATTTTCCTTGTCCGAACAATTGGGTTTTGCACTCCAGCTTTACAAACTAAAAGCCGACTTGGTCCACTTCGGCATGACCCAGCAGCCCTTGCTTTATTTAAAGCGTTCGGTAACTACTGTTCATGACCTCACTACTGCACGCTTCACTAACCCCGATACTAATAAATATGTGTTTTTGGCCAAACAGCAGATATATAAGGTGGTGATCCGGTATGCGGCTCGCAAATCCAAGAAAGTGATTGTTCCAAGCAATTACGTCAAGAACGATCTTATCAACTTTTCTAAGATCCGGCAGAAAAAAGTGATAGTTACCTATGAAGCGGCTGACCCAATTAAGGAAACCGCTAAACCAATTAATAGCCTGGCCGGAAAGCCGTTTATTATGTATATAGGCCGTCCAATGCCACATAAGAACCTGTGGCGTTTAATTGAAGCTTTTGATAGCTTAAAGGGCCTGTACCCGGATCTAGAACTGGTACTAGCTGGAAAAATAGACCGCAATTACTCAGATATAGAGCGACGAGTCAGTAGCAATAACATATCCGGTGTGGTATTTACCGACTACATATCCGAGGGCGAGCTGCGCTGGCTATATGAAAATTGCTGGGCATATATCTTTCCCTCTCTAAGTGAAGGGTTTGGTCTTCCGGGTCTGGAAGCCATGGTTCATGGAGCTCCAGTGGTTTCTTCTAATGCCACTTGCTTGCCCGAAATTTATGGCGATGCGGCCCACTATTTCGATCCTTTAGATAAACAGTCGATAGCCAACGCTATCGCCGATGTTTTGGGAAACGAAAAGCTGAGGGAGAAGCTCATTGCTAATGGCAAGAGGCAGGCCGCAAACTATTCCTGGCACCGCACAGCTACTGAAACTTTGGCGGTGTATAACGGAGCCTTGTAGTTTTCTTTATTCGCCCTTGTAGCTTAAGACAATGTGGCGCTCACGTCCTTCGCCTAACGATTCGCTGGTTAGACCGTGCTCAGAAGCTAGTTGATGAACCACCCGTCGATCAGCCGCATGCATGGGTTCTAGCTCTAGGGGTTCCTTGCTTTCTTTAACTTTCTTAACCCAATCTTCGGCTTTAGTGCGCAAACGATCAGCCCGTTGGCGTTTATAGTCAGCAATATCGACATTAACCCTGGTATACTCGTGGTCGTTGTTTTTTAGTGCAGTTGATGTCAGATATTGCAAGGAGCGCATATTTTCGCCCCGCTGACCAATCAGAAACCCGTTTAGGTGAGTGCTGGGTACTGACAACTGGATTACCTCATCGTCACTAGTCGCATAAACGTCGGTGTTAAGACCAAAAAAGGACAGTAGGTCCTCTAGGTACTTCTTGGCGAAGCGGATCGCCTCTTCCATTTGATCATTCATTTCTTTTTCCTCCTCTTCTTGGTTTTGCTTTTAGAGGAAGTCTGGTTTGGCGTTTTTGGTTTAGCAACAGCCTGCTGCGCCTGCTTCTTAGATACGAATCCAGCCGGTTCGGTTACTACCTCGCCTTCAGGAATCTTCTTTAGGTCTTTCGCTGAAGTATCGGCGATAGCTTCCATTTCTTCTTCGTCTTTACGCAATACCAGCCATTGCTGCAAAAAGGCGATCGCTCCCGAAAAGAACCAATATAGCGACAGAGCGGCCGGCAATCCAATGGTCACGATAAAAATCATGACCGGGAAGATATAGCGCATACTGCGGCTAACCGAAGCATTGACTTCTGATTGGTCGGCCTTAGATCCACTACTTCCAGCTTCTCTTAGGATCTGTCGTAGGGACTTGGCATCTTTTGGCGTCGGCATTAGCTGTTTGCTCTGGTAATACTGAGCAACAGCGCTTAGCACCACTAGAACCATAGCCGGCCAATAGATATGACCAGCGCTTACAGCACTTCTGGTTAAATTAATGAAGCCAAGCAGGGTGTCGTCAAAGCGGTTGATGTTATGAGACAGTGTTTGCATCCACGGCAAGCTATGGATCCAGCTATAGGAGAGGGTGAGCAGACTTTTCGGATCAACTGCCACCTGATGTAAGGCATCATACAGTCCCCAAAGAATGATCAGTTGCGGTATAAGGATACCGATCGAGCCAACCGGATTAACTCCCTTTTCTTTATATAGCTCCATTAGCATTGTTGACTCTTTTTGCCGATCTCCCGCTGCTTTCTTTTTGATCTCTTTTAGTTGCGGCTGCAAATCTCGCATAATTTTAGCCTGGCGCAATTGGCGCTTAACGAGCGGCCATAATACCAGACGCACGATAATCGTAAAGATAATTACTGCCAGGCCGAAATTATGGCCCGGTATGAGGGCATAGATGGCAACGAGCAGGTTAAATAGCGGTTTGACAATAATAGTAGTAAACATGAGGGGTTTAAATAAGCTCTCTTTGCTAAGTTTCTAAATAACCACTATACCAGATAGCGCTTTTATTGGCGCTAAGCAGTTTGATTTTAGATAATTTTGGCACGCTCAAGGAGCTGTTTAACCAGCTTTTTTAAATCAGCGGGACTCATATTGGCTAGATCGTCGCTATAGACACTGAAAATCAAGTCATATCCACCACTGATGTTTGGTGACTCGGCTCGTAGCATTTCATAAATCCGGCGGCGGATACGGTTGCGTACCACTGCCGATTTATTGACCTTGCGTGAAATAACGACCGCTGCCCTAAAGTTTGAGCGTCTGGGGTTAAGCGCGTATTTCAGTGCAATTCTTTGGTCGCGTACGGTTTGTCCGTGCGCATATGCCCAATTAAGTGACTTATAGCCATGAAAGCGGTTGGCTCGAGCCAGCATATCTAAACAGTCAGTTTGGCGCGGCCTTTTTGCCGGCGGCGGGCTAACACATTTTTTCCGCCTTTACTTGCCATGCGTTTCATAAAACCGTGCTCTTTGGCGCGCTGTCGTTTTTTTGGCTGGTAGGTTCGTTTGGGCATAGTTTATTAATTCCTTTGCTTTTAGTGAAAATAACAATGTTTAACCTACTAATCTTAGCAAGTTTTCCACTTCTTGTTAACCTTAATCCACAGTTTTATAGATCAGCAAAATGCATGTGCATAAACCTACCTCAGTTTAGTAAAATTACTTACAGAACCGGTCGTTAATTTAATCAGGGTGTGGAAAACGAACGGTTTTGGGTCTAAACTAGGGTCACAAAGTCGAGACAGAGAGTTTAAAAAAGCAAATGAACAGTCCTCTGTGGCAGGCGGTTTTGGGAGAGATTGAGCTCTCTATTTCCGCCGGCAACTACCACACCTGGTTTAAAAACACACAGCTAGTCGAGCAAAGCGACGAGCTAGTAGTTATTGGGGTGCCGAATATTTTTATAAAGAGCCAGTTGGAGAAAAAGTTTAATGATTTAGTGGTGCAGACCCTGCAAAAAAACGGCGTGAGATCTGAAAGAATTGAATACCGGATTGTGGCTATGGAACCTAGGCCAACAAACAGTTCTGAGCCGATTCTATCTGAATCCGTAATGAACATAACCGTTCCCCGGCCAAACCGAGCTGGCAGTGGAATCTCACACGCCTATCGACAGGGGCTAAACGAACGCTATACCTTTGATAATTTCATTGTCGGCTCAAGCAACGAGCTGGCTTTTGCTGCCTGCCAATCAATTACCGCCAAACCAGGAACCAAATACAATCCACTGCTGCTCTATGGTGGCGTAGGGATTGGCAAAACCCATCTAATTCAGGCGGTAGGTAACGCGATATTAGCCAACAATCCAGACGCTAGCGTGCTCTATATCACGACCGAACAGTTTGTTCAGGAGTTTGTTGAGGCTCTGCGTTACCGTAAAACCACCGAGTTTGCCAACCACTACCGATCGGCTGACGTCTTTATTGTCGACGACATCCAGTTCATTACCGGTAAAGAAAAGATTCAAGAGGAATTCTTCCATACTTTTAATAGCCTCCATCAAGCCAATAAACAGATCATTATTAGTGCCGACCGACCACCTAAAGATATTGTGATTGATGAGCGTCTACAAAGCCGGTTTGCTTGGGGAATGAGTATTGACATGCAAGCTCCGGATTATGAAACGCGCTGTGCGATCGTCCAAGCCAAAGCCCAAGTTAACGATATTACTTTGCCAAATGATGTAGTCGAATATTTATCGACCAACATCAATACTAATGTACGTGAGTTAGAGGGGGCTCTAAATCAGCTTCTAGCTTTTTGTGAAATGCGTTCCCTGCAACCAAACCTGGACATTGCGCTAAGTGTGATTGGCAGCAGTCACAACCGCCCCAAACACCTCTCCGCTAAGCAGATTATCGAACGAACCGCCAAACACTTCCAAGTACCAATAGAGGATATATTGGGGCCCAAGCGCGATAAAGATATTGTGGTGCCACGACAAGTAGCCATGTACATCTTAAGAGAGGAGTTGCACCTAAGTTTTCCGAAAATCGCCCGTGAACTGGGTCGCAAAGACCATACTACCGCCATTCACTCGGTCGATAAAATTGAGAAAGAGTCACAGATCGATTCTTCGTTACGTAGCGCAATTTCTGAGATTAAGGAGCGTTTATATGCTTAGGGACAATTGGTTTAATGTCTGTTTATATCTAGTGTCTTATTGTGCAAAACTCGCTATATTAAACACCCCTAGGTTGTGGTTTTTACTTGGAGTTGTGTTTTTTAAGGATTCTTTCACACAACTTTACCAAAACTTGAACACACTCCTAGGTTCCATATTTACCCTTATTTTGGGTGGCTTATCCACATTAACCACAGGGCCCTACTATAAATACAATTTTATTTAATTTATCTTTTGTTATTATTTTTAGCTCAAAGAAAGGAAATAACTAAACCGCCATGAAACTACAAGTTACCCAAGAAAACCTCAACCAAGCACTTAGCTCAGTCGGTAGAGTTGCGTCAGGACGTAACACTCTGCCCATACTGTCTAATGTGTTAATTAAAACTGCTAACAATCGCCTGAGTTTATCTGCCACAAACCTAGACATAGCCATTGTTCACTATATCGGTGCAAAGATTAGTGAGGAAGGTTCTATCACGGTCCCGGCCAGGCTGATGCAAGATTTTGTTAGCAGCTTACCCGCTGGAGTGATTGAACTTGAGTTAACTAACACAAAACTAAAAGTTACAACTGAACAGTATCACTCAGTAGTTAATGGGATTGTAGCGGACGACTTTCCAGTAATGCCTACAATTAGCAATGGAACAACATGGAAACTAGATGGTAGTTTACTAAAAAAAGGTTTGCAACAGACTGTTTTTGCAGCCAGTAGTGACGAAACCCGACAAGTCTTAACAGGAGTGTTTCTACACACCCAAGATACAAAGCTTTATGTTGCCGCAACAGATAGTTATCGCCTTGCAGAAAAAGATCTTGGTAAAAACACCGAAGATGTTAAAATGCTAGTCCCGGCTTCCGCCATGAACGACCTCTTAAGAATAATGGGTGATTTTGAAGGAGAGGTTAACATTACTCATGACGGTCAACAAGTCTTGTTCCAGGTTGGGGATGTCGAGCTCACAGCGCGTTTAGTAGAAGGAAACTACCCCGACTACCAAAAGCTTATACCAAGCGAGTTTGCCTCATCAATTCAACTTTCCAGAGCTGACTTTGTTAATGTTACTAAGGTTTCGAGTTTGTTCGCCAGGGAAAGCGCCGGCAGTGTAACAATCGAACTTGATAGTAAAACCAGTTCACTAAACATTCGTTCGGTGGCCAGTCAGATAGGGGAAAACACCGCAACCGCTACCGGTAAAGTTGTAGGAGATGGCAGCATCACCCTTAACTCCCGCTATTTGCTTGATGCACTTCAGGCATTAACTGGTGACGAAGTTTATTTTGGCTTTAATGGAAAACTTGAACCCACCATTCTAAAAGACCCAAAAGACCTGACCTATAAGCACATAATTATGCCACTGAAAAGCTAAAACCCATAAATAGAATGATCCAAAAAATCAGGCTCCGGCAGTTCCGCTCATATTTGGATCAAGAGTTTAGTTTTTCTTCTGGTGTTAACATAATTTCCGGACCCAACGCCAGCGGTAAAACTAATCTACTCGAGGCGGTGATGTTTATTTGCCGAGGTACTTCGTTTCGGGTAAACACCAATGAGTTAATCATGCATAGCAAAAACTGGGCTAGAGTTGATGCCGAGACAGATAGTGAACAACGAACCGTAAAGCTAACCACGAAACCAATCCTTACAAAACTCTTTAACATAAACAACAAAGATTACCGGAGATTGAGTGCAGAAAATCAGCTTCCTATAGTGCTATTTGAGCCGAACGATATGCTAATGCTGTCTGGGTCACCACAACTAAGACGCAGCTACCTAGATAATATACTTGACCAAATAAAACCCGGATTTAAACAAACCAGACTTAACTACCAAAAAACACTAAGGCAGAGAAACTCTCTACTAAAAAAGGGTAACATTAATCAAGCCGATCTATTTCCTTGGAATTTTCATTTAAGCCGCCTTGGCGGTGTTATGGCGGCGGCTAGAGAAGAATTAACCCTAAAACTGGGCCAGAACATTAACAGCGTCTACCAGGATCTATCTAATACCAAAGATGATTTATGTATCTTGTACAAACCAATGCTGGAAGTTAATTCTTATGAGAGTCTTCTTCTAAAAAAACTAGAGGAGACTTATGAGCTCGATTTGCTAAGAGGATTTACTGGATCAGGTCCACACCTTGAAGATTTTGAAATATTAATAAACGGCAAGTCGCCACTAAAAGTAGCCTCAAGGGGCGAAACAAGAACTATAATCGTTGGACTAAAAATACTAGAAGATAAAATTCTTCAAAGCAGTATTAAAACCAAGCCAATTATATTGCTGGACGATGTTTTTAGCGAGCTTGATAATAACCGCAGTTTATATTTAGAGAAGTTGTTACACAACCGCCAGTCTTTAATAACTACCACTCAGCATGGTCCTAGTGATGCCAACATGATAGTTATCTAAGAATAGTAACTAGGAGTTGGAGACAATATAGTCAATATGATAGCTTGCCGGGTTTAGATCAAACGAAGAAATATATGAAGCTATCTCTTGCTCGTATTGACTAATAGTTTGTTGTTGTAATTCTCCGGTTACAGCCGCAGGGATATTAAGTTTAGCGATCAAAACTAGCGATGGAAGGTCGTTTTTTCCTGTCGGAAAGCTGGCCGAAAGATTGAAATCAATGGTGGAATATGGCAGATGTTTGAGAATTGGATTTTTGTAAACAGGGGAAGCTTCATTGCGTGCAGTAAGCGCCTCGGACTGATCCTCTGGTAATTGAGCCATGGTTTTAGGTGTTGGGTAAAAGGTGAAAACCAAGTTTTTCAACATCTGGCCATCTTCTGCATCCACATTGTTGACGGTGATAGTATATTTATGTCTCGCCTGCATAGGAACACTCAAAGATACAATCAAAGAATCCCCGTTTATATAATATTTTTTTCCATAAAAGTCTGCTGGACTCATAGATACGCTAAGCCCCTTATTGGTAAGAGTTTTATTAAAGTAGATATCAAAAAAAGGCGTTAATGTTGCTACATCATTAGATGGCGGGTTAGTATATTCAACCGAAAAAACTAACTTTCCATAAGCAAAATAGATAACATAGGCAGCTATCATTAGCCCAAGAACAACGAGTGCTAGCTTCATTCTTTTATTAAATAGTTTTGGTGCGTTTTCCATGGTTATATGTCCTATTTACTGCCAACTAGGTAAGTTGTTTGGCATCCCCTGTGATTGAACGGGTGGATTTATTGTGTTGTTGCCACCATTTAAGGTCATACCAAGAGATTGTAGCAGGTGTAAGAAATTTACACCCATACCAGTGGAATTTTGATTAGCATCCCATTCGTTTAAAACCATGGCTTCAGAAGTTCCGTTGTTACTAGAGCCCCAGCCAGTTTCTATGCCAGGACAATTAGACCCAAGAGCACAATCCATATTACATAGTACAGTACTAGAGGTAACAGTTTGGCCGATCGACACATCCGGGGTACAAGCCTCTGCAACATAAACATAGAGTCCGTTAGCTGCTCCGCTGGTAAGTTGGTAGTTGATAAAGACACCGTTTGGCCAACCGGAATTATAGACATTAGTCACTACACCACTACCTATAGCATAAACTGGTCCGGTTCCATCAAAATCGACTCCTTGATCTACGCGTTGACCGTACAGATTATTAATTGCTCTAAACGGATTTTCGTACCCTGAAGTGGTTACTTGAGAACCGTTACCACAAGCCGTACCTTCGGTTACACCAGAAGAAGTAAAGGATACTGATAGGGGTACCGGACTCGAGGAGTTCCAATACTGGTTAAGCAGAGATTGGGCTGTGTTAAGTTCTGTTTTATAATTTGATCCACTAGAATCCGCAGAACGCTGCACTTCTTGCGCGGCAACCCAGGGTTGCAAAGACTCCCAACCGCTAATATTTTGCAAACCTTTAGACAATGGGCCGGGAGCGCTCGACCCAGGTGGGCTACCAAGAAACGCTTCAGCATCATAACTTACAGTCATCAATTGATTTACTGCCTGTTGATTATTAATGTCTTGATTAATGGCTGTTTGGTCACCTGATGGGGCAGCGTTCGGAGCAAATGTACTCCACCCTTCAGTTATTTGTTGCTGGAAAACCCCAAGTGAATAACCGTTATTGCCATCACCCTGCTTGTTGGGGTTTGTTTCAGATAATGGGATATTTTGGTTTGCATCATCGGTCAGGTTTGATTCTGTCAAACCAACCATTAATGCAATGAGTGCGGCATTTTCTTGCAAATTTTCGGACTTGACCACACCAATTATAGTTTGAGCATTTTGAGCTTGATTTTTGCTAGCTGCTACCTGCTGTGTTGCTCCAGTGCTGATGTTACAGCACGTGGAGTTTTGCACAGAGCCGATCCCTGCTCCGTTATCAGAGATTGTTCCACTTAAAGTGCCTACTACTAAATTCACGAGCGCATTTACCCCAGCTGGGACCGTAGGGTGAACATGGTAGGCATCATCTACATTTATGTATCCATTGCTGTCTGTTTCATGGCCAGTCATACTGACTGGATCACCGTTTGGATCAACTGTTTTAAACCAGCTTATAATGCTGTAATTTAATTGAGGAGCTTCTTGATAAATTGCTTGATTGGATTGCTCAACCTGATTTAAGATCTGTGCAAAATTTGGAGGAGGATTTGTTCCGCTGATAGCAATGGTGTCAATCCAATAAATTGGAGCTGAAGAATTATCTGCTCTGATCGCTTGAATTGCTTGAGCAATCGTACCATTTGGACCCGCCGTATCGCCTCCATTCGTGCCCAGTGCAATAACAATTGCTGAAGCCGATTGGATTTCCGAAGTATCCTGAGATATTGCCTGGAGACCAGTGGTTCCTGGCGTTTGTCCACTACCAACCCCGGGTCCAATTAAGCTGCGACCAGCTTGTGCATTAATGTTTGCTGTTATTCCTAGTTTTTGAAACTGGGCCTGATAGGTTGGTGCTGCAAGTTCGGTAATTGAGTCGCCGAGAATGTACACACTTGAACCACTACTTACCGGTTTATTACTACTATTTTGACCCGAATTGTTACAATTTTGCTGTTGACCGTCATAATAAATACTATTATTTAAGATCGAAAACCAATCATTTGATGATATAGCCACCGCCTGTCCAGCCAAAACCAGTGTTACAAATGACGACACAAATACAAACAACAACCTTTTCATTGACTGTTTTCCAGACTGTTATAAAAACCAGCGACCTCATCATCAAGCAGGTATTGCCTAAAATGGGACATAGCAGTTATTACAGCTGGGGTGGATAACATAACCTGCATACACGGAGGCCCAGTATAATCTGGAGGCGGAGGAGGAAACTGGTCACAAAACGAAGTCGCTACTTGGTTTGGGCCGATTGCTACAGGTGGGTCATGATTGATATCAAAACTGCCCATTGTTCCACAAATTGGATCGGGTTTTAATTTGGCTGCAGGAGAAGCGCTTGGGTTGCTATTATTGATATAACTTTGGGTAAAACAATGTAACACATCTACACTACTAGGATCATAATTGGCTCTAGGGTAGTTGTTAGGGTTGCCCATTAGATTAATTAAGGTTCTAGTTGTCCCAGCGAAACTGACTTTGGTATGAAACAGGTACCACTCATTAGCAATGGGGTTATATTTGTTTATCTCGCCCGGGTTAAAACCATACTGGGTGATGCCGTAAGGTTGTCCTGGATTTGCTGGTGTGGAGGCAGCATAAACCCTTGCTCCTTCCAGTATGCTTCCAACCGCATGAAATAACATCGACGGAGCGTTAATGATGTCACTCACGATTGAATTAATAAACGCAAATTTTGAAGTTGGTATATCCACCGCCAGTTTCGACATTAACGAGTTGGGATTGCTAAACGAAAAAGTTCTATCAAAAAAGGATTGTTGCGACTGTGCTATCTGTTGCAACTTATTGCCTTGAGTGTCCATAGCAACAGCTTGAGCTCCTGTAAGGGGTTTACCGCCCATGCGCATCGCAAAAAGATTAAACATTAGATTGCTGCCAGCATCCGCATTGTTTATCCATTGAACTGAACTTTCTAGACCATCCATGGCAGCAGGAGTAAAGTATTTGACGATAGTTGGTATGATCGAATACTTGATTATGCCCTGTATACCCACAGTTGCTACAGTAAATACAGCCTGGGTTGAGCCAAAACTAAATTCATCAAGATACAATTGCGCCACCAGGAAACCTGCACTTATAACACCACTTATGATACTATTCGATTCAGCCTTACAGACTAGTGGTCCCACCACCGTGGCTGCCAGAGCTGAATTAATTTCATTAACAACTCCAGTACCGGTATTTGCTTGAGGAAGCACCGAACGTGATATATCGGGATTATATCCGGGGGAATTTGGATTAGTATCTACTGGTTGACCGGTTATTCTTCGCCAAGCGGCTGCTCTATCAAACGGAAGAGTAGCTTGAAGTTTTGTAGTATTTTTGGTATTGGTTGTATAGTCCTTTGGGTTTCCGTTAAATAATTGCGTAACTTTGCCTATTTGGGTGCCACTCATAGCTCCACCAACCTTCATTTCATCTGCCAGACTAAATAAAGTTACGCTGTGACGAATCAAGAAACTAATGATAGTAGGTACGCGACTGTTGCTTGATTTAGTCGCAACTTTATCTATAGAGCAAAGGTCAGACAAGGCTGTATTTAATAAAGCGGCACTTCCTAGATGAGCTGCAGATTGAGCTGCAGATACTGCCGATTCCTCACTACCACCAGATTCAATGACCCCGTCTGCAGCATCGAGAATCGAACTATTACTAGCTGTCAAAGAAGCATCTTCAGCCGCCGCTGAAGAGCTTTCAGAGGGCTTAGCTTCGTCTTCTGCTTGCGCTTCTGCAAGTTGTTGACCTTGATCGGCCCCATCAACAGAATCTTCAATCTCCTTGTTTACGTTATCGTCATTTGGGTTAG
>DAHWID010000018.1:13442-13671 GCA_027345405.1 Candidatus Saccharimonadota bacterium
CCAGCGTCGTTAATTACCTGAGGCCTGAGTGTTTCTTCCTGGGACGTTTGCCATTGAGGGATAGCATTTTGAAATCGAGTTATGTATTCGGGGTCTAATAAATCGGACGCAGTTATTGGTTGGCCCGTTTCAAGATCCGTAAGTCCGCTAGGGTTGCCTTCTTTGTCAAAATTGACTTCAATATTTTGTGTTTTAAGGCCGTCTATTATCTTTGGATCACTAAAACTGA
>DAHWID010000019.1 GCA_027345405.1 Candidatus Saccharimonadota bacterium
AATTTGTTCACATTAACAAATATGTTCTACATCTAAAAAAATATATATACATATATAAAACGAGCAAAGTCAAATAATTACAGTGAAACAGGGAAAAAGTAGGGGATTAATATTAAAAATATAAATATTACAAAAAAGCAAATGCTTATTTATTAAAACTGTGGAAAACTTATAAAAATAATAAATATCACATTTAAGCAAGAGCTGGGCGACATGGCGCTTGTTGGATTGTTATGAGTTTTCTGTGTTTATCGCCGATGCGAAGTTGATCCTTAAGCCGTTTATTAACTATATTATTGCGCTTAAACTATTTTTGGCATTGCTTCTCCCCTGCAACCGGGGTATTGCTTATAGGTAGTAAGTAAATATAGCGAGTCGTAAAAGATATATTGTGCGACACGAAATATCTATCGAGTTTTTGTCTTCTAGCCTGCTGCTTTTTATTACACGCTTTTATTTAATCGCATATTGTAGATCTTTTTTTTCGCGTGTACCCTTTCTATTCTAATGAACCGGCTTTATTGCTTAAACATTTCTCTTTTTTTGATGTACCACTGTGTTTGTTACTTGTTCGTAATTTGTTTATCTAAACTTAAGTTCTGTTTTATAGTCTCAGCTATAGCCATAGCCACCCGCTCTCTTTTATATAATTGACGTTTTTCTGCTTCTGCGGCCGATTGCATAATATCAGCGGCTGATATTAAACTGCCAACCCGTATTGCGTAATCAATTGCTAAAGTTAAAGAACCATAATAATTTGCCGCCATCCTTAAATTTGAGTACGGTGGGATCTTTAATTCACTGCGCTTTTTAAGCTCAATACCCGGATATGGTTTAGGTAGATACTCTTGTCTTATTTTTTCGAGTGTTTGCTTTTTTGGTATGTAGTACCTGGTTTCAATGAGCCAAGAAAAGGTCTGAGTTAAATTTACGAGCTTAAAGTCAGGATTAGCTAGGGCAAAGTCATCAAAACACTCTTTCACTAAAAATTGATCGATTGAAGTAATATTTGTAATTGGCTGATGAAGTAGCGATGATGATGCATCAACTTCTATAGCGTTTGCCGATAAACCTGAAAATGATTCTGCTAAAGGATTGACAGACATCTACAACCAAACCTAACTTTTTTATTTTTTAGGTTCTATTCTGCAGCGACGTTGTCTTCCAAGGCATAGGTAGCTTTAGCAACACGCTTAAACTGTGGTTTACCCTGCAAATTAAGTAAGATAGTGGTCTCTTTAACTAAACGGCTCTTAAGTACTTGCTTGACGATTTCATCGCGATGCAATGGCTGATTGGCTTCTCGCAGAACTTGACCGATGATATCGGCGACAGTGCCCTTTTCGTAGCCCCACTCTTTAAGGGCATATATTCCCCGCCCGATTAAGACAAACCGCTTATCTTTTATAAGTTCGTTGTGAATTGCCTGAGTCGTTACATCTTTACGTTTAAAATCACTTTTTTTAATTGAGTTGGCAATTTCGTTAAAGTGCATCGGTTTGTCGTTTTGCTTTAGTACGACATAAATTTTGTCACGGATATTTTTAGGGTTTACTAGTGGCCACTTGATCAAACCCCACCGCCCGTGCAGGAAAGCTAATTGCTTAGATATGCTTGCAAGTGCTTCGGCTTGCTTGACATTATCGATTGAGGCCTGTTTTGCAATATCTTCAATGGGCTTTGGCGTACCTATCTTTTTTATAGCCTCAACAATTTTACTTACAGCACTTTTTAGTGATTTTTCACTAAAGGCATTTTCTGATGTAACGCTCGAATAGAAGTTGTCGTCGTCAGCTATAACCAACAAATCGGGGCATAGGTTGCACAAAAAAGCTATTCTAGATTGTTCTATCCGATCCGTTTCTTTGACCAGCTTTACTGTTAAATCGCTGATTCTCATCACCTGACCTGATTTTTCGAGTAACGCCAGCACTTTTAACTGAAAGTCATCAATACCCGTTATTTTATGTTCCTTCCCTGCTGCTTTGAGCTTGGCGATTACTGCTTTTTCCAATTGACGGACTCGTTCACGGGTTATGCCTAGCAATTCTCCAATTTGCTCAAGCGTTTCTTTGCGCTCAAACAGACCAAATCGGCGAGAGATGATTTCTCTCTCTCGGTCTCGATCAATTGAGCCTAGGACCCCATTTACCAAATCTTTAGTCGATATAGTCTGCTTGTGGTTATCGGTCATTTATGTCCTTCATAGTCTTTTCTAAATCCTAATTATATAACCTAATCATTTAATAGTCAAAAGGATTTTTTCCTAAATCTATTGTAGCACAATAATGACTTAAGAGCATAGTAGATGTTGTAGGAATATTGCCATAAAACTGTTTTGCGGTTGTGGAAAACTACTTAGATTTCTTGTTTTGGTAGCGACGGCGTCTGGCCGGGGCTTTAGCCAGCATGGCTTCGGCTTCCTG
Organism: Candidatus Saccharimonadota bacterium; assembly: GCA_027345405.1. GTDB lineage: Bacteria > Patescibacteriota > Saccharimonadia > Saccharimonadales > UBA4665 > JAJZWH01. Next base: position 2,427 of record DAHWID010000019.1, read on the forward strand.
TAAGGTTATGGTTGCCGGATCTTGGTCTTTATTAACCCTGACATTGCGTTTGCCATCGGTTACATAAGGACCATACGGACCGTTAAGTACTTGTATGCCGTTAGTTAGAGCTTTAATTTGTTTATTAGCCTCTTTAGTTAGCTTTTCCTGATAAATTTGTATCGCCTGTTCTAGGCTGATTTGGTGCGGATCTTGACCTTTTATTGACATACTAGTCTGGCCGACCTTGATGTAAGGTCCATAGCGACCAATGTTTGCTAATATTTCCTCTCCTTTTGGCGTAGTACCAACAATTCTTGGCAGCTTAAACATCTCTAGTGCATCTTCAAGGGTGACGTTGTCTATGGTCTTTCCTGCCGGCAAAGGCGCAAATTCTGGCTTTTGTTCATCATCGGCTTCACCCTTCTGCAGCATTGGTCCATACCGTCCGAAACGGGCATAAATCGGACGTTTAGACGTTGGATCGTTACCGATTAGGCGCGCTTGGGAAACCTCGTGTCGGGATACTTTTTCGGTTTTTTCAATGAGGGGATGAAAATCTTGGTAAAACTCTTTAATCATCTGATTCCATTGTCTTTTTCCTCTGGCAATTTCGTCAAAATCTTCTTCTACCTTAGCCGTAAAGTCATAGTTCACAATCGAGGGAAAATATTTAATCAAGAAGTCGGTAGTTATCTCGGCGATCGGGGTTGGTACAAGCTTTCCCTTATCTGCCCCAACAATTTCCTCCTCTGTCTGCGAGGATAGCTTTCCGTTCATGGCCTTGAGGATTCGGATTTTTCTTGGTTGCCCCTCAAGATCAGTTTTCTCAACATAACCGCGGCTCTGAATGGTTGAAATTGTAGGAGCGTATGTACTGGGTCGGCCAATTCCGAGCTCTTCTAATTTACGCACTAAGCTAGCCTCGCTATAACGAGCCGGTCCGCGACTGAAGTTTTCCTTGGCTTGGATCGATTCAAGTTTCAGTTTGTCGCCTGTCTTTAATGAGGGCAATAGGATATCTTCCTTGGTTCCACCCCAAACTCGCATGAAGCCATCAAAGACCATCACCTCGCCTTTTGCGATAAACAGTTGGGGCTGGTTAGATATAGTAATTGTTATTTCACTGCGGTTAGTTTGAGCCGAGGACATTTGTGAAGCCACGGCTCGACGCCAAATCAAATCATATAGTTTCTGGCTAGCTGAGTCTCCTTTAACACTGTGGTTGTTAACATCGGTCGGTCGGATTGCTTCATGTGCCTCCTGGGCACTGACATTTTTAGTCTTATATTGCCGTGACTCGTGGTAATTGGAGCCATATTCCTTTTTTATATGATCGCCGATTGCCTTAATAGCAAGCGTGGATAATAGAGTTGAATCGGTACGCATATAAGTAATATGTCCAGCTTCATAGAGTCGCTGCGCAAGTGTCATGGTCTGGCGGACACTGAAACCCAGTCTACGAGCGGCTTCTTGTTGAAGGGTTGAAGTGGTAAATGGAGGGCTTGGATTGCGACGACTAGGCCGGGTAGATAGTTGTTTGACAGTAAAATCAGCTGTCATTGTTGCTTGCATCCAACTGCCAGCCGCGTCAAAGTCATTAAGTTGATCATTTAATATGGCGTTAAACTGATTCTGATTATGGACAAATTCAGCGCTCACTTTAAAACTGGACGAGGAGTCAAAATTACGAATTTCTCGCTCTCGTTCAACGATCAATCGAACGGCAACCGATTGTACTCTGCCAGCACTTAAACCAGTTCTAACCTTTTTCCAAAGCAGCGGACTAAGTTCATAGCCAACTAGCCGATCAAGAACCCGACGTGCTTGTTGTGCGTCTACGAGATGTAAGTCAATGGTGCGTGGGTTAGTAATGGCCTCTAAAATTGCCGGTCGTGTTATTTCGTGGAAGACGATCCGTTTAGTTTTACTTGGGTCGAGTTTAAGTGCCTGTGTTAGATGCCAGGCGATTGCCTCACCTTCACGGTCTTCATCACTAGCTAGCAAAACAACGCTGTCTTTGGCAAGCTTTTTTAGCTCGTTGACGATCTTTTGTTTGTCTGCACTTACTTCATAATCAGGCTTAAAGTCATGCTCGACGTCAATACTTAATCCTTTTTTGGGTAAGTCGCGGATGTGACCGAAACTGCTTTTAACGGTATAATCCTTACCCAAGAATTGTCCGATCGTTTTAGCCTTTGCCGGGCTCTCTACAATAACGAGATTTTTTGGCATTACTACATCTTAAGCAATAGCAGCACTTAAATGCAATTAATAAATTAGCATTTTCTTAAGCAGATCTATGGCTTTAAGATTACACTCCAAAGTGTCTTCCGGCTTTAAAGCCGACATATACACCAACAAAACCACCAATTGTTCCTAGTACAATGCTCCACCCGCCGAGCCAATTACCATGGTCCATTAGTTGGCCAATCCACCCGCCGAGGGTGCTTATTACTAGAATCGACACTGTGATAAAAATTTTCATTTTGTTTAGTCAATTAATTTTAACACATCAGAGATACAAATATAATTTGGCAAAAGTATAAAAAGATTAAAAAGTATTGACACAGTAACACTAATTTGCTAGAATCGCAATTTGTGAGTTTGAATTATCAAGCTCATTGTACCTTTACCCATTCTAACAATGTTAGATTGCTTTAGAGCACAGACAGCGATTATAAGTAGTTGTTACCCTCCACTACATGTCCCAATGTTCTAAAGCATACTAACCCCTTTAAGTAATCCCCCGATCATGTGCGAGCCTAAATGGTTTTATTCGAGCAATCGCATAAAGACACATGTCATTATTTTTTACTTACATGATGTTTCGCCCGGGTGGGCTTGAAGGGTTGTCGGGGACATTTATATGTCCCCAGGAACAGACTGACGAGCGGTGCCCACCCCCTCTCGTCGGTCTGTTTTTGGATTATGACTCAAACAATAAAATGTCTGGTTTCGTTTGGCAGGTTTTTGCTATATATAAATTCGGTAAGTATGGCGGCGCATTCGCGTTTTAGATTGTCCATTTGTTTATTTTGTTCGTCGCTGAAGTGCTCGAGTACATAGTCGGCACTGTCGATGTCAGGCGGCTCTTTTGGGCCGATGCCTATCCTTACTCTTCCGTAATTCGTACCAATGTGGGAGTCAATTGACTTGATTCCATTATGTCCTGCATCGCTGCCGTCGACACGGGTACGGATTGAGCCGAAATCAATGTCAAGATCATCGTGGATCACGACTAGATGTTCGAGCTGAACTTTATAGTAATTGACGCTCAGTGCTACCGCTTCGCCGCTTAAGTTCATGTAGGTTAATGGCTTAATACAAATTACTTGGTTTTCACCGAAACGCCCTTGGGAGAGCTGACACTTTAAATCTTTTTTTTCAGTCCAGCTCCCCAATTCATCGAAACGGTCAACTATATAATCGAGTACGCTAAATCCAATATTATGTCTGGTTAAGTCATATTTTTTGCTAGGATTGCCTAAGCCGACGAGTAGTACAATGTTGTTCTGCCCTGTGGTGTAATAATTTATGGGCAAAGCGACTTGCGGTCTTTTCTGTAGCCAACCCATACTAATTAGTCCTTTTCCTTGAATTTGGGATCATTGTTATCAATAAACCATAACTGAATTGGATTGCCAAAAAAATCAAAAGTTTCGCGCAGCTTGTTTTCTAAATAACGCCTATAACTAAAGTGAATAAAACGCGTATGGGTACCAAAAATTTTAAATGACGGTATCGGATTGTCAGATTCTTGAACCATGTACTTAAGTTTGGGCAGATGGTTTTTTAATCCGGCCGGTGGATGTTCTCGTACCGTCCGGATGAGCCAATCGTTGAGTTCGTGCGTTGGGACAACGATTTTTCTGGCTTCGTTAATTTTGCTTATCAGTTCAAATAGCTTGCTTACATTCTGGCCGCTTATGGAAGACGTAACTATTAGTGGGGCCCAAGACACGAATTCGTAATCAGCGGACACTTGTTTGAGAAATCTGTCATAGTCAAAGTTTTCTCTTCCGGCTAAGACGTCCCATTTACTAATTAATAAAGCTAAACCGCGGCCAGCATCACTGACCATTCCAGCGATCTTTTGGTCTTGTGCGGCACTTGGCTCATTAGCATCGATCAGCAGAAGACAAATGTCAGCCTCTACGATTGCGGCCAGCGCTCTGAGGACACTGAAATGCTCAACTCCGCGTTCAATTTTTCCGCTTCGACGAATTCCCGCAGTATCGAGTAATTCGATTTCCTGTCCATGAAAACGTACAACCGCCCGGTTTACATCTCTGGTGGTGCCGGCCCGTTGTGCCACTAACGCTTGCTGTTTATTAAGTAAAGCATTAAACAAACTTGATTTGCCGACATTGGGCCGTCCTAGCAGAGCTACCTTTAGCCTTTCTGGCTCGTTTTGAACCGGTACATGAGAGATATTGTTGATAATAATCTCCAGTAGTTCATTAATGCCTAGATGCTGGGTAACACTGGTCGGCTGAATAGTATTAATACCTAATCGGGCAAATTCGTAGGCTGTATCAGGATGAGCTTTATCTATCTTATTGACCACGAGTATAATAGGTTTTCCGCTTTTAAGTGCCAATTCGGCAACCGTGCGGTCTTCGCTACTGGCGGGTATGTCGGCTTCAACAACAACCAAAATAATATCTGCACTTAAGCTGGCCTGTCTAATTTGATCTTGTATTGACTGCTCAAATTCGTCTTCTGGGTCCTTAAAACCTGCCGTATCAACCAGCCAGAATTGGCGACCATGGAACTCAGCTTTAGCGGAAATACTGTCTCTGGTTGTGCCTGCTTCCCTGGTAACTATCGCCTCGCGTCGTCGCAGCAAAGCATTGAACAAACTTGATTTGCCGACATTAGCTCTGCCAACTATGGCTACAATTGGGGTTCGTCTATTGTTTGTCATTTTTTACATTACCGGTCCTCTAGGCGTCGCCAACTGCCAGTCTTAAGATCGTTTAGTTTATAGCCAGCAAATTCGTATCTATGTAATTTTGTTACCACATAACCTAGTTGAGCAAAGGTGCGCCGGATCTGACGATTCCGACCCTCACTCATAGTCAGGTTTAGTCTTGTTCTTTTTTGGGAAATATTCAGTAGTTTCAAGTGGCTTAGTCCATCCTCTAGCTTAATACCGGCATTAATTGCATTAGCGTCCTTTTCGGATAGTGGCCTATCCAAGCTAACGTCGTAAGCTTTAAGTTTAACATTTTTGGGGTGAGACAGGGTTTGTATCAGTTGACCGTCATCGGTAAGCAGCAAAAGACCGCTAGAATCTTTATCTAATCTACCAATCGGTTTGAGTTGCCTTAGATTGGACGGCAAAAGGACGAAAATAGTCTTAGATCCCTGTCCACGTCGACTCACCACGTAACCTGCAGGTTTATTAAGCATAATTGTTGTGTGACTAGTAGGCAAACTAATCTTGTGGTTGTCTAGTTCGACTTCTGATTTGCCATTCTCTACAGTGGCACCGATTGTGGCAACTTTACCGTCAATTTTGACTCTACCTGCTGCTATTAAAACGTCGGCTTTTCGACGGCTAATAGCGGTAGCGCGAGCCAAGTAGGCATTAATGCGCATCGTAAATATTATTATATGGCTATATTATTCGGGTCGGAAGGATCAAATGGATTCTTGGGTGTTGTCGTATTAGGTGACGGCTGGGAGCCACTTATCTCTGAAGCTTCTTCTACAGCTGCTAGCTCTTCTAAGTTTTTTTGCGGGGCTTGATCTAGCGGTTGGATAATCTTGTGTCCACTAACGGTAGGCGATCCGGGGGTTTCATTGGTCATAACCGGTGTCTTAGCGTCAACACTAGTTGAATCGTTAGCAAGAGTTTCGTTACCGACTAAATTGTCGACAGCTTGAGTAAGTGTTTGGTCATTTGTGACTTGGTTGTTTGATGTAACTTCTGTGGGCTGGGATCTAGGTTGCATACCTGAACCGGCGCTCGTTAGAAAGTCACTTACCTGTTGTTGCATGGTTGCATTTTGTTCAGCTTCAGTTTGGGTTGATAAATCTCCGGCTGAATTAATCGATATTTCACCTGGAGCTAATGGAGGCACTGGCGTGACAGGCTCAGGTGTTGGCGTGACAGGCTCAGGTGTTGGCGTGACAGGCTCTGGTACTGGCGTGACAGGCTCAGGTGTTGGCGTGACAGGCTCAGGTGTTGGCGTGACAGGGTCTGGTGTTGGCAGTTCTGTTGCCGGCGTAGATATGCTTTCCGCAGAATTTAATTCTGGTTCTAAATTCTCTGTTGACACTGAACTTGAATTAGGTGTTTCTTGAGGCATATCATTTAATATGTCGTGCGACGATTTAACAATATCTTCAAGCGTGACTTGAGATTTGACTAAGTAGAGGTCTGCACCAAGATTACTGGCACGAGTTTGATCCTGCGCTTGCCCAAGCGCAGTTAACATGATTACCTTGGTTTCGCGTAGTTCTGGAGTGTTCCGAAGAATATCTAGCATTTCAAAGCCGCTAATCTTAGGCATCATTACATCGGATATAATAAGATCCGGTCGCTCGGCTTTCGCAACAACCAAAGCCTCCTCCCCGTCTTTGGCAGAAACTATCTGGTAGCCTTCGGCCTGCAGTCGTGCTTCATAGATTTCTCTTAAGTTATTGTCATCTTCGACTAAGAGGATTTTTGGCATATGTGGCTTCTCGCTTTAGTTGCATTGCTTATGCTTTATATTATTGTATCACGGGGTTAGCTAAAGTCGTAATAGGGTTTAATGCATTTTCAGTCGTTTCGCGTCTACGTTCATTTTCCGCCTGTTCATTATTGAGGCGTGGTAAGTTAATAAAAAAGGTGCTACCCTTACCCATTGCGCTTTCTACCCAAATTCTTCCCTGATATAATTCAACAATTTTGCGACAGATATATAGGCCCAATCCGGTACCGCCGATTGTTCTAGTGGCAGAGTTATCAACGCGGTAGAATTTTTGAAACAGATGGGGAATATCTTCCGACGGGATTCCAACACCAGTGTCGCGTATGTATATCTGGGCAACCTGGTCATCACCGTTCAGGCCGACAGTTATCTTGCCCTGGTCAGTATATTTTACGGCGTTATCGAAGAGATTAGTAATCACTTCTCGCATACGATCAGGATCGGCTTTGACGTAGTACAGGGGTTTAATAACTTTTTGGCCAACAAGAGTTTTACCACCTGTGGCATCGATTGTATCAGCTGAGCCGACACTGAATTCAAGTGCCAGACCTTTTTTATCGGTCGCGAACCTAAGGTCGTTAGTTAACTGTTCAATATAACTGCCAAGCTCTATTAATATGGGATGCGAGGTTAAGCGTCCATCTTCAGCCTTGGCAGATGTCAGCAGATCCTGGAATAATTTGCCGAGGTGCTGGGTTGATTCGTGTGCTTTTTCAAGATATCCCCTTGCCCGTTCGTCAACCGTACTCACTCGATCATTTAGAGCCAGGGCCAAATATCCTTCAATTGCAGCTACTGGTGTGCGCATTTCATGACTGGCCGTAGATATAAACTCACTACGCTGTTTTTCTTCCAGTCTCTCTTGGGTAACATCGCGAAATACCGCTACCGCACCAGTCGTCTCTAAATGTTCATCCGTTAGGGGAGAGACGCTCAAAGAAATAGGTACTTGCTTACCGTTTCTGGTGATCAAGAATGCTTTGTTGTCTCTGATTGCTCCCTTTGCATTGCTGAAGATCATCGCCAGTGGGTCTTGCTCGCGGGTATAAGCCTCGCCCTTTTCATTAGTTAACTTAATTACTGAGCGGTAGTCTAATTTGCGCGCCTCATTGACTGGCCAACCAGTAATTTTTGCAGCGCCTGGATTAAACAACTGAATTACGCCATTATGATCAATCAGCATAACACCATCTTCAATAGCATTTAGGATGATAGCTGAGGTTTGCCGCTCATCTCTCATGACCCCTTCACTGCCACTAGTGTTGCTGAGAGAATTGTTTTTTTTACCGCCAAAGCCGAGCATATTTTCCTTTAAGTGTTTTTAAATTGATATTATGCAGGTTCATAGTTGATGCTGATTGTCTAGGCGAGCGCAACAGACGTTTTTGCCTCTGTTGTTAATTCGGACTCGGATTGTTTGGCCGATAGTTGTTTAATTTGATCTGGAGTTAAGCGTGGTAATTTTACATAGAACGTTGATCCCTTGTGAAGTTCGCTTTCTGCCCAGATCCTACCGCCATAAAGCTCAACAATTTTGCGACAAATAAACAAACCAAGGCCAGTGCCGCCAATAGTTCTGGTGGGAGAATTGTCGACCCGATAGAATTTTTGAAATAGATGCGCCAGATCATCTGACGGTATTCCTACACCACTGTCTTTAACATAGAAACTTACTTCTTTATCATCAGCACGCAATCCGATATGGATTTCTCCCTCTGAAGTATACTTTAGAGCATTGTCGAAAAGGTTGTCGGTTAATTCCCGTATGCGTTCAGGGTCAGCATAGACATAAAAATTGGTTTTATGGATGTGTTTTACGTTGAATTGGTTTTCGCCGAAGTCATACGCCAAAGCTAAACCTTTCTTGACCGCCAGATGATTATAGTTTTCGTTTAGCTGGCGTAAAAACTCTCCCATCTCAATCACTTGCGGTCGATTGAGTAGTTTTCCGTCTTCGGCCTGACTAGAGGTCAGAAGATCCTGAAATAATTTTCCAAGATGCATGGTTGATTTGTGAGCCTCTTCTATATACCCCTTTATTGGTGGCTTTAATGCACCGGATTTATCGCTCAGTGCAGTATCTAAATACCCCTCGATAGTAGCTATCGGTGTGCGCATTTCATGACTGGCTGTCGATATAAAATCGTTTCTTTGTTGTTCAAGCTCCTGCTCTTTAGTAACATCATGGATGATAGCTACTCCACCGACGAGCTCATTATCTGGCGGAATGACAATCGGCGAAATACTAATCGATACAATTAAAGTGCTATGTAAATTTGGTGAATCCAGCTTAAGTATTTCATTTATATGTTTCTTTTGCCTGAGAGCTTCAGTAAACACGTCAGGCATCGTCTGGTCTGCTTTATTGGGCTCAGGGCTTGAATATTTAACAATTTTATGTACATCGACTCCCATAGATTCCTTTACTTCCCAGCCAGTCATAGCTGAAGCCTGAGGATTAATTAAGTCAACAGCACCTTTAGAGTCGAACACAATGACCCCGTCGCCAATTGAGTTAAGTATGGTAGTGGATTGTTGAGTGCCGCGTTTAAGTTTGGAGTTAAGCCGCCTCAATTCGTAATTTTCCGAAAAATCATAGTATTGCCGCCAAAAAAAATATCCGCCAAGTACCGCCAATGCTACCAAGGTAAGTTCACCGGCTCCAAATAATTTAAAGCGCAGGTTTTCTGCTACCGGGGACTGGATAAAGCCGGAAATGCCGAAAATTGAAAAAGTTGCCATGGTGACGAGGACTACTAGAGGCATAATCCAGCCCAGTGCACCCATGATAAAAGCGGCGATAATAAATACCGCCATATAGGGCGAATAGTAGACGCCAGTGGGGTTAAAGACTAGTGCCGTTTCAATCAGGATTAGAAAGGTTGTAATCGAAGTAGTTAGATAGGCATAGTGCTTGACAAAACGGACAGATGCCACAATTTCATAAATTATTTGCAGCCCGATAAGAAACATGACTGCAATTGGGAATTTCTGGTTGCCGCCCCACTGTCCGTAACGTATGCCAATATATAAATAAATAGCAATAAAATGAGCACCATATACTAGGAACAGCCATCGTAGTTTCTTGAGCCACTTGGATGATATATGATTCATCGATGTTTGGTTTTAATACCCACGCTATTTATTGATTGTATTATCTCACTAACCATAAGCATGAGCAATGCCATATAGACTCCTCATAACAGATGTGATACGATGCAGCAGTTATATGGCCCCTTCGTCTAGCGGTCTAGG
>DAHWID010000001.1 GCA_027345405.1 Candidatus Saccharimonadota bacterium
TGGAGAACAGGAAGTATTGGGGGTATCCCCTACATTGATGCCTAGATAGAGCGGTTGGTTCCAGTTGATGCTAGAGGGAAAGGGTGTGATACAACCTAGAGATACTGATATATACCCGTTATGGACTGGGACACCCTGGCCATTGTTCTGACAAGCTGAGTTAGAGCTATTAGCGATTAACCAGTCTTCTGTCCATAGAGCGCTGCCACCACTAGGACTGTTATATAGCGTAAATTCAATGTTATAGGTACCATCATTAGCAATTGCACCATTACTGCTTTCTAGCCTGGCCTGGAAGTTAATCGTGGAGTTAGTAGCCGCTGAGCTATTACTAGTTAGAGTCAAAGACAGCACAAGGGACAAACCAATAGCTAATCCCATGAGCGTAGCTATGGGTCTAACCCTTGTTTTCAAACAATTGTTTGCGAGAAGCAATTGTTTTAATTGCCTGTGTTTTGGCATTGGTTTTTTTGTTTCAGGCTTAGCCTTAATTGTTAAGGTTTAGGCCTTTTTGTTGATTAACGGTTTTGTTATTCTTGTTGGTTTTGGTTTTCCTTGGTTTTAGGGTTTTTGCCCCTTGTTTTGGTTACCTTAACGCAAGATAAAACCGTTAGTGGTTATTATGGATCTAGGGGGAGGAAATGTCTAGGGGGAATTTTATTGTTCGCTCAGGAATTAAGTGAAGTATTAAATTTTGATCTGTAGCTAAAGCTGAATCAAGGATTGGGACTGTATCTAGAGAAGTAATTTAACTTACTTACATTAAATTGTACGGGTCAATATCCCAGCTGACTCCGCTTGGGAGATGGTTAATAATATCTACTAGTGTCGATCGTCTTTCGGATTTTATAACCAGTTGCCAGCGGTATTTGTTAGCTTGTTTTTCATGAAAAGACGGTGCCGGACCGTCAATATGTACCGTTTTTGGCAGACTGGTTTTTAGTAATGTCGCTGCTCGTTCGGCATTCTTAGGATTGGCGCGGGCAAGTGTAAGTTTGAGCAGATGAGTAAAGGGCGGGTAATTAAAGGCTTTACGTTCAGCAATCTCGGCTTTATAGAACGTATCCCAGTCATTGGTTACGGCGCAGGTAATACTTCTCGCCTTAGGGTTATAGGTTTGAACTATGGCTTCTCCGGCTAAATGACCGCGTCCGACTCGTCCTATAACCTGGGTTAGTAATTGATAGGTTCGTTCATTGACGCTGTAATCGGGCAATTGTAAGGAAGTATCGGCGAGCACTACTCCAACTAGAGTCAGTTTGGGTAAATCTAGGCCCTTAGCTAGCAGTTGGGTACCGATTAATATATCTATTTTGCCGGATTTAATGTCGGCATAGCGCTGTTCCAGTCGCTCGGCTTTTGGTGAGTCGCTATCAAAACGGGCAATATTCGCTTGTGGAAATAATCTGGCGACTTCGCTGACTATCGCCTTGGTGCCGACAGACAGATATTTTACCGAAGGGTTATTACATTTAGGACAAGTGGTAGGTGCGGGTGAGATGAATCCGCAAACGTGGCAGCGCAAAATATGTGTATCACCGTGATAGGTTAGCGCCAGATCACAGCGTGGACAACGGGCTTGCCAATCACATATTCCACAAATAATGATCCGGGCAGTGCCGCGCCGGTTAAGGTAGAGCAGTGCCTGTTCGCCGTTAGATAGAGTTTTCTCTAGAGCTGCAACCAATACACTAGATAGATAAGATGAACGTCCAAACAAAGACCGGTCATGAGCATCGATGATTTTTACTTTAACTTGTTCTTGGTTTGTTTCCCGCGCCAAGTGCGTCAGTTTAATAATTGGTTTTTTGCGGGTAAGGGCCAAGAAATAATCATCTACTAGCGGTGTGGCTGATCCCAGCACCAATTTAGCGTTTTGAATATCTCTTAAATAGGCTGCCACTCGGCTGGTGACATAATAGGGGGCTTGTTCCTGTTTATATGCCGGTTCATGTGCTTCATCAATTACAATTAGCCCAATATCTTTAAGCGGGCTAAAGATAATCGAGCGCGGACCGATAAGTACGAGTGGGGCATCTCTGGCTATGACTTGCGCCCAGCGTTCGGCTCGCTGCTTGGAGGTAAGCGATGAGTGCATCACCACTACCTTATCGCTAAAGCTACTTTTAAATTCATTTTCGAGCTGTGGCGTTAGGCTGATCTCTGGAGTTAGTATCAGCGCCGACCTGCCTTTTTTTAGCTCAGCTTTCGCGAGCTCCTGGTACAACCTGGTTTTACCACTTCCGGTCCGGCCATGAAGCAGATAGGTGTCATAAGCCGTCATTTGCTTAAGGGCGGCGGCTTGTTCATCAGTTAAGGGCGGCGGAGCAGTTGGTGGCGGTAAATTTTTAACTATTGGCGCTAAAGTCTGCTTGTTATGCATGAGGTTTGCCGGGATAAATTGTTGAGTGATCACGCCAACTGGTGCCGGATAAAAAGCCTGCAACCAGCGCATTAATTTAAGTGTTGATTGGGGTAGTGGCGGCAGCGGACTAATCGCTTCGACGGCTTTAGTTTTAATTTCAGGTTGATCTACACGATCGATCACGACTGCTGTGACCGTTTCGTGTCTAAGCGGAACGCTTACGATTTGGCCTGGTGCAAGCCGTGACCTACTATGGTAGGTTAGAGCCGAGTTGCCCTTATATTTATTGCTGCGAACCCAAACCTCATAGTAGTACATGAGCGTTATTATATGGGTTTTGTTGACAATGTGGCGTTATTAATCGGATCGACTCTTGAAGTCAGTCTTGTTGAAAGATATACTATAGTTCAAGCTATAAGTTGTCTGAATAACAATAAAGGAGGCCTATGCTAGACGTGTTTATAACATCCCGCGTGCGGCGCAAGATTATTGTGATCTACGCCAAATACCCCGACTTTAAGACCCATGTGCGAGGATTGGCAAAATTAATCAAAGAAGACGCCGGAAATATTCAACGGGAGTTAAAACGTTTAGAAAAGGTTGGTTTTTTAACCAGCGAAAAGCAGGGCAATACCAAAGTTTATTCAACCAATAAGCAGTTTCCGATCTTTAAAGAGCTCCAAAGTATTGTGCTAAAAAGCCAGCGTACCAACCAAAAGCGGAGCTAAAAAAGAGTTTGGCTAAATTAACACCTTAGGGTAAACTATTTTTACATATGATTCAGGTTACAAGAAAAGACTCCAAAGAATCGCTCGAGAACATGCTCCGACGGTTTAACCGTAAAGTGCAACAATCGGGTGTGTTAGCTGTCGTTAAGCAAAACCAGTACTTTGAAAAACCACTTAGCAAACGTGAACGTCGAGCTAAAGCAATTGTCCGGCAGGAGCGGAAAGTCCAAAAGATTAAACGCGCCAAGCTGGGGCAGAGATAACCCCTTAAGTAGTATATGCTGGAACCGCAAATTGAGCAGGATCTTAAAGCAGCCTTATTAGCTTCAGATAAGACGAAAGCTGAAACCTTGCGCGGGCTGAAATCGGCCTTGCTTTATGCCAAAGTAGAAAAAGGCAAAAGAGAAAGTGGCCTCACGCAAGAGGAAGAAATAGCCGTTTTATCCCGAGAAGCTAAAAAAAGAGCCGAAAGTGCAGAGCTGTATCTAAAAGGTGGCGCTAACGACCGGGCTGAGACTGAGCTTACTGAAAAAGCTATAATCGATGCATATTTACCAAAACAATTAAGTGAGGACGAGCTCCGTCCGGTTATTCTAGAAACAATTGAACAAACCGGGATCAATGATTTAAGTCAGATGGGAGCAATTATTGCTGAAGTAAAAAAACGAACCGCGGGTAGTGCTGACGGCGCAACCATTGCGAGATTAGTTAAGGAGGCGTTAAGTCAGTGATTATATTAATGGGTTTGCCCGGAGCCGGTAAAGGCACGCAAGGTAAGATCATGGCCGATCAGCGCGGTATGCACCTTATAACGATGGGCGAAGTGATACGGATGTATGTTACGGGCGAACGCCGCGCTAGAATGCTGGCCGGAGAATTATTGGAAGACTCTGAGGTAATTACACTACTAGATCAAGTACTTTCCGGTATTTCTAACAAAGACCTGTGTATATTAGACGGATTCCCGCGTACGATACCGCAGGCCGAGTGGTTGCTAAAAAAAGCAAAACACGAAAATTTTACCCTTAGTCATGTGATTCACTTAATTGCTAGCAAAAATACGGTAAAAAATCGGCTGCAGGCCAGGGGGCGGATTGACGACCGAGCTGAAGTAATAAGAGAACGCTTTAAAGAATATAACGAAATGACTGAGCCGTTATTTAATTGGTTTAGACAGCACGGTGTAGATGTGGTTGACGTAAATGCTGAACGTACGGTTGATGAAGTCAACGATGAAGTCAGCCGGTCACTCGGTATTTAATATATACAAGTTGAAGTTATGACAACAAAAGTAAAGACGGCAACCGAGATCGTATCGATGAAAGAGAGCGGTAGGCTGCTAGCAGAGATTCTGGTTAAGCTAGCGCAGATGGTTGAACCGGGAATTTCAACAAAAGATTTAGCGGTAGTTGCCGCCAGGGAGCTGCAGGCCGCTGGGGCTGGAGCTCCTTTCTTAGGTTATCAGGGCTTTCCAGATGTAATCTGCATTTCCCTAAACGATGAGGTTGTCCATGGGATACCGCAGCCAACTCGCATTATTGCCAATGGTGATCTAGTCAGTTTAGATTTTGGGGTTAATTGGCGTGGCATGATAACCGATAGCGCCCTCACTTTGATAGCCGGCCAAGCTAAAAGCCCAAAACACGAGCAGTTGATTAAATATACCAATGAATCTTTGAATGAAGGTATTGCTGTGGTGCATGATGGTGTTAGAACTGGCGATATAGCAGCCGCAGTTGAGGCAGTTTTAAGTCGGCACAATTATGGCATTGTGCGTGATCTTGTTGGGCATGGTGTCGGCCATCACCTGCACGAGGACCCTAACATACCAAATTATGGTCGGGCTAATACTGGGCCTTGGTTGAAAGCTGGCATGACAATTGCGATTGAACCGATGGCTACTCTTCGCAGCGAGCAGGTGATGCTTGACCCTGACGGTTGGACAGTACGTACACGTGACCATTCAATGAGTGCACATTTTGAACACACAGTTTTAATTACTGAAACAGGTGCTGAGGTGCTGACGCAGCGCATTCTCTAGTCAGTAAAGCGTGAAGCCTAAAATCACCCTGTAGTAAACATAAGTATTTTTGGCAGATACGCTAAAAATACTATGGCAGCTGGATATGAGGTTGCTCATATTAAAGAGTTAGCGTTATACTTACGACAATGCGCGAAACGCAAACCAACAGCTTTGTCGGATTAGATATCGGAACATCAACTGTCCGCTGTGTCGTCGGCATGATCGAGCCGAATACTAATGCCAAGTTGTCTGTTATCGGGCATGGTTCGGCTAAAAATAGCGGTATGCGCAAAGGAACTGTCGTTCATGTTGATGATGTAGCTGAAGCAATTATCGCAGCCGTAACTGAAGCTGAACGGATATCCGGTCAACAAATTAATCATGCTACAGTCAATGTAAACGGTAGTCATGTCCTAGGATTTAACTCCAAAGGTGTAATTGCGATTAGTGCGGCTAATCGTGAGATTACCCCGGATGACCGGATGCGGGTCGAGGAGGCCGCAACTGTCATATCGCTGCCGGCAAACCGGGAGATTATTCAATTTTTTGCCAAAAACTACTCGCTTGATGGACAGACTAACATTAAAGATCCAGTCGGTATGCAGGGAATTAGGCTAGAGGTTGATGCACATATCGTTACCGGAGCCAGCCCGAATTTGCGCAATTTGGCGCAAGCGCTTGAAAAAGCAGCTATCCATCCGACCAACTACACCGTATCTTCACTCGCAGCGGCTGAAGCTGTTTTATCCAGGCAACAGAAAGAGGCCGGAACACTGTTAGTGGATATCGGGGCGGGCACAACCAATATGATTGTGGTTGAAGACGGTGAGATTCAACATGTAGCAGTGATCCCTGTTGGGGGCATTAATCTGACCAACGATTTGGCAATAGGGCTAAAAACCGATTTAGACGTAGCAGAAAAGGTTAAACTTGAGCATGCGTCGCTCAAACCCGACGAGACTAAGTCGAGTGCAATCGTGAAGCTAGGCAAGCAAAGCTATACTTTTATTCCTAGTGATATCTATATGATTACTGAGGCCAGAATTGGTGAGTTGCTTGAACTTATCGACAAAGAACTAGTAAAGATTAAGCGTTCGCGTAAACTGCCGGGTGGTGTTGTGCTAGTCGGGGGCAGCGCGGCGTTGCCAGGACTAGCCGAATTTACTCGTGATAAGCTGCAATTGCCGGCGCGTTTAGGCAAGCTAACTAACATCGGTGGTTTAGTTGATACCGTTGAGGGGCCGGGTTACTGCACCGTAGTTGGGCTGATGGCGCTAGATATGCTACTACTTCCGAGTACTTTGCCTCCGGTTAATCTAAGTCTTGGCTCAACCCTCGGTTTAGCAGATAAATTATTAAAGCGTTTTAAAAAGACTTAAGATTAACCTTTCTAGGGTACCTTGGCGGTAGACGAATCGCTCGTTCCATTAAATGATAAGTTGTAAATCATACAATTTTGTAGGTAAATACAAGAGGTAAGATTGTTTTATAGAACTTGTTAATCATTATTAGAATAAAAAATTAGCATAGCTTAACAAGAGGGTTTTTGGGCTGAACAACTATAGGATATTTGGCTTTTCTTGGTTTAAACGTGCGTATACAAAATTTGTTGACCTAGTCTGCAACAAGGGTATACTAAAATTAGCATTTACAAGGTCAGGGGGATATTCTAATGGCCCAAGTAGTTGAGCCCGAGATTGAAACTTTCGCACAGATTAAGGTCGTAGGAGTTGGTGGAGCTGGCGGCGCAGCCATTAATAGGATGGTTGATGCGGGGGTCGAAAATGTGGAGTTTATTGCAATTAATACTGATGCACAGGCTCTTCATCACTCTAGAGCAACTAAAAAAGTTCATATCGGCAAAGACACGACGCGGGGGTTAGGGGCTGGAGCTGATCCAAAAATGGGACAGCAGGCCGCCGAAGAATCGGTTGAAGATATTAAGAAAGCCTTGGTTGGCGCCGATATGGTGTTTGTAACACTTGGTGCTGGTGGCGGCACCGGCAGCGGTGCCGGACATATTGTGGCTAAAATAGCCAAAGATAATGGTTCGCTTGTTGTGGGATTTGCTACTAAACCGTTCGCTTTTGAAGGGGATAAACGACGTCGTAATGCCGAAGAGGCGATCGATAAACTGCGTCAGAGCGTAGATACGCTCATTATTGTGCCAAATGATCGCTTACTGCAAACTATTGATCGACAAACACCGTTAGTAGAAGCCTTTAAGGTAGCTGACGATGTTTTACGCCAAGGAGTCCAAGGTATTTCTGATCTGATTACAGTCCATGGTTTAATTAATCTAGATTTTGCTGATGTTAAGACAGTCATGTCTAGCGCCGGAACGGCACTCATGGGAATCGGACGAGCGAGTGGTGACGATCGTGCAGTTAAGGCCGCCAAACAGGCAATTGAGTCGCCACTTCTAGAGGTATCAATTGACGGCGCTCGCGGTATCTTGTTTAACGTGATTGGTGGAGATGATCTGGCAATGCACGAGATAAATGCTGCTGCTGAAGCCATTACTACTGCCGCCGACCCTGACGCTAATATTATCTTTGGTGCTACGATTAACCCCGAGCTTTCCGGCGAGATGATAATCACAGTTGTGGCTACCGGTTTTGACGCCAGCTACTTCGCTGAACGGCCGCAACAGCTTAAATTCAGCGCCCAAGAGACTCTTAGCGACATTGCGCCCACTGATGAAGAGGTAACGATGAGCGATATTGACACCAATCTCGAAGAAGCTGAAAGTGATTTCGTAAATGAAGAACCAATGCCGAACATCTGGACAATCGATGAAGTAGATGAAGTAATCGATACGGCTAAAACTGATTCAAGTGAAGATGGCGATCATAATGCTGAATCAGCAACGCCAGGCGATGCTGTTGTATCAAGCAAATTAGATGAAGATTTAGAAAAACCTTCTTTCTTACGCCGACTTAGCGGCAACCGTCGCCATAAAGATGATACTGAAGAAACCAAAAAATAAGCTAGAAGAGTAAGCCAAGGGCATTAACTCCTTGAGCGGCGAAAGAATCAAGTAAATTCTACAGCGCCTAAACTATTGCAAAACGCTATAGCTAGAGCTATATTGGTGTTACCAAGCGCTATATATGGATATTAAGCCAAATTACGCTGGCGTACATTGAAAACAAAAATTTCACCAAAGAAGCAAAAGTCAGTCGACTTTAAGTTTTAAAGCGGCAGATTTGATGGCATAAGGAGAAGTCTGAAAAAGTGAAATGCAATAAATGCCACAGCGAGGATATTCGTGTTATTGAATCGCGCGATGCAGCAGATGGGCAAGCGATTAGACGAAGGCGACTATGTAACGCTTGTGGCAACCGGTTTACTACCTATGAACGGGTGGAACGGCCACAACTGATAGTAATTAAACACGACGGCACCAGACAACTATTCAGCCGGGATAAATTACTTGGCGGTTTATATAAGGCATGTGAAAAAACGCCGGTAACATCTGTTCAGCTTGAACAGATGGTGTCAAATATAGAGGATACTCTGTATGCTTGCGGTGATCAGGAAGTCAGCTCAGGCACCATCGGTGATATGGTGATGGAACGCCTAAGCCTACTTAACGAGGTTGCCTATGTACGCTTTGCAAGTGTCTACCGACGCTTCAAAGATATTGCCGGATTCGAGAAAGAACTTAGTCATATTCGCCGGCAAAACCGAATGCATAAGGAAAAACAACCGCAGGGAACGGATTGAAAGTTCTCTTCTTGCGCATAAGTTGTTATGTGTAAAAGAGAGCTTTCAGGAAGCGTTAAAAATGGCGCTTTTTGACAACTCTAAACAAAAATTTAAAATAATAAAAATTAAAAGGAGTTTTTCGAGTAAAGAGTCTTAGGGCTATAGAGAGACACCCTAAAGCCAAACTCGAAGCTAAGAAAGGGTAAAGCAATGGGACAAGCAACTGATCTCACGGTGGGAAGGGTATTCACCCGTGCAAAAACTAAGGCTTACGATCAACTTAAGTGGGAAACACGTAACTCACTGCTGACTAATCCGCAGACTAATGAGGTAGTGTTCGAACAAAAAGACATTGAGTTTCCAGTTGGTTGGTCACAAAATGCCGTAAACATCGTTGCCCAAAAATATTTTAGTGGCACACCAGGTACCCCTGAGCGTGAATTCTCGCTCAAGCAGCTAATTGATCGTGTCGTTGACACAATTACCAAGGAGGGGATCAGCACTGGGTATTTTGATTCCGAAACCATTTCTGAAGACTTTCGTGAAGAGCTTAAGTATGTTCTTGCTACTCAACGGGCGGCATTTAATTCGCCGGTTTGGTTCAATATTGGTATTCCTAGTCGTGCACAACAAGCGAGCGCCTGTTTTATTTTAGGGATCGAGGACACAATGAAGTCGATTCTTAACTGGTACGTTGAAGAGGGGATGATTTTTAAAGGTGGTTCAGGGTCGGGAATCAATTTGAGCGTCTTAAGGTCAAGTATTGAGCCGTTAGGTAAAAGTGCCGGCACTGCCAGCGGTCCGTTAAGTTTCATGCGCGGAGCGGATGCCAGCGCCGGAGCGATCAAGAGTGGTGGCAAAACCCGACGGGCTGCCAAGATGGTAATACTAAATGTCGATCATCCGGATATTTACGATTTTATCTGGTGCAAAGCGATCGAGGAACGCAAAGCTCGTGATTTACAGAATCTGGGTTGGGATATGAGTTTGGATGGCAAGGATTCTTTTTCCGTTCAATACCAGAATGCTAATCTGTCAGTTCGTGTTACTGATGACTTTATGCGGGCGGTGGAAAATGACGAAAACTGGAACCTAAACGCTGTTAAAAGTGGAGAAGTCGTACGTAGCGTTAAGGCGCGTGATTTGTTTCATCAATTTGCGGAAGCGGCTTGGGAATGCGCTGATCCGGGAATGCAGTTTGACAGTGTCATTAACCACTGGCACACTACACCTAACGCCGGACGAATTAACGCCTCTAACCCCTGTAGTGAATACATGCATTTGGATAATTCTGCCTGTAATCTAGCAAGTATTAACCTGCTTAAGTTCCTTAATCCTGACGGAACCTTTCAAATTGATGAATTTAAACATACGGTTGAGCTGGTGTTTACAGCCCAAGAAATCCTAGTTGGTTACAGTGAGTATCCTACCGCAAGCATCACGAAAAATGCTAAAGCCTACCGCGAACTTGGTATTGGTTACGCAAACTTGGGTGCACTGTTGATGGCGCAAGGCTTGCCCTATGACAGTGACGAAGGTCGGGCGCAAGCCGCAGCTATTACTGCACTATTAACCGGTTATGCTTATGCGACTAGTGCTAAAATGGCAGCAAAAGTCGGACCATTTGCCGGATTTAGTAAGGATAGAGAGGGTATGATAAGAGTGCTCAAGCAGCATCGGGCAGAACTGTCTAAAATAGATGCCAGCTTAGTTAGCGAAGATCTGCTTAATGCCGCCGCCGATGCTTGGGATGAAGCAGTGGAATTAGCTGAACATTACGGTGTTCGTAATTCACAAGCCAGCGTACTGGCACCGACCGGCACTATTGGTTTAATGATGGATTGCGATACTACCGGAATTGAACCTGACCTTGGCCTGGTCAAAGTAAAAAAACTGGTTGGTGGTGGTACGATGAGTATCGTTAACCAGACTGTACCGCGAGCTCTAAAAGCATTAGGGTATAAGAAAGCTGAGATTGACGACATCGTTAAGTACATTGACGAAGAAAAAGTCATTGTCGGCGCACCTCATCTTAAAAGCGAGCATTTGCCGGTGTTTGCTTGCTCGATGGGCGACAACGCCATTCACTATCTTGGTCACGTTAAGATGATGGCTGCAGTTCAGCCCTTTATTTCAGGAGCGATTTCAAAGACCGTGAACATGCCCGAAGATGTCAGCGTGGAGGATGTTGAGCAACTGCATATCGATGCTTGGAAGATGGGACTTAAAGCCATTGCGATTTACCGGGATAACTGTAAGGTGGCTCAGCCGCTGGCAATGGCCAAAAAAGATGCGGTAGGTCAAGCTGCAACTCAGAATGAAAACCGTATCGTTGTGAATGGGCCGGCCCGGCGTAAATTGCCAAAAATGCGCACCTCAAAGACTTACAAGTTTCAGATCGCTGATCTTGATGGTTACTTTACCGTGGGTGAATATGAAGATGGCAAACCCGGCGAACTGTTCATTAATGTCAGCAAGCAAGGTAGTACCTTAAGAGGATTAATGGACTCTTTCGCGATTTCAGTCAGCCTAGGGTTACAGTATGGAGTACCACTTAAACACTACGTTCGTATTTTGCGTGGTACGTCGTTTGCTCCGGCTGGTGCCACTGACGATAGTGAGATTAAAACCGCGAGCTCTATCACTGACTACATTTTGCGGCGTTTGGCCCTAGACTACCTGAGTTTCGATGATCAATTGGAGTTAGGTTTAGTCGATCTATCTGGTCTTGAAGCATCGCTGGCTCAGACGACGCTTATTGCTGAGTCAAATAAACCAGCTGAAGCTGAGTCAAAACCGCAAATTGTAGAGGTTGATGTTGAAAGTCGGGTCGAGGTTAAAGAAGTCGGCATCGATCAAAGTGCACCACTATGCTATAACTGCGGCAATATTACTCAACGTTCAGGCAGTTGTTATGTCTGTTCGGCCTGTGGCAGTACAACTGGATGTAGCTAGTCATGCTAGACTTAAAATAGCATGAAAGTGATTGTGCTCTATCGACCGCACTCCGAACATCGGGCAATGGTCGACGAATTCATACGCCAATACCAAAGACTATATCCCGAGTCTAAGCTCGATGTAATTGACGTTGACAGCCGGGACGGAGCCACTATTGCCCAGACTTACGCGATAGTTAGTTATCCGGCAGTCATGGTCATGCGGGATGACGGCAATGTAGTTGAAAGCTGGCAGGGCGACACCGAGCTGCCCAAAGTTGAGGATGTAAGATATTACGCTGCTCCGCCGGTCTAGTAACATTAATTGCAAACGTAAATCTCCTAGAGGAATTCTGGCAGGTTTATTAATATGCACTTAAAAGATAGCTTTATGCAAAGCCGAAGTGTTGAAGTTTCGCCTATCGGCTTAGTCTCAGGTGTGTGCTACAATTTAAAATGACAAATCCGTTAAAAGCAGCTATCACCTGCAAATTGGATCGGGAAGAACCGGTAGGTTATATGCCGTAGTAGAACCCGCCGGCGAGAGCCGAAAAATCTAAAATCAAGTGCTTTTGAGCTAACCTCAAAGGAAATCGGATGGTACCGTCCCCGTTTATAGCTAGGGATTCCGATAAAGCCTTTGAGGATTTTTAATTAGGGAACGAACATGAAGTTTAAGCGAAACAGTCGGCGCACACCAATTGAGTACGAGAAGGATCTGGTTCAATATTGGAAAGAAAAGCGTATCTTTGAGCGTTCGGTTGAAGAACGACCTAAAGACAACACATTTGTATTTTACGACGGCCCGCCTTTTATTACCGGAGTCCCTCATCACGGGACACTACTATCGAGTATGGTCAAAGACGCAGTGCCGCGTTACTGGACAATGAAGGGTAAACGAGTTGAAAGAGTCTGGGGTTGGGACTGTCATGGTTTACCGGCTGAAGTGTTTACCGAAAAGAAGCTCGGGATTAAAGATAAGCGGGATATTGGTACAAAAATTAGCCTTGAGGACTATATCCTGACTTGCCGAGAGAACATGGTAGTTACCGGTAATGAATGGGAATCCACGATTGAACGGATTGGCCGCTGGGTAGACTTTAAGGGTGCGTACCGGACGATGGACAAGTCATATATGGAGTCAGTCTGGTGGGCTTTTAAGAAACTGTATGAACTGGGCAAAATATATGAGGGAGAGAAGGTGCTGCTGTACTGTATCCGTGACGCTACACCTATCGCCAAAGCCGAGGTGGCTCAGGATAATTCATATCAAGATGATACCGATCCGTCGGTTTATGTAAAACTTAAACTTAAAGATATAAACGCGTCGTTACTCGCTTGGACGACTACTCCCTGGACCTTGCCAGCCAACACTGCAGCTGCTGTGAATCCTGGGATTGATTACAGCGAGGTTGAACTAGACGGAGAGCGTTTTATTTTAGCCACCGAGCTGTTAGACAAAGCACTGACTGACGAAAAACACCGGGTGCTTAAGTATAAGAAAATCCGGCACTTTAGCGGATCAGAGTTAATTGGTAAAAGTTATGAGCCGCTATTTGAAGATTTTGGCGATAATGCGCATAAGGTTTGGGGCGCAAATTACGTTAGTGTTGATGAAGGTACGGGGGTGGTTCATTTAGCTCCAGCTTATGGTGAAGAAGATTATGATTTAGCTAAGGCTAACCACATCCCGATCATTAGCAACGTTGATGACTATGGAATTTATGAAAGTGGACGTTTTAAGGGACAACAGGTTTGGGAAATAAACAAAGAAATTGCCAGACAGCTCCATAAAGAGGGTAAAGTCTGGAAAATCGAGTTTATAACTCACTCATATCCGCATTGCCACCGTTGTGGCACCAAGCTGATTTACCGCGCTCACCCCAGTTGGTTTTTAAATGTAGCTGATCAGCGGGAAGAGATGCTCGAACTAAATAAGAATATTTATTGGTTTCCGCAGCACATCAAAAACGGTCGTTTTGCTAAAACTGTTGCCAGCGCACCGGATTGGAATATTTCCCGGGATCGTTTCTGGGCAACCGCCATGCCGGTTTGGAAGGGGATTGACGCTGATGGCACTGAGCATATAAAGGTAGTTGGCAGTTACCAGGAACTAAAAGAGTTATCCGGAATTGAGTTGGAAGATTATCATCGTCCATGGATAGATGATGTTACTTTTGTAATCGACGGCGTTGAGTACAAACGGATTGATAAGGTGCTTGATTGCTGGTTTGAAAGTGGTAGCATGCCGTTTGCCCAGTTTCATTATCCTTTTGAGAATCGCGAGAAGTTCGAACACAATTTTCCAGGTGACTTTATTGCTGAATACGTCGGACAGGTCAGAGCGTGGTTTTATTATCTGCATACTTTAAGTACTGGACTATTTAATACCCATGCATTTAATAATGTCATAGTTACCGGGACGATAGCCGGAAACGACGGTCGCAAAATGAGTAAAAGCTATGGGAACTATACCGACCCGAACGAACTTATGGATCGGTATAGTGCCGATGCACTTAGATTTTTACTACTTTCTTCACCCTTGCTTAACGGTGAAGATTTCAATCTGATCGACAAAGACGTTGCTGATACGGCCCGTAAATTGGCAATGATCTGGAACGTTTATGACTTTTTTGCTTTGTATGCCGATGTCGATAATTGGGAGTGGCAATCAGACGATTTGTCTGTTCCTCAAGTTGAGCACATTCTAGATAGATGGATCATAGCTCGGTTGCATCAGCTAAACCGGTCAATCGATTCGCACATGCAAGCGTATGACCTACCCGGTGCCCTCAAAGATGTGCTGCCGTTTATAGATGATCTGTCCAACTGGTATGTCAGACGTTCACGTAAACGATTTTGGAAAAGTGAGAACGATACGGACAAAAATCAGGCTTATGCCTCACTGCACTATGTTCTTAGAGTACTGGCAATCCTACTGGCACCATTCACGCCTTTCTTAAGTGAAGAACTCTACCGCTTGTTAACCGGAGAGATTAGTGTGCATCTTGTACCTTGGCCAGAACCAGGCAATATTGATGATGATTTAATTTCGCAGATGGATTTTGTGCGACAAGTAATCAATGAAGGCTTAAGACAGCGAGCTGAGGCGGGGATCAAAGTCAGACAGCCACTTGCTGCAGTCACGGTTTTATCTGATGGCAGCAAGCTTAGCAACGAACTAACGGTCATTATTGCCGAAGAGCTTAATGTTAAAGAGGTGCGTTTAGGGCCGGCTACGCCAAGTCAGCTACTAGCGGCCATGGATTTACGTATTACCCCGGAATTAAAGCGCGAAGGCATTGCTAGAGAAATAATAAGATATGTCCAAAACGCACGCAAGAACGCGGGCCTTAATGTTGATGATAGAATCGATTTACAGCTTGGAGCTACCGGAAAAGAGGTTGAAGCAGCCTTTAACGACCCAAAACTGGCACAGCTTATCATGAGAGAAACTTTGGCGAAGACACTAAATGAACGCGAATTAACTGCTGCTTATGCAGAGGCAGTAAGTATTGAAGGCGAAGAACTAGGAATCAAGATTAAGGTAACACGAGAGGCTAAAAGTTAGAAGTTTATAGTTAATAACAACTATTGATTTAATTCCGACATCAACACTATTAACTAACAAACTTATCAATGACTAAACCAAGGCTTATGTGTGCATCTAGAATTAGAATACGTCGGCATTAATTAAATCGTTTCATTTCCTCTAAGCCAGCTTACGAAGATGCCTTGGGTGTTAAGCGTGTTAGCTTATTTTTTATTGCATCCCAAAAAAACACGACTAGTAACCTTTAGCATGACTATTCTACGCAGAAAAGTGTTCATGATTGAAAGCGAGTACCTGCACAATTTTTGACAGTTTACCTCCTTCTCTGTTAGAATCAGTCGGTAACTTAAACTCCCAAGGAATAAAGAGCATTGAAAAAAGCTGTCATTGCCACCGGATCAAAACAATACCTGGTTTCAGAGGGTGATGTATTAGACGTTGAGAGAATCAAAGCTGATAAAAAAGTAGACTTTGATCCTTTATTAATAATCGATGGGGACAAAGTTAAAATCGGTAAACCTGTCGTTGCTGAAGCTAAGGTGTCCGCGGATATTATTGAAGCGGACAAAATGAGTGAAAAGAAAACTTCAATCAGGTATAAAGCTAAAAAAAGAGTTCATACCGTTCATGGTCATCGTCAGCATCTTACGACAATACAGGTTACTAAGATCAACTAACATGCGTTTAGCTCAAGCTTTAAAGCTGGCTGTGGATAACTAGTCGCAGTAATTTTTGCTGTTGTAGGTAAAGCTACTAGAAAAATATACCACGTTGTTTTTATGTAGACCGTTAACGCGTTTGCGATAGCTGAAATAAAGCTGAATTTAACAAAAAAACAACATTTAAGACCTTCCAAATTGCTTTTTTGAGTCTAAGTTTCGCATGCAAAAATTACTCAAAAAAGTCTTGATTACCCTTTGGGCATAGTAGATACTAACTGCATAGGATTGGATGGTCCCTGGCCTTGGGAGACTCGACCGATCCTAAACCAACAAAAATTGGTTAAACAACAAAACAAGCCTTATAAACAAATAAAAGGCGAAATTAAAACTCAACGCAAAGCGTCTTCAATCGGAGACGCACCAAACACTTAAGGGGTGCAGATCTTAGCCAAAAGCGGAGAAATGCACCCCTTAATTAGTCTATGAGGATATATCAGCTTTAAGTAATTGATGATAAGCTTAAAGTAAAGCGTAAAGCCTATGGGACACATAATAGCAGTACTAAATCAAAAAGGTGGCGTTGGTAAAACAACAACAGTGATAAATTTGGCCGCTTATCTTAAGAAGCTGAATAAGACAGTCTTGGTTGTAGATATCGACCCACAAGGTAATGCAACCAGCGGTTTAGGGGTTAATAAACAGCTTCTAAGCATAACCACTAAAGAGTTATTGGAAGGATCACATACTGTCGATAAGGCAGTCTTGCAAGTTAACGACAATATTCATCTAGTACCCACAAACCAGACTTTGGCCGCGCTAGAGATTGAGTTAGTGAATTCTAACGAAAGAGAGTTTCGCTTGAAACGGTCATTAGAACGTAGTAATTACGACTATATAATTATTGACTGCCCGCCATCGCTGTCGCTTTTGACAATTAATGCGTTGACTGCCGCTGATAGTATTTTAATTCCGGTACAAACTGAATACTATGCGCTAGAAGGGTTAAGCCAGCTTTTAGAGGTAGTTCAATTAGTAAGAAATGGTCTAAATCCTAATCTAGAATTGCTTGGTGTGCTTCTTACAATGTATGATAGTCGAACAATTCTTGCCGAACAAGTTAAAGCTGAGATTAACACGCATTTTGGGAATAAGGTTTTTGATACGGTCGTACCGCGGAATGTGCGGCTGGCCGAGGCACCGAGTTATGGTAAAACGATTAATAATTATGATAAATGGAGTAAGGGCGCGAGAGCGTATCGAGCGCTTGCTAAAGAAGTTCATCAGAGGGTGGTTTCAGGTTAATACTATCTGTATAATGCCTGTGCTATAGTTAAGCTAGATTATGGCAAAGCAACAAAAACACGGTTTAGGCAGCGGTCTGGACTCATTGATACCAAAAGAGGTCAATACTGCCCTAGTAGGAGAGACTTTAGAGAAAGTACATAAGATAGTGCTTGATGCGATTGAGCCCAACGAACATCAACCCCGTAGTCAGTTTGACGACAAAAGTTTAATCGAATTAGCAGAATCAATCAAGCGCCATGGCGTTTTGCAGCCAATCGTGGTTTCACCTAAAGGTAACGCCAAGTACCAAATTGTAGCCGGTGAAAGACGCTGGCGAGCTTCTAAACTGGCACAGCAAAAAACCATACCGGCTATCGTTCGTACCACCAAGGAGCTGGAGCGGCTCGAGCTAGCAATGATTGAAAATGTACAACGGGTAGATTTGTCGCCAATAGAGCAGGCGTTTGGCATTGAAAAGCTGCATCAACAATTCTCGATGACGTATGATGTAATTGCGAAACGTCTCGGCAAGGCTGTATCGACAGTGAACAATATTGCGAGACTGCTTCAATTGCCATCAGAAGCCATTGAAGCATTGAACACAAAAATTATATCAGAGGGTCATGCCCGAGCAATATTGGCGTTAAAGGAATATCCAGAACATCAAAAGCAGCTTCTTAAAAACTGTGTAGGCGGTTGGAGCGTGCGCCAAGCAGAGCGTTATGTTAATTCAATTAAAGCTGGTATCCAAGGCGAAAAAGAGGCTAAGGCGCGTGTTGCGATGGATACTCCTCAAACCCGGACGTTAGGTAAGAAATTGGGCACTAAAGTTCAAATTAGGCGAATGGCAAGCGGTGGCCGGTTAGAGATTACTTTCAAAAATGACGATCAGCTCAATGAACTAATTTCTAAAATTAGCTAAAAAGTTTCAGCTTTATTAATCGGCAAGAATCTTAACACCAGTTGGCCGATCAGCTGAGAGGTGTTAATCGGTCCGAAGCGTCGGGAGTCGCAAGATATTGGTCGGTTATCCCCGAGCACAAATAGCTGGTGAGAATTTAAATGGATTGATTCGTCAGGGGTAGTTGGTTGGATAAAATGCGTTTTATTGTAGGCAAGCTGGAGGTCGGGTTTAAAGCCGTGCGGATGGTGCGGACCATATATTGTAACCACGCCGTTATTTATAACCACCGTGTCGTCCGGTAGCCCGATTACTCTTTTTATAAGCTGCTTGCCGGTAGCCTGCCCACAAGCCGATAAGTTCGGCTGATTAAATACCACTATGCTGCCGCGTTTGGGAACCCATTGATGGCCAGTAATCATAGCCCACGTACGCGGAACCTTCCAAATGATTAGTTTGTCATTATTTTGCAGAGTTGGCTCCATGCTTGGTCCGTCAACAGAGTACGATCGGAATATATAGCTGGTTATTAGAACCGCAAAGACAATCGCCAAAAAGATTACACCGATAATAGACACTATCTCTTTTCTACGGGAAGGCGGATGGGATGGATAGCGGGTTTCGTTTTGATTCTCTGGTTTGGTTAATTCTGCCACGATTTAACACTATAGCATGCCAAGCCGAAAGATTTGAAGTTGTTTGATGTAGTACTATAGGTTGGAATGGATGATGTGTTGCGGCGACTCAAGCCGACGCGAGGGTTTTCCTCATTAGCTCATAACTCGTTACTGCTGGCATTGCCGCTGATTATTTTTGCATTAGTGCGCTTAAACGAGAGCCAGTTTACGCAGCTTGCCATTGCTCTAGTGGTTTTAAGCAAGTGGCGTATGTTTGCAGTCCGACCTAGGTTTTGGCCGGCAAATATTCGGGCTAATGCGGTTGATTTAATGGTTGGAATTTCAATTGTACTGTTTATGACACATTCAGGCAGCGCTTGGGTGCAATTTGGCTGGGCAATAGCATACGGTTTCTGGTTAATTTACTTAAAGCCAGCCACATCGAGTTTGATGATCTCTTTGCAGGCTGGGATCGGACAGTTATGTGGGTTAAGCGCACTCTATTTAGCCTGGGCTGGTGGCCCGCTATATGGATTAATGATCCTAACCGGTCTCATCTGCTATTTGGCAGCCCGTCATTTCTTTGATGCCTTTGACGAGAGTTACTCGCGCTTGCTTAGTTACTTGTGGGGCTACTTTAGCGCCGCATTAGTCTGGATACTCGGTCACTGGCTGCTATATTACGGTGTGTTTGCCCAACCGACAGTTATTTTAGCTGCTATAGGTTATGGGGTTGGCGCAGTCTATTACTGGGATCATTATGACAAGCTTTCTATCTCATTACGGCGACAGCTTATAGCGGTTATGCTCATAATTTTGCTGGTTGTCATAATTTTCTCAGATTGGGGCAGTAAAGTTGTTTAGTCTTGATTTAAGTAAATTGGATATGACATATGCCAAAGAATAATGAACCGAATAAGACTAAGTCGCGGCGCGACCCGCTGCCGAATAAGACAATTACGGTTACTTTGCCGAAGTTGCCAAAGATAAATCTAAAGAACTATATCAGTAGAACCCAAGCATTTTTTTTGGTTGCCGTGCTTATTGTTGGGGTTGGCGGAGGCTTTCTGGGCGGCTGGATTGAGTCTAAAAATTACAAGGGGCAGGTTTTAACAGCGACTACCAATGGCAGCCAGAAAATTGTGTTAAGCAACACTCAGCTGGATAGTGAAATTGCGAAGAATATCAGCCCGAGCGTGGTAAGTATAACGGCCAATACAACTTCGCAAAGTTCTGACTTTTTTGGTTTTACTCAGCCGATTCAAACTGTATCAGAGGGGACGGGAATTATTATTTCCAGTAATGGATTAGTCCTAACTAACCGCCATGTTGTACCGGCCGGTACTACGTCGGTCAGTATAACCTTAAGTAATGGTACACAACTAAATAACGTGTCGGTAGTAGGCCGCACTTCAACTAGCGATACCTTGGACATTGCCATATTAAAAATTAATAACAGTGATGGAGTGAAACTAATACCAGCGGTATTAGGAAACTCGAGCCAGGTTCAGGTTGGCGATGCGGTAATTGCGGTAGGCAATGCGCTTGGTCAATTTCAAAATACGGTTACGAGCGGTATTATATCCGGCTTTGGACGTAATATTACGGCCGGCAGTAGTGGCGGAAACAATAATATTTTTGGTTTGACAAGCTCTAGCAGCGAGAACTTGACCGACATGTTCCAAACCGATGCGGCGATTAACGAAGGTAATTCCGGCGGACCGCTCGTTAACCTAAACGGTCAAGTGATTGGTATTAATACAGCAATTGCCAGTAATTCACAAAATATTGGTTTTGCGATACCTATTAATGAAGTTGAGGGCTTGATTAAAGAAGTTTTAGCAACGGGCAAGTTTAGGCGCCCGTTCCTTGGAGTGCGTTTTGAACTCTTAAATCCAACCTTAGCTAGTAAGTATCACCTGAGTGTGAGTGCAGGTGCCTACATACCGCAAAATACCAGTTCCGGTCCGTCTATCATTCCTGGTAGTGCCGCAGCTAAAGCCGGGTTAAAACCGGGCGACGTAATCACAAAGGTAAATAATGTTAATGTAAACATGCAAAATGACCTAACACTCCTAATCGACCAATATATGCCCGGCACCAAAGTCAAGCTAACAGTTGTTAGTGGATCACACACAAAAACAATTATTGCTAAGCTGGGTGGGATATCTACCTAGCTAAATTAAAGACCAAGATAAAGTCATTAACTGCTTTACAAATGTAGCTACTGTTTTTTGCTAACCGCTTTAAAGCTTGATGCTGTGGCGGCAGTGACTCAGTTAAAACCCAGATCGGCGGTGTTGCTAATCGAGTAATCGCCGCAAACAACCCCCGGTATAAGTCTAAACCGTCAGGGCCGCCGAAAATTGCGCCAGCTGGTTCTCTTAAAGCCGGCGGATTGAGCTGCCAGTCGTCGGGAACATAGGGCAGATTAGCTAGGATTATGCAGTCTTCATCATTCCATATGGCATCAGGGAGTGGTTTAATTAAATCTCCTTTTAAAAGGTCGACGTTGACCTTGTGCGCCTTTATATTTTGTCTAGCTACCGTAATTGCGCCTGATGAAATATCTATTGCTACAGCGTTAATAAAAGGCAACTCGAGCTTGGCGGTAATGATTAGTGCTCCCGAACCAGTGCCAACATCTATAACCGTAGCTGTCTTGTGCCCAGAGTGGACTGTTTTTAATTCATCTATCATGGACTCACTTTCAGGACGAGGTTCAAGAACCCGTTGGTCAATTTTAAATTCGCGTCCATAAAATTCACTTTTCCCTCGGACATATGCTAGCGGTAACTGTCCAGCTCGTTGCTTGATCTGCCTTTTATATATTTGCAAAGAGCTGGCGTTTAATTGCAATAAAGGTTCGGCTAGCAGTTTGGCACGGTTAATGCCAGTTGTGTCTTCTAAAAGCACCAGAGCATCTAGCCTGGCGGTAACGATACCATTAGATTCCAGTTGCTGCTGGCCCCATGCTAGCGCCTCGTTGTTGTTCATGGATCAACTTTCCTGAGTGATCAATTGGTGCTCAGCATTCTGCAGATGTTCGATTAAATCGTCAATTTGTCCATTTAAGGCACCGCTAATGTTACTGCGCGAATAATTGATCCGGTGGTCCGTAATCCTGTCTTGAGGAAAGTTATAGGTTCGAATTTTTTCGCTGCGGTCACCGCTGCCAATTAGAGCCCGGCGGGCATCAGAGAGTTGTTTTTGTTCGTCTTCAATCTTACGTTGCAACAGTCGGCTACGTAATACGCTCATGGCTTTTGCTCGATTTTTGATTTGCGACTTCTCATCTTGATTTGCTACAACCATACCGGTTGGTAAGTGCGTAATGCGTACCGCAGAGTCAGTCGTATTAACGCTTTGTCCCCCATGGCCGCTGCTGCGGTAAACATCAATCTTTAGATCGTTAGGGTTAATCTCTATATCCGTTTCCTCAGCTTCCGGTAATACTGCGACAGTGGTGGTGGAAGTGTGGATACGGCCCTGGCTTTCGGTTACAGGAACGCGCTGGACACGGTGTACCCCGGCTTCAAATTTTAAATTTTTATAAGCGTTATTACCATGAACTGCAAACGTAATTTCTTTAAATCCACCAACTTCGTTCGGACTTTCACTAATCAGTTCTATTTTATAGCCATGGGCTTCGGCCCAGCGGCTGTACATTCTAAATAAATCGCCAGCAAACAGGCTCGACTCATCACCTCCGGCAGCTGCCCGGATTTCCATAATTACGTCACGGCTATCGTTTGGATCCTGCGTGGTGGTGGCCTGAGTAATTTTTTCCTTTATTGCCTTGAGCTTTGGTTCGATTTGTGCAATTTCTTCTTCAGCCATGGCGCGTAGTTCGGTATCAGAATTGGATTTTAATTCAACTGCCTGGTCGAAAGATTTTTGAAGAGTTTCTAATTCGTCATAGAGCCCGATAATAATTGCTAATTCATTGCGTCGTTTGGCAAGCTCTGGGTAGGAACTGTCGCTATAAATACCTGGATCTGCCAGACGTTTATCCAATTCACTTATTTCGGCCCTTAGGTCTACTTCACGTTGTTCCATAGAATTCATTTTACTCTTAATAGAGTTGCTGGCCTTTAAAGCCGTCATCTAGCAACTATTTAAGCTTTAGTTTCAGAGTTAGCTTCTTCGCTGCGGGCAGCCTTACGCTTGGCTTGTTTTTTGGCGGCCTGAGCTCGCCCGGATCGGGCTTTTTCTGCTGCCGCCGCCCGTGCTTTGAACTTATCGACTCGTCCTTCAATATCTAAGATTTTTTCTTCTCCGGTGTAAAAGGGGTGAGAGGCGGAGCTGACATGAACTTTGATTAGGGGATATTCCTGCCCATCATCCCACTTCGTGGTTTCGTCGCTAACGGCGGTTGAGCGGGTTAATAAACGCCAACCGTTATTTAAATCTTCGAATACGACTAAATTGTAATTGTCCGGGTGCAAACCTTGCTTCATAACAGCTGATTAATATAGCTTGTTATGATCTGTTTGGCAAGCGCTGTCTCTAAGGCAAGCAACGGCTTAACTTATTTTTGGTCCCAGTTTCGCCCTAAAATGCAGTGTTTGCAAAGCCTGCATTAAGTTAACGCTAACACTTTGTCTGTTTAAGTAGCCTGATGCGGATTCCATCTTAGCTGAAATCTATTGAAAAGAGATAATCCTATCTGTATAATCTGTTCAAGTCGTAACGAGACCGGTTAGAGAAAAATAGCGGTTCTCGCTTAAGGAGGTGGCTTCTACCCCTTAAGCTCAATAATGACTCTAACCAAAGTTAAGTAAGAACCAATAACTAATCAGAGAGGAAATTAGTGTAATGGCGGTAGACGTAGATATTAAGCAGCTACTTGAAGCTGGGGCACATTTTGGTCACAAAACTAGTCGCTGGCATCCGAAGATGGCGCCATATATCCACTCCAAGCGTGGAGGAATCCATATAATCGATTTGGCTAAAACCGTTGACGGACTTAATCAGGCAACTCAATTTATCAGTAATACTGCAGCTGCCGGAAAGCAGATTTTGTTGATTGGCACCAAGAGACAAGCCCAGTCGATTATTAAAGAGGCAGCGATTGCCACAAAACAGCCTTATGTGACAGAACGCTGGCTCGGTGGCATGCTGACCAACTGGAATACTATTGGCGGCCGGGTCAAACACCTCAAAGACCTTGAATCACGTATGGAATCAGGAGAATTAGCTAACCGTTACAGTAAACTTGAGGTACAGCGCTATCAGGAAGAGATTGACGAGCTAAACCGGATCTATGGAGGCATTAAAGAACTTAACAGCCGTCCAGGAGCAATATATGTTGCGGATGCTATTATCGAATCGAATGCTGTGCGCGAAGCCAACCGACTTGGGATTCCGATTGTGGCTATTGTCGACAGCAATGCTGACCCGAGTCTAATTACGTACCCAATTCCGGCAAACGACGACTCCATAAAGACAATCAGTTTGATCACCGATTATATTCGTCAAGCAATTGAAGAAGGTTTAACAAAGCGAGCAAAGTCAGCTCCGGCAAAGGCGGCCTAAAATGG
Source organism: Candidatus Saccharimonadota bacterium (assembly GCA_027345405.1). Lineage (GTDB taxonomy): Bacteria > Patescibacteriota > Saccharimonadia > Saccharimonadales > UBA4665 > JAJZWH01. The sequence goes on from DAHWID010000001.1 coordinate 24,324, forward strand.
CAGTAGATATTGATTTAATTAAAAGGTTAAAAGATCTAACTGGTGTTGGGCTAACCGATGCCAAGGCTGCGCTGGCAGCAAATAACGGTGATTTTGATAAAGCTCTTAAGGAAATGCGGGCTAAGGGTTTAACTAAGGCGGAAAAACGCTCAGAACGGGTAGCTAGTGCGGGAGTGATCGGTTCATACAACCATGACGGCCGGATAGGTGTCATAGTTGAAGTTAACTGTGAGACTGACTTTGTTGCTCGAAATGATATATTCACTACTTTGGTCAAGGAGATTGCGATGCATATCGCAGCGGCCAACCCGCGCTTTTTAAGTCGAGAGGTAGTGCCAGAAGAAGAGATTAAGTCATTAGAGGCTGAGTTCCGGGCCAAAGCAAAAAGTGAAGCTAAGCCAGAAAATATGATTGATAAAATTATAAAGGGTCAAATTGACAAGTACTTAGATGAAATTTGTTTGTTGAGCCAGCCATTCATTAAGAACCCGGATATTACGCTTGGGGACTATGTCAAGGAACACAATGCACGGCTCGGTGAAAATATTGTGGTGCGTAGGTTCGCCAGGATGGAACTTGGCGAACGGCTCTAGTTAATTTAAGATTAATTTAGATGGACAGCGGCAACATCATCGCGAAAACTGAGTTGGCCTTCAAAGCAGCTCTAGGGCATTTAAATGAAGAGTTGATGCATCTGCATAGTGGTCGGGCAAATGCCAGTATGCTTGATCAGGTGGTGGTTGAAGCTTATGGAACGAGCTTACCCTTGAAACAAGTTGGTTCGGTTACAGTCAGCGATGCTCAAATGCTGCAAATAACTCCGTTTGATCCAAATAATCTTCAAGCCATAGCTAATGCGATTCGGAATAACCCGAGCTTGGGTCTGAATCCAAGCGATGACGGACATGTTGTTAGACTGCAAATTCCACCGTTAACTGAAGAGCGCCGACGCGAACTAGCAAAGCAGATTAACGAAAAACTTGAGGCAGCTATCGTCAGGATGCGTGGAGGGCGACACGAGGCTTTGCATCAGCTTGAAAGTGCTAAAAAAGAGAAGCTGATTGGTGAGGATGAAGAACGGCGTTTACAAAAATCAATTGACGATAACTTCAACCGATATCGCGGCGAAATGGAAGCTGCCGCTAAAACCAAAGAGGCCGAGATCCTTAAGATTTAACTTAAGTGCTTAAGAGTTTTTCAGTTTACTAAGGTATAATCATATTTAGTCTATGTCTGTCCTCATATTAATAGTTGGGGTAATACTGTTTATTGCGCTGATCATTGTGCATGAATTCGGCCATTTTTGGGTGGCCAAGCGTAATGGCGTCGTGGCAGAAGAGTTTGGGATTTTCTTCCCGCCCCGTCTGTTTAAGCGAAAAACTAAGGGCGGATGGACATTCTCGATTAACCTGCTGCCAATTGGCGGCTTTGTTAAGTTAAAGGGTGAACACGATAGTGACGTCGAACCCGGCAGTTTTGGAGCGGCTTCTACCTGGTCTAAATCTAAAATTATGGCTGCCGGAGTATTCATGAACTTATTGGCGGCGCTTGTGTTATTTACAATCCTTGGCTGGATTGGGATGCCGCAAATCATACCGAATCAGTTTAGTGTTAGTGGCGGTAGTCATATTGTCAATCGAGAAATGCTAGTAATTGACGTCGAGAAGGATAGTCCGGCAGCAGCAGTCGGGCTCAAGCCCCAGAGTCAGATAATTGCTATTGGTACGCCGGGACATCTGACGGCCGTTAATAGTTTAAGCGGAATCCAAAATCTAACGGCGAAATTCGCTGCTAAACGGGTTGAGGTTGAATATAAGACTAACGGGAGCGTTTATTTTAGACAGACTACATTAAGGAGCACAGGCTCAGCCTACAATGCTGCGCTCGGACTAAATCCCTCGAGCCGTATCGTGGCTGTCGGTCCGTCCGGTAAAATGGTTAACGTTACTACGGCGGCGGAACTACCGGTTTTGGCCAAACGTTTCACTAACGGTACGGTTAATATTAGCTACTTTTTATTCGGTAAGACTCAGTTACTTAAAAACGTTTATTTGCCAACCGTTCCAGCATACCTCGGAGTAGATTTGCCACCGACACCATTAATAATGAAACGCTACAGTTGGTGGGCGGCACCGGTCGAGGCGGTTGGATTAATGGTCCAAATAACTAAACTGTCGTTTGTCGGTTTGGGACATGCCGTAGCTGGGTTAGGCAAGATCATTGCCGGTGCGGTAACGGGTAACAATATTGCGCGAGAGCATGGCCAGGCCTCGGCCTCTAAGCAAGTGGCTGGTCCGATAGGCATTTTCTTTATATTGCGTGACGGTAGCCTGCTTGGTTACCAGTACATGTTGTTTATTATTGCCATAATTTCACTGACACTGGCGATTATGAACATTTTGCCGATACCGGCACTTGATGGCGGCCGGCTATGGTTAATGCTGATTAGCCGCGGGTTTAAGCGACGTCTTAGCTCTTCGGTCGAAGAAGTGGTTAATGCGGTCGGGATGTTTATTCTGCTGATTTTAATTGCGCTCGTGACACTAGTAGATGTGCATCGTTTTCTTTAATCGATTGTCGTTATGAGTACTACTGCAACGCCAAAACCATCACTATTTCGCTCAGACGCTAAGCCGTGGGAACGCATACCAAAATATCTACTCCCGATAGTCTTGATTATTATTGTTGGCCTGATTTATTTCATCAGTCAGATTGCAGCTAGCTTAATTCTTTCGCTTTATGCTTTGCTGCGAGGTATGAGCAGCATCCAAGCTAACAACTGGCTGACGAATTCGGTGACGGCGCAGTTCTTTTATGTATTGTTATTTGAGGGTTTTACGGTTGGTTTGCTGGCGGCTTTAATGCATCGCTATGGCAAAAGTTTGAAAACTCTCGGTCTTATTAAGGTGCGCTTAAAAGACGGTGGTTGGGCATTATTAGCCTACGCAGCCTATTTTATTACTTATCTTATAGTCATTGGCATCATCACTCATCTCGTGCCCGGCTTGAATGTTAACCAGGCGCAAAATATTGGTTTTACTAATGTGCACGGCACTTACCAGCTGGTGCTAACATGCATTAGCTTAGTTATTTTGCCGCCGCTTGCGGAAGAACTGCTCTTTCGAGGCTTCTTGTTTGAGGGACTAAAAAAAGCTATGCCGGCTATCTACGCCGGTCTGCTTACCAGTGTGCTATTCGCTTCAGCCCATCTTCCAGAAGGCGTTGGTGGACTGTTTTGGGTAGGAGCCATTGACATCTTCATTTTAAGTTTGGCACTAGTCTACCTTAAGCAAAAGACTAAATCTCTATGGCCGGGTATCTTTCTGCATGCTGTTTTCAACCTGGTAGCTTTTATATTGCTATTCTTGGAGTCTGGCCGTTAAGGTACAATTTGAGAGAGATTTAAACAAGATAAAGGTTTTTTATGCGCTTAAGCCAGAATGTGACCAAAACTATCAAGACTGTTCCAAAAGAAGAGCAGGCGATCAATGCGCAGCTGCTCATACGGGCTGGTTTCGTGCATAAAGAAATGGCGGGAGCATATTCCTATCTTCCGCTTGGTCTGGCCGTAATCGAGAATATTAAATCGATTTTGCGCGAAGAGATGAACGGTTTAGGTGCGGCCGAGGTGCTAATGAGTTCACTACAGCCGGCGCAAGTCTGGAAAGAAACCGGACGGTGGGATGATGAGGTGGTCGATGTCTGGTTTAAGAGCATGCTCAAAAACGGTACTCAAATTGGTTTTGGCTGGACACACGAAGAACCTTTTATGCAACTGATTAGCCGGCAAGTGCAGAGTTATCGTGATTTACCAGTGGCGCTTTATCAGTTCCAGACTAAATTTCGCAATGAGCTTCGGGCTAAAAGCGGTGTTATGCGCGGTCGGGAATTTATCATGAAGGATCTCTATTACTTTTGTCGGAACCAACAAGAGCTGGACGCATTTTATGCTCAAGTGCAAGCAGCCTACTTGAAGATTTTTGAACGCGTTGGTTTGGGAGAGTTCACGTATCTAACCTTTGCTTCGGGCGGGGCCTTCACGCAATTTAGCCATGAGTTTCAAACTGTTACCAAGTCTGGTGAGGATACTATTTATTTGAACAGGGAACGTCGCCTGGCAGTCAACCAGGAAATATATAGCGATGAAGTGTTAGCTCAGCTTCAACTAGATAAAACAGCACTAGAAACGGTTAAGGCGGCAGAAGTGGGTAATATCTTTAACTTTGGCGCTAGTAAAGGCGAACAAATGGGAGTGTATTTTAGTGATGAATCAGGACAGCGCCAACCGGTTTACTTAAGCAGCTATGGAATTGGCGTTAGCCGGCTGATGGGAGTGATCGCGGAACATTACCACGATGATAAGGGCTTGGTCTGGCCCGAAGCAGTGGCGCCGGCGCTAGTGTATTTATTGGCAATTGGTAGCAAAAAGTCCGTTCAAGCAGCTGATGAGTTGTATAATATATTGACAGAACGGGGGGTTGCGGTAATATATGATGACCGTGACGTTCGCCCGGGAGAGAAATTCGCTGATGCCGACTTAATGGGAATACCTTGGCGAGTTGTCGTAAGTGGGCCAAAATCAGACCACGAAACTTACGAAATTAAATCGAGAACGGATACAACTCTTAATCACTTACAACGTGATAACCTGGTCAGCCAGCTGACAGGCATAGAGAAACAATAATTATGGGAAGCAGAAAGGAGCCTGGCCATGGTAGTTAAAAAAACCTATCGTCTGACCAAAGAGGGGATAGCTGAGCTACAACAAGAACTTGACAGTTTAACTGCGGAAAGAACGGAAATTGCCGAAAGTATCCGGGCGGCGCGCGAGTTCGGAGACTTGGCCGAGAACAGTGAGTATCAGTCAGCACGAGCGGCTCAAGAACGCAATGAGTCACGAATTGCCGAAATTGAACATATTTTGCAGAATGTGGAAGAGATCAAAACACCACGCAGTTCAGCCCAAGTTCAACTTGGTTCAAGAGTTCGTCTTAAGGGAGAGGATGGCAAGACCAAAGAATTTCAAATTGTGGGTACAGTTGAAGCCGATCCGCTTAACGGCAAGATTAGTGACGAATCGCCCATCGGGCAGGCTTTACTGGGTAAGCACGAAAAGGATGAAGTTGAAATCCGGACATCGTTGGATAGCGCTGTTTATAAAATAATAGAAGTAGTATAGGTTACCCTATTTAGCGCTGTTTAGGTAAGCGGTGTTGGCATTCCTGTAGGTTATACCGGTATACTAAGAGCGGACAAGAAATATTATCCAAATGGCGACTTTAGCTGAACTACGCAAAGAAAGGTTAAAGAAACTCGAGACATTACGCAGTCTCGGGATTGATCCCTATCCGGCTCATGCCGAACGCACTCATATCCTTAAAGAAGTTGTCGATCAGTTCCCCGAGCTTGAGCATAAAAACCTAAAAGTTGTCGGACGCATTATAACAATTCGCAAATTGGGCAAGATTGCTTTTATTATTATTCGAGACCAGTCTGCTCAGTTGCAGCTTCTAATCAGCGAACAGAGCCTTGAGCCGGCCGCACCCGAACATTCACAATTAGGCTTCAAGGAACTGTCTCTTCTAGATAGCGGCGACTTTGTTGAAGCGGAAGGTGAGGTTATTAAAAGCCAGACTGGTGAGTTGTCGGTTGCCACAACTAAACTCCGGCTTATTGGAAAAAGCTTACGACCACTTCCACTAAGCAGGGAGGGATTTACCAATAAGGAAGAGCGTTTGCGCAGGCGCTATGTTGATATGAATGTTAACCCAGAAGTACGCGAGCGTTTCATTCGCCGCAGTCGTTTTTGGACTGCCACTAGGCAGTTTTTAAATGAACGTGGCTTCGTGGAAATAAATATTCCGGTATTAGAACACACCACCGGTGGTGCTGATGCTAAGCCGTTTGTTACACACATGGATGCGCTAGGCGAGGACTTTTATCTTCGAATCAGTCATGAGCTTCCCTTAAAACGCTTGCTGGGGGCTGGATTTGAAAAGGTTTACGATATTGGACCGCGCTTTCGTAATGAAAATTACAGTGATGAGCATTTACCAGAGCATGTGGCGATGGAGTGGTATTGGGCTTTTGCGGATTGGCGTGACGGTATGCGACTACAGACTGAGCTTTTTAGGTATATCGTCAAGGAGGCTTTCAACACATTAAAATTCAAAATAAATGGTTTCGAAGTTGATTTAAGCCAAGAGTGGAAAGAGTGCGATTACGCCGAGACTATGGCGAGTCATTATGACGGTCTGGATATATTCAACTGTAGTCTCGATGACGTTAAAGCTTTGCTTAAGGCTAATAAATTGTCGGTTGAGGACAGCGACAATAAAGCTCGTGGCATTGATAAACTCTGGAAACACATCCGATCCCAAATCGCCGGACCAATCTGGTTAATTGATGCTCCGACTTTCATTAGCCCCTTAGCCAAAGTTAATCCAGAACGTCCTCAGACAACGCAGCGTTTCCAGGCAGTTATTGCTGGCAGCGAAGTCAGTAATGGCTTTTCGGAACTGAATGACCCGATTGAGCAGTATAACCGTTTTTTGGAACAACAACAATTGCGTGCCGCCGGCGACAACGAAGCTATGATGCTGGACATTGATTTTATAGAAATGCTCGAATATGGTATGCCGCCGGCTTGTGGTTTGGGTTTCAGTGAACGTGTGTTTTGGCTGCTTGAGGGTGTGAGCGCAAGAGAGGGCGTACCGTTTCCACAATTGCGCATGGATATTGATGCTACAACTAAAAATCTATACCCAGAGGCTAATCTATAAACTTTATGGTTCAGGTTGACGATACACAGTTTGCCGCATTAACCGAAGCAGCTTTAAACAGTCTACCCGGTTTGCACGCACGCAATATAAGCAATGTTGCAATTGTCTATGCCGATCAGCCAACCCAAGAACAACGGCAGCAGCTAAAGCTTAGACACGATCAGACACTATTCGGACTGTATGAGGGGGTGCCCCTGCCGCAGCGGCAGGGGCAAATACGGGTATTGCCAGATAAAATCACGCTGTTTAAATTGCCCTTGGCGGCAGCCAGTAATTCGTTGCCGGAATTGCAGGAAAATATCCGACATACGTTGTGGCATGAGATTGGTCATTATTATGGGCTTGATCATAGCCGGATTCACGAGCTTGAACGTTAGTCATAATTGGCACGTTAAAGATCGGAAAACTATTTCTTATGGATGAATATTTTATTTTTCATAAACCTAGCTCTAGCAGTCACTCGTGCTCTTTAATAACGGATTCAAAATTGGATAATGCGTAGTACTTATGCCTGTATTTAGGTCATAATGCATGACTAGTAGGAGGAAAACCAGTACAGCCGCCAATTATGTTACGGATTAATACATATAAGTACGGCCTTGCGTAATAGTTGCCTTGCGCTTATGCTTTTAGAGATAGTTTATGAGAGCAGTTATATTTGATTTTGACGGAACGATTGCCGACAGTTTCTCTATGGTTATGACTATCGCGTATGATCTGACCAAGCACGAACAATTAAAGGACATTAATCAGATAATTGAAATGCGGCGCAATAATGTTAGTTTAACGCAGGCGATTAATAGTTTGGGTGTTCCTAGGTGGAAATGGGCATGGCTGCTGCGGCAAGGCAGGCGCATGATGAGTCGAAATATCCATAAAATTCCACTGTTTGATGGAATGGGGGAGGCTTTATTTAAGCTATATAGCGAAAACTATGCACTGTATATCATTACCAGCAATAGCAAAAATAATGTTGAGCGGTTCTTGAGCGAGAAGGGAATACTAACTTATTTTAGAGGGGTTTATGGCGGTGCCGGTTTATTTAATAAACAGCGCTTAATTAAAAAAGTTCTTAAGACTAGTCGATTGGACGCTGAATCAACTATTTATGTCGGCGATGAAGTGCGCGACGTTATGGCCGCTAAAACGTTAAACATGCCTGTTATAGCTGTTACATGGGGATATAACTCAGAACAACTGTTGCTAACCTACCAGCCGACCATAATTGTACGCAGTCCCGAGCAATTAAGCCGGGTGATAGTAGGTTGGGGCAAAGCTTAGCTTCTCTCTGCTACAATTAGACTAGTTATGCCCACAAGAGACAAAAGAAACCGCCGTTTAAATTACGTGCCGGGTCAGAGCGCACCGTATAAAATATCTAGAAGCAAAATTGAGCTGTTCATGCAGTGCCAGCGTTGTTTTTGGCTGGATGCTAGGTTGCATATAGTCAGACCTAGCAGTCCACCCTTTACGATCAATAAGGCGATTGACGAGCTATTTAAGAAAGAATTTGATGTCTATCGAGCCAAATCTGAACCGCACCCATTAATGGTTAAGTTCAGTATTGATGCTATACCAATGCAACATGATCAACTAAATACATGGCGGCAGAATTTTACAGGAGTTTCAGCACTGCATCAGCCGACTAACCTGCTAGTTTTCGGAGCGATTGATGATTTATGGATGGATGGACAGGGCCGAGCCGTTGTGGTTGACTATAAGGCGACTGCCAAGGAGCAGGGCGTTTCAATTGATAGCGACTGGCAGATCTCTTATAAAAGACAGCTTGAAGTTTACCAGTGGCTGCTTAAAAAAAACGGGTTAAGTGTCAGTCCGACTGGCTACTTCGTTTATACTAATGCCGATGTATCCGCGAGCGGTTTTAATGACCATATGGATTTTGAAACTAAAATAATTCCTTATGACGGAGACGACAGCTGGATTGAACCAACCCTAAAGAAGATTAAACAAGTTCTTAATGAAGATAGTATGCCCCCAGTTGGTTCGTCGGCTATGGGGGGTGCTTGTGAATTTTGCAGTTATGCTCGAGCCCGGACCGAACTAACTCTAGACGCGATCAATTGTAAACCTCAAGCAAAGCGTGCTCACGCCAATTTGCAGGCAGAGCCAGAGCTATAGAGATGCTAGACATTAACTTTATTCGTAACAACCAGGAAATAGTGGCCCAAAAAGCGGCTCAAAAAGGTTATCCCGTAGATATTGGCGCATTAGTTAAGCTGGATAATGACCGGCGTTTGCTGCAGGCGCAAATTAATAAACTCCGGCAAGAGCGGAATCTGACAGCGAGCCAGGGCCAACATGGGGATAATGAGCAATCTAAAGGACGAGCCATAAAAGAAAAGTTATCCAAGCTTGAGGCTGAGTTAAAAAACCTCGATCCTAAATATTTGCAAATGCTTAGGAGTGTGCCTAACTTGCCCCTAGAAGACGTACCGATAGGAACCAGTGAAGCCGAAAACATCGTAGTTAAAACCGTTGGTGAGCCGCCACAGTTTAATTTTAAACCACTATCACACGCCCAAATCGGTGAAGCGCTAGGGTTAATTGACAAGGAACGGGCAGCCAAGGTTGCCGGTAGCCGCTTTGTTTACTTAAAAGGAAATCTGGTCAAGCTGCAGTTTGCTTTAATTAATTTCGTTTTGAGTGAATTAACCTCAGCTGAATTAATTAGCCGCCTCATAAAAGATAATGGTCTAAACTTAAAACCGACTCCTTTTATTCCGGTCTTGACGCCGGCACTGCTCAAAACTGCTCCCTATGAAGCCAGCGCCCGTCTAAATGCCGAAGAGATGACTTACAAAATCGAACAGGATGATTTGTGGCTCAATGCCAGTGCCGAACACACCCTCTGTACGATGCATATGAATGAAGTTGTGCCCGCGGATTTATTACCCTTGCGTTACGTTGGTTATTCGACTAGCTTCAGAAGGGAAGCTGGTAGTTACGGCAAGGATATGGAGGGTATCTTCAGGCTGCATCAATTCGATAAGCTTGAAATGGAAGTGTTGTCGGATGCTGCCAGCGGGTTAGCCGAGCACCAGCTACTAATTGCGATTGAAGAACATTTGTTGTCTTCATTGGGCTTGTCCTATCAAGTGGTTAACAAGTGCAGCGCAGATATTGGTAAGCCAAACGCTCATGGCGTAGATATCAATACCTGGTTTCCATCTCAAAATAACTACCGGGAAACCCACACCGCTGACTATATGACTGATTACCAGGCCCGTGATCTAAAGATCCGGACTAAGGATAACGGCGATATGCGTTTTGTGCACACTAACGATGCTACAGCTTTCGCGCTCGGAAGGATTATGGCTGCCTTAGTCGAAAACTACCAAGATGCGGACGGACATTTTGCTATTCCTGAAGTACTGTGGCCGTTCATGGCGGGGATCACTCACATTTAAGCTGCGTTAGCGCGTGGTGTATTTAACTTAAAAATTATAGCGTGAGGAGTAAAATACATAGCTAGATAAAGGCTGTACTTTTAGAAGTTAACCCTAACTAAAGGAGAGACAATGGTAGAGATAGATATTCATGGTGTACATATCACGCTTGAGCCGGCCCTTAAACGTTACATCATTAAAAAGATCAACCACCTGGAAAAATATGTACCATTATCTGCACGGCGCTCTCTACATGTGGATATCTATCTTTCAGAAAACAGAACCCATGGTGGCAAACAGTGTGAATGTGAGGCCGTGGTGCATTTACCCAAAGAAACGATCAGGATTCATGAAGCGACCATGAATATGTACGCAGCAACTGATATAGTCGAGGAAAAACTAAAACAAGCTCTGATACGCTATAAGGAACTGCATGGCCACTTGAACCTTAAGCGGCATTTACAGAATCGTTCACACCTTTAGGAGTCTAGAAGCATGCAATTAACTGATCGGGTAGGGTATAATACATTTCGAATTAAACTTAAGTTCTTGTTTTAACTAAGATGAGGCGTATGGAAATCTATGCACGCTGTATTTACTAAGGTATTAGGTGATCCGCAAGCTAAGACAATAAAACGGCTGCGTCGGCGCGTAAACGAAATTAACGCGCTTTCTGATCGCTATGCCAAAATGAGCGATAAACTCCTTCAGGCGCAAACAGCTAAGCTGAAAGCTCGTCTAGGCAAAGAGACCTTAGATGACATTTTGCCTGAAGCTTTTGCTTTAGCGCGTGAGGCGGCCAACCGGACTCTTGGCTTGAGGCCTTTTGACGTACAGCTAATCGGCGGTGTTGCATTGCACGAAGGTAAGGTAGCTGAGATGAAAACTGGAGAAGGAAAAACACTAGTTGCTACGCTGCCGGTTTATTTAAATGCCTTAACTGGCTTGGGTGTTCACGTAGTGACTGTTAATGAGTATCTCGCGCAACGCGATGCTGGTTGGATGGGACAAGTGTATAACTTTCTGGGGTTAAGTGTTGGCGTGATCATACCGGACCACTCGTTTATATATGATTTGAACTATGAGAATAAAGAGCACGAAGATCCAAGGATGAGGCATCTAAAAGAGTGTTCACGACAGGAAGCTTACGCTGCCGATGTTACCTACGGCGTGAATAACGAATTCGGCTTTGATTATCTAAGAGACAACATGGTACGAGAAGTAGATCAGCTGCGGCAACGTGAACTTAATTTTGCAATTGTCGATGAGGTTGACTCAATCTTGATTGATGAAGCCCGCACTCCCTTAATCATTAGTGCTCCTAGCGTTACTAGCGGTACTGCCTATGCCCAGTTTGCCAAAATCGTACGGCCACTAAAAAAAGATATAGATTACGAAACTGACGAGAAACGTAAGCAAGTTATTTTGACAGATAAGGGAGTAGATAAGCTTGAAAAAGCTCTAGGTATCACTAATCTCTATGCTAGCGAAAATATCCGAACCATCTATCACTTGCAAAAAGCATTGCTGGCTCAGGCTTTGTATAAGCGAGATAAAGATTATGTGGTAACGAAGGATGGGGAAGTGGTCATAGTTGATGAATTTACCGGCCGCTTGCTACATGGAAGAAGGTATAACGAAGGTTTGCACCAGGCAATTGAGGCCAAAGAGGGCGTTGAAGTACAGGAAGAATCAACCACATTGGCCACGATTACATTCCAGAATTACTTTCGGCTGTACTCTAAGTTGGCCGGGATGACCGGTACGGCATTGACCGAGAGCGAGGAATTCCATCAAATTTATAAACTTGATACGGTTGCTATCCCGACAAACAAGCCGATGATCAGAATTGATCGCCCTGACCGGATTTATCGCAGTGAAGCCGCCAAATTCAAGGCGATCGTTAGAGAAGTGGAGATGCTGCATAGCAAAGGGCAACCGGTACTGCTTGGAACAGCTTCGATAGAAAAGAATGAATTACTGAGCACATTGCTTAAAAAAGCCAAAATTCCACACCAGATGCTTAACGCTAAAAATAATGAACGCGAGGCTGGTATTATTGCTAAAGCCGGAAACAAAGGCGCGGTGACACTCGCGACTAACATTGCGGGACGTGGCACAGATATTGTGCTAGGAGAGGGAGTAGTAGACCTTGGCGGTCTATTTGTTCTAGGCAGCGAGCGACATGAGTCACGCCGCATAGATAACCAGCTGCGCGGCCGGTCTGGGCGTCAAGGTGATCCTGGCGTGACCCAGTTTTTTGTTAGCACCGAAGATGATTTGATGCGTATTTTTGGTGGTGAGCGGATCGGTTCGATCATGAATCGTTTGGGGGCAGACGATGATACTCCGATTGAGAACAAAATTATCTCACGCTCGCTCGAAAAGGCACAGGAACGCGTTGAAGGCTACAATTTCGACCAACGAAAAAATGTAGTTCAGTACGATGATGTTATGAACCGGCAGCGCAAGGCGATATATTCTATGCGCCGCGAAATTCTCAAAGCTGAAAACATCAATAAGCGGGTGAAGGCCGTGATAGATGATGCAGTTCATGCACTGGGGACTTCTCCGTCACTGCTTGAGGCGAGTTTTGAAGATATGGTAAAGGATATTTTTCCGTTTGATGAGCCGACACTGGATCGTTTGTTCGACACTGATGCTGATAAATTTGAAGGTGTGCTAAGAAGTGAAGCCCACGAACTTTACGGAGGTCGTGAAGCCGCGTTCGGCGAAGACTTTATGCGTCGGCTGGAACGGGATGTTTATTTACAGGTGCTAGATGAACTTTGGATGCAGCATCTGGAAAATATGGATCATTTGCGTGAAGGTATTCACTGGATGGGGGTTGGCCAGCAGGATCCGTTAGTTGAATACCGCCGTCAGGGACAGATATTATTTGAAGAAATGCAGCGTAATTTGACCATGACGGTGGTTAGAATGTTATTTAACACTTACCCGGTGGATGTTGGTGAGTTAGACCGGCCAGTTGAAACAATATTGACGCGGGCGGCTAAGGGATCAATTGAGAATGCCGGGCAGATCCTGCACAACCAGGATGAATTTAGCGAAGCTGATTTTAAGCCGATAGCTTTGGAAGGTGGTGTGGACGTCTCAGTAGGCTCAACCAGTAGCACTAAACGGACTCCAAGCAGTAATGCTCGCCGTAAAGCTCATAAAAACGAGCGTCGCCGAAAAACAGTAGCCAAGAGAAGGAAGCGTTAAAATTATATCTTTATGAAGCATACCGTTTCCGAAATTACACTCAGTAATGGTGGGAAAGGTCTTCTGATACATGTGCCCGATGCATCAGTTATGACCTTCGATATTAATTTTCGCGCTGGTGAGTTTTTGGTTGACCCCAACAAATGGGAAGTGCCGCATTTGATGGAACATGTGGTTTTAGGTGCCAATGAGCTAATTCCGCGGGCGCGTGACTTTCAAGCTGAACTAGAGCGTAATGGTGCCTATTCGAACGCCAGTACTAGCGTATACGACATTACTTATGAAGCCGAGTGTGCGGATTTTGAGTGGGATAGAGTATTTGACCTGTTATTGGTTGCAATTACCCGGCCGTTATTTTTAGAAGAGGAATTTAAGGCTGAATATGGTAACGTTCAGGAGGAGATGGCCGCGCGCACCAATAATCACTTCCGCCGTTTGAGTCTGGAAATGCGCAAGCAGCTTGGGTTATTGGTGAAAACCGATTCCGAACGGTTGAAGCTGATGAGCAATGTGACTATTAATGACATCCGAGAACATTATCTTAAAACTCACACCGCTAAAAATATGCGTTTTGTGATTGCCGGAAACATTACGCCGAAGCGTCGAGAGCACATTAATAATGTACTTGAAATGATTGAACTGACTCGCGGCGGCCGGCGCTTCATGTTGCCGCACGAACACCCAAATCGTTTAAACCACGCAACATATATTCGCAACAGAACTGTAGAAAATCTTTACTTTTACATTGATACTTTTATGAAACGGCGCCTGAGTGACCCTGAAGCTGATGCGTTAAACCTAGCAAACACCATGCTGACTGAAACTCTTTATTCAAAAATACTGGGGACGGCCCGTGAGCGCGGCTTGGTTTATGGAATGAGTTCGGGGTTAAGTCAAACCCGGGATGTCAGTAATTGGTGGCTAGGAGCTCAGGTATCGGATAAAAATGCTCCGGCGTTGATGCATATCATTGTATCTGAACTTAAGAAAGTTATGGAAGGTAGCATTTCGCAAACCGATATTTCTGCGACTAAGCAGTATTCTTTAGGTCGTTTTCAAAGATCAGCCCAAACTGTCGGTGGTACTGCCGCTGGCTATAGCGGGCGTTATTTTTTCGATGGTGAGATTGAGGACTACTACAATATTCCAAATCGCATTGAGGCTGTCAGCAAACAAACAATAGTTGATGCAGTGCACAGTATGTTTGCGGATAATATTTGGGGGTTTGGTGTATTAGGTGCTTGTGGAAAGCCGTTTAGTGAACAGTTGCGCGGGCAGATTGAGCCTCTATGGGCAGCGGGTTCGAAGCAGACTAAACTATAGTCATGGAAAAAGAAGCGGCTAAATTGGTTGCCGAAATTAAAGACTCAATCGCACGCTTAAGGCTTCAACCGTTACGGGCGAGGGTTGAAGAGATTGAGCGGGCTAGCCATTCTCCTGATTTTTGGAATGATCGCTCGAAGGCCGCCACACAAATGCAAGAGCTAAAACGGCTTAAACAAAAAATCGATCCTTGGTTTGAAATTGAGCATGCGGCTCAAGAGCTGCAAGAGCTGGCTTCACTAAATGATCCTAAACTTCAATTAGAAATTAGCAGCGACTTAGAGGATATCCGCCGCCGCCACGCACAGTTAAGTAGGCAGCTAAGTTTTAACGACCCTTATGATGACCACGGTGCGATCATTAGTCTGTCTGCTGGAGCAGGGGGCACCGATGCCCAGGATTGGACCCAAATGTTATTTAGGATGTATGTACGGTTTTTTGAACGAAACCACTGGCATTATCTGGTAATAGATGAATCCCCAGGAGAAGAAGCCGGGTTAAAGAATGTGGTATTGCAAGTCGAGGGCGATGACTATGTTTATGGTAAGTTGCGTGGCGAGCATGGTGTACATCGTTTGGTTAGATTAAGTCCATTTAATGCTGATCATTTGCGGCAAACCAGTTTCGCTAAGGTTGAGGTGGTTCCTAAAATCGATTCCCCTAGCGAAGTAGCAATAGACAATAAGGATCTAAAAATTGATGTTTTTCGCAGTGGTGGTCATGGAGGCCAAAGTGTTAACACTACTGATTCAGCAGTGCGGATTACACATTTACCGAGTGGTATTTCAGTAACGATTCAAAATGAACGCAGCCAGATACAAAACCGTGAGACTGCCCTTACTCTGCTTAGATCCAAACTTGCCCAGCTGCAACTTGAGCAGCATAGCCAAGCTTTAAATGAGATTAAAGGACCTAACCAGTCTGCTGAGTGGGGGAACCAGATTAGAAGCTATGTCATGCATCCGTACAAACAAGTCAAGGATTTGCGCAGCCAATATGAAACCAGTGACATCGATGCGGTGATGGATGGTAAAATCGAACCGTTAATTGATGCGTATTTAAACCAAAAATCCGCATTCTAACAGCGTAGTGGCATGGTATAATGATTTAAAATGATACTACTAGATAGGGTAAGTAAATCTTACTCAAGAGGGGGTAAGCCTTCGCTTGACCGGATCAGTTTACATGTAGATCCGGATGAGTTTGTGATTATTGTCGGTCAGAGCGGTGCGGGCAAAACGACGCTTATGCGGTTACTGACGCGTGAAGAACGACAAACCTCAGGAAAAATAATTGTCGGCGGTATTGACTACGACAAATTGAAAGACCGGGAAATACCTTTATTACGGCGCAAGATTGGTGTTGTTTTTCAGGACTTCAAGCTGTTGCCGAACAAAACGATTTATGAGAACGTCGCTTTTGCTCTTGAAATGGTTGGGATTAGCAACCACGAGATTAGAAATACCGTGCCGAAGGTGCTTGAAATAGTTAATCTGACAGGCAAGGAAGATCGTATGCCGGTAGAGCTATCAGGCGGCGAGCGACAACGTGCGGCAATAGCTCGGGCCATTGTGCGGCAGCCGAAGATATTAATTGCTGATGAGCCGACCGGCAATCTTGATCCCAAGCATGCCTGGGATGTTATTAAAATTTTAGAAAAAGTTAATCGTTATGGGACAACGGTACTTTTAACTACGCATAACCAGGAAATTGTTAACAAGCTTAAACGTCGTGTGGTCTCGATTAAAGACGGTAAGATAATTAGCGACCGGGCAAATGCCGGTTATAAGATTTAAGGTGAAGGGAACTAGTTTTGAGTAAAAGGCGTCTGATTACGTTCTGGCGAATCATCAATACTGGCCTAATTAACTTTATCCGCAACTTATCCTTAGCGGTGGCGGCTATGGCGATCATGGTGATAACTTTAACAATCGTTTTGTTCTCATTAATTGTTAATTTTACTTTTCGTCATACGATCAGCCAGATTACTGATAAGATCAACGTTTCGGTCTATTTAAACAATAATTTGAGTACGACACAAACCAATCAGTTGGTCGGTGAGCTTAAACACTTGCCCAATGTCGGTAGCGTAGCATATTTATCCAAGTCTCAGGTATTAAAGGCATATGAGCAGCAAAATGCCAATAATCCGCAGCTGATCCAGGCAGTGAACGAAACCAACAACCCGCTGCCGCCAACAATCATTATTAAGCCGATCAATCTAAACAATCTCGGCGCCATTAAATCTTTCTTAGACGAACCGAAAGTAGCGGCGCTGCAGTCCGATCCGCCAAGCTATAGCGGTCAAGAAAAACAGGCGATTGACCAGATTACGCATGCAACTAATGTACTACAAGAGATAGGTGTAATTGCTGTAATTGTCTTTGCGGTCGTTTCAGTTTTAATCATTTTCAACACCATTCAAATGGCGATTTTTAACCGGCGTGATGAGATCCAAATTATGCGTCTTTTGGGGGCTGGTACTGGCTATATTCGCGGACCGTTTATCGTCGAATCAATTGTTTATGGCATATTTGCGGCGGTTATTTCGGTTGTAATCATTAATGCATCGTTTCAGGCCAGCAGTGGTACGCTCCAAGCCAGCTCGCTTGGTTTGCTTGACATTGGATACGCAAACAGTTTCTTTGATTCTCGCTTCTTTGAGTTATTGCTTCTGCAGCTCGGTCTTGGTATTGTAATAGGTGCCGTTTCATCATTGATAGCGACCAGGCGGTATCTAAAATTCAAAACGAGATAGGATCAATAATTAGACCGATGGAAGCGGGTAACAGTAACAATTCGGTTACTAAAAAAACCAGCACAAACAGAGCTCACATTAATTAGTAGATCTCACTTTAGGAATATTTTAGGGGGTAGCCTATGTAGCAACTAACCATGTAAGTTTCAAAGGGTAAGGGGGTATTAATTTTTTGACAAAACGTGGTATAGTTAATCTGCAAGGTAAAGATAAAAAAATCATAATGAAACTGCTTAAGCCTCACCGATTTAATAGTTTGCGGCCTGGTTTAGCGGCGATAGGCTTGAGTTTATTGATATTGGGCTTTGCTTCGGCACCGGCAGCTCAGGCTGTCAATTATCAGGCGGAAATCAATGCGTTAAATAATGCCAACTCTAGCGCTGAATCATCAATTAATGACTTGCAGGTGCAGGCGGGAAGCTACCAACAGGCTATTAGTAGATACCAGGCGGAAATCAATGTGATTCAAAACAGCATTAATGTTAATCAAGCCAAACTAGTGGCAGATCAGCAGGCAATTGCTGCCGATAATGCCAAAATTGCGCTCAATAAAAGCTATCTCGGCAATGATTTAAAAACAATGTATGTCCAGGGTTCAATGTCGACGATTGAAGAATTGGCTACCAGTCAAAATCTGAGTACTTTCGTCAATAAGCAGGAGGACAATATTAAGCTGCAGGATAGTTTGAGCAGCCTATTAACTACCATCAAGAACCTGCAGCAGCAAACCAGGGCTAACCAGAACCAAATCACTGTACTCATGAATCTGGAGCGCGTACAAGAAAATCAGGTGGTGGCTGATCAAAATCAAGTTAATCAGCTACTGGCTATGAATCAACAGCAGCAGGCAACCTATAATGCGCAAATATCTGCGAATAACAGTCAGATTGCGACATTGGTAGAAGAACAAATTGCCGCAAATAAAAGATTAGTTGGTAGCGGCACGGTGGATTACGTCGGAACTTGTGGCGGTACATATCCGGCGTCTGCGCAAGGGCCGTATGGGCCCTGGGGCTGTAACTATCCGCATTCGAGCGACTTTCAGCCCGGCTGCTCGTATATCGACAACTGGGGAATGTGTAACAGAGAATGTGTTAGTTATACTGCCTGGATGGTATACAGCAATTATGGCATTGATGTGAGTGGGTTTGGCAATGCCAATCAGTGGCCCGCCAACGCTCAAGCCGTTGGTATACCTATCGGCACGACACCAAAAGTTGGTTCAGTAGCTATCTATATGGGGGGTTATGGCGATCCCTACGGACACGCGATGTGGGTCAAGAGCATCAATAGCAACGGTACTATCACGGTTGATCAGTATAACCTTTACTATGATGGTAATTTTTACGAGACAACTATTAGTCCAGCAGGATTAATCTATATTTACTTTGGTGGCTAATATACAAAAAGGCAGGCTTAGCCTACAATAGTCTTAAGTTTATTTAAGTGCGACTAACACACAGGGGGATATAGTTATAGTGGTGTTTAAGGTGACAAAAAAAGCAAAGAATATCGGGTTCGCAGCGATCGGGCTGGTTTTGCTGGTAGGTGTGTATATTATTGGAGTTAACGTCGGCAACGGCAATTTGGCAATCGGCGGGTCAAGTTTAAACTCGGGTTTACCTAATACACTCAATTATGCCAGCGTCAATCAAGAGTATCAGGCTTTAATTGATAATTATGACGGTAAATTAACCACTACCCAGCTGCTAAACGGCATTAAACACGGCTTAGCGGCCGCTGTTAATGATCCCTATACCGAGTATTTTACGGCTTCTGAGGTAAAGCAGTTTAATAATGAACTCAATAACTCGTTTAGCGGGATAGGCGCTGAACTCACCCAAAACGCCCAAAAGCAAATAATGGTGATGGCACCGATCAAAGGTTTTCCGGCAGCAAGCGCCGGTTTAAAAGCTAATGACATCATACTTGATATAAACGGTCAGTCGACTCAGAGCATGAGTGTGACACAAGCAGCGGATTTGATTCGGGGCAAAGCTGGTACTAATGTTACACTGACAGTTTCCTATGCCGGCAAGCAGCAGAATATTACAATTAAGCGGGCGAACATTACAGTTCCAAGCGTAAGCTACAAGTTTTTAAGCGGTAACCTCGGATACATTTCAATTATTACCTTTGCTAATGATACCGCCGGCTTGATTCAACAAGCGGCTCAGGCGATGGTAAGCCACCATGTTAAGGGCATAATCCTTGATTTAAGAGATAATCCGGGTGGATTAGTTAGCGCAGCAGTGGCAACAACTAGCGAGTGGCTTAAACCGGGACAGGAGATAATGCAGGAACGTCGTGGAAACGTGGTTCTGCAAACCTATACGGCTACAGGCGGCGATATATTGCACGGTATACCGACTGTGGTATTAGTTAATGGAGGATCGGCATCAGCCAGCGAAATTACGGCCGGAGCGCTGCATGACAACCACGACGCCTATCTAATTGGCACCAAAACTTTTGGTAAGGGTGTTGTACAGCAGCTAATCGGACTTAGTGGTGGGGCTGAACTTAAAGTGACAGTTGCGGCTTGGTACCGACCCGATGGTCAAGATATCGAGCATATCGGCATAACCCCTGATGAAGTGGTTAAACTGGCCAACAATGGTACTGACAATCAATTGGCGGCGGCTGAAGCTTATCTAGCCAATAAGTAAAGCTTTAAAAGCGTTCTTTTAGTAATCTTTTGAGTTTTCTTGTGTGCATAGATTGAATTTATAAAATTTAGAGGCTTTGCAACATTATTTTTAAGCTGCTTGTATGCAAAGTTTATGGAAATTCTTAGCATAAATTATGCAAAATAGTTGAGGTTCGGGTTATTACTGTGTTACCATTCGAAGGATTAAAGAGGTAGCTCTCTGGTGGCTCGCAGCCAAACCAAGTACATATTCGTTACTGGTGGAGTACTTTCCGGACTAGGAAAGGGTATAACGGCCGCCTCAATTGGCAACCTTTTAAGCGCTCGTGGTTTAAGCGTGAATCTACAAAAGTGCGATCCTTATCTGAATGTTGATGCCGGTCTGCTTAACCCCAGGGAACATGGCGAAGTATTTGTAACAAAAGACGGTGCTGAAACTGACCTGGATTTAGGGCACTACGAACGCTTTACTGGCGCTGAAATGACCAGGGAAAGCAGTCTAATGGCCGGAAGAGTGCTGGCTGATGTTATTGCCAATGAACGTGCCGGAAAATACCACGGTGATGATGTCCAGATCATTCCTCATCTAACTGCTGCTATCCAGTCGTACATAGCTAGTGCTGGTAGCGGCTACGATGTGCACATAGTTGAAATCGGTGGAACGGTCGGGGATTATGAGTCCCTAAGTTTTATAGAGGCCATACGTGAATTTTCGCTGCGCGGTGGCCAACAAAACTGTCTGTACGTTCACGTAGTTTATTTACCATTTCTCAGTGCCTCTCAAGAAACCAAAACTAAACCGGCCCAAAACTCAATTCGGGAATTGAGGGGTCTCGGTGTTACACCGGATATCTTAGTCGGCCGGAGTGAGTATCCAGCCAACAATGGAGTCAAACGAAAACTGAGTCTTTATTCAGGTATTGATGAAGACTCCATCGTATTGCTACCCAATGCTAAAAGCATCTATGAAGTTCCTTTGACGCTCGAGGATAGTGGCATTGCACGCGTAATTACTAAAAAATTATCGATTGTTCCAGCCAAGCAGGCGCAATTAAAACCGTGGCGAAACATGGTAAAACGAGCTGAGAAAGTATATGAGCGGACAGTAACGGTTGGGTTAGTCGGGAAATACCTTGATAATAGCGACACCTATATGTCGGTCGTTGAAGCGATTAGTTCAGCTGCGTGGTGGAATGACTGTAATGTCAATATTCGCTGGATAGATGCGGTTAAACTGGCTAAAGATGGTAATTCTGATAGCCAGCTCGATAAATGCGACGCCTTAATTGTTCCGGGTGGATTTGGCAGTCGTGGCGTAGAAGGTAAGATCATTGCTGCAAGCTATGCCTTAAAAACCGGTATGCCATATCTGGGTTTGTGCTATGGCTTGCATATGGCCGTGATAGCAGCTGCCCGTAGCGGCGGCCTAGACAAGGCCAATACGACAGAAGTTGATCCGGACACGCCGGATCCGGTTATTGATACAATGAATGATCAGCGAGGGAAAGAGAACACCGGAGGCACCATGCGTCTTGGCAATTATGACTGTGAGCTAATCAGAGGCAGTTTGGCTGCTAAAGTATATGGCAAATTAAAAATTACAGAAAGACATCGCCATCGTTGGGAGTGTAATCTTAAATATGTGCCACAATACGAATCTTGGGGTATCAGGGCGGTTGGGTTTAACCCGACTAGTGGTCTAGTAGAAGTTATCGAAGGCACCAATCATCCCTATTTTATTGCCAGTCAATTTCATCCAGAATTCAAATCAAGACCGACTAATCCACACCCACTTTTCGATGGATTAATCAAAGCCACCTTGCAAAAAACCGGCAGATAAGATAACTTAAGCTTTATGGACGAACCCAAAAATGACTCCCACAAAAGAATATTATTAGTTGAAGATGATGATGGCTTAGCTAATGTCTACGTAACCCGTTTACAAGCCGAAGGTTTTGATGTACGTCGGGTGGCTGACGGCGAGGATGCCTTAGCTTCAGCTCTAAGTTATCATCCTGATCTAGTTCTACTAGATGTAATGATGCCTAAAGTCAGTGGTTTTGATGTGTTAGATATACTGCGCAATACGCCCGAAACCGCTAATTTAAAAGTGATTATGCTGACGGCATTAAGCCAGGATAGTGACAAGCAGCGGGCGGAGAGCTTAGGCGTTGACGATTACCTGGTGAAATCGCAGGTCGTGATTGCTGACGTGATTGATCGTATCCGTCATCAATTGGGTATCAGTTAACACTGACTTCAGTTCGCCGAACTGACTTACCGGAAAATAAGCGTACTTTCCGTGTTTTGAAGCTGACTACACCATCTTTAGCGGCATGAATTGTATAATTACGGCTCATTTTAGTGCCTGGTCCCGGTCGTTTGGTCATACCTACCTGCCGGACGATAACTTGACCGACTTTAACTTTCTGGCCGCCGTATAATTTAACTCCCAGTCTTTGACCGGGTGAGTCGTGAACATTCTTAGCGGTACCACCTGCTTTGACATGTGACATAGGTTGCTTCCTCTTTAGGCTTTGCTTAAAACTAACAGCGCACGGGCTACTACCTGGTTGGGACGATAGTAAATTAGTTGTTCATCCCGAACGTGTTGAAAACTCACCCGATTATACCCGTCGTAAGAGTTGTGGTCAAGCAAGGGGAGGTTTATGGTATGTCCACCCGCGATTCGCCAGGCAGGTATAGCCAATGCGATACGAGTGTCAATCTTGATCTGTTTGGCTAAGTTATTGAGTGTTTTTGTGATTGTCTGTTGGGCTTTAGCCACCGCCGTTTCAATCTCTTGGGGCGAGGGGGTCCTGGCAAAAGGTTTGCCGAGATCGGCTTCGCTTGCAACAATCAATTTTTTGTAAGGATCAAGTGGCCATTGATCCTTGGTAGCATCACGCTGCATGAGTGTGATAGCTACATTGCTAGCAAGTGGGCTCCGTGGCATTTCACGCAGCCATTTTAGGTTCGTTTGAGCAAAGTCAATCATACGTGAGTTTAGGTCGGATCCCAAACAGTTATAGCCCATAATTGCGGCTTCCTGAAGAATCACACCGCTGCCGCAAAATGGGTCAAGTAACAGGGAATTGGCAAAATAAGTCTTTAATTCGGGTTTTTGTGAGCACGCGTCATAGTCCGTTTGTATGCAATTATTTGGTAATGGCCCGGCGGCTAGATTGATGATCACCTGAGCCAGCTTAGGGGGCAGAGTGCCCACTTTAAGGTCACGCGCCGGACGTTTACGGTCACGACGTGTATATGCGGCAATATCTTGTACTTTTATGGTTTGGGCAACAATGGTTTTTGAGTTATCTTTCACGATTAATAATTCCCAGCCATTTGTACCTGTTAATTGGTTATGGATAACTTGAGCGGTGCTTAGAGCGGGGTCATTGTTGGGAGCAACTCTAACGCTGCGGTTAGTTGCTCTAACCGCCTGTTTTATATTGAACCCTAACTTCTGTACTTCTCTAGGGGCACGTTCAAAGCCGTAAACGCTGATGCCAAGTTTCATTTTTCCTGGTGGCATCTGGCGGCTATGTTCTGGTGCGTTATGTATAAGAAAGCTTCCGATCTCTTCCCAGTTAGTAGTATTTAATTCTGTTAAAACTTTCGCAAACTTAACCGCTCCGCCTAGACGGTCAAAGGCCAATAAACAGGGGTCAACGTTAACAATAGCGGCTATCTGTCCGATTGGTCGCAGTTTATCAGCGCCATACAAACTTTCCAGCTCCGCAAGGGATAGTGCTGGTTGCCGACCTAAGACTAAAAGGCTTTGCATGCTCATATATTACAGTGCATTGGCTAGGATCTGCACCTGAAGCTTAAATTTACAGGTATAATGATTGGGATTATGAGCAAGCTTACGACCTTCGTCATTAAGCGATGGAAGCTGTTACTGAATATTACGACGGTTATTGCGCTGCTTATAACACTATATTTTATCCGTGATGATTTAGTGACTACCTTTAAAAACTTATTCCATGTCAACGGTCTTGCTTTGTTGTTTATGATACCGTTTGAGGCTTTGAACTACCATGCCCAGACTAAGCTTTACCAGAAGTTGTTTGGGATTGTAGAAAATAAAATTGAGTATAGTACCTTACTTAAAACTACCCTTGAGCTAAATTTCGTCAACCATGTCTTTCCAAGTGGTGGCGCAGCCGGGATCTCCTATTTCGGCTTTAGGCTGAGAGGTACTAATATTACCGGAGCTAAGGCGACAATGGTGCAGTTTATTAAATTACTGCTTACGGTTTTTTCATTTGAAGCGTTAATTCTTTTAGGTGTCATTTTTCTGGCGATCGGTGGCAAGGTCAATAATTTTACGATCCTGGTCTCCGGTGTTTTAGCAACTTTGCTGCTGGTTGGGTCGGCACTTTTTATTTACATTATTGGTAATCGACAGCGAATTAATTCCTTTTTGGAATACTTCACCGTTTTATTAAATAGGCTGTTGCAGGTAGTTCGGCCTGGGAAAGATGCGATTAATATAAAAAAGGCGCGCGGTGTGTTTGACGATTTTCATGATACGTTTCTGCAAATGCGCCAAAATAAACAACGCATGCGGGCACCATTTATTTATGCACTCGTGATGAATTTAACCGAAGTCGCGGTTGTCTATACAGTATTCGTAGCTTTCGGTCATTTTGTTAATCCGGGGGCGGTTATTTTAGCTTATGGCATTGCCAATATTGCCGGTTTCATTTCCGTATTGCCCGGCGGGGTCGGGATTTACGAGGCGTTAATGATCGCCGTCTTGTTGACTGCCGGAATTTCACCAAAACTTAGCCTCCCGGTCATTATTATGTACAGGGTGTTGAATAGTATTTTGCAGCTGCCTGCTGGCTATTATTTATACCAAAGGGAGATTAGTAAACACGGACGACCGCCTAAACCGGCGGAGATTCTATGAATACAAATGTCGAACTATCGGTCAGTGAATTTGTAGCGGTTTTTAATCAGACGGTTGAATATGCCTTTAGTGGTATTTCAATTCGTGGTGAATTGGCTAATTTTAGAATATCTAAACAGCAATGGGTGTATTTTGACTTGAAAGATGAAGCTGCGAGCGTGAGCTGCTTTGGCTCAGTATATCAGCTACCAGGGCCGCTTGAAGAAGGTATGTTACTGCGCGTTAAAGGTCTACCTAGGTTGCACCAACGATATGGTTTTAGCTTTAATTTCAGCTCTATCATGCCGGTCGGCGCCGGCTCGATTAAGCGAGCCAGTGAGCTCTTAGCTGCCAAACTTGAAGCCGAGGGCTTATTTGCCCCAGAGCGTAAACGCCTGCTGCCATATCCGCCTAAAGTAATCGGTCTAATTACTGCTTCACCGTCAGCTGCTTTAGCTGATTTTTTACAGATACTGAAAAATCGTTGGGCTGGGCTAAGGATCGATCTTTATCCGGTTAACGTACAGGGCGAAACCGCAACTGATGAAATAAGTCGGGCACTGGAATTTTTTTCGGCACAATCCGATCTGCCGGACGTTGTGGTAGTTATCCGCGGTGGTGGCAGCCCTGAAGATTTGGCTGCTTTTAATAGCGAAGTTGTGACCAGGGCGGTGGCTTCCAGTCGGGTTCCGACACTGGTTGCGATTGGTCATGAAAGTGATACAAGTCTGGCTGAGCTGGCAGCTGATCGTCGTGCTTCAACCCCGTCAAATGCCGCTGAAATACTCGTACCCGATAAACAGATGGTGCAGCTTAAGCTAAAAAACATGATGATCGAGTTCCAGGTTGCCATTGAGCGGAAGATTAAACAGGCAGCTAGTCAACTTGAACGCCAGCGCGAATATACTAGGAATGTCTTGTCAGGCCGTTTGCAGCACGAACGTCGACAACTAAAACAATTATCCATCCTCCTTAATGCTTTAGATCCTCAGACACTTTTAGGCCGGGGTTATGCAATTATTCGTTCAAACGGACAAGTAAGTGACGGTTCGGATCTAGGTCCTGGTAGTATAGTAGCTATTGAATTATCTCGGGCTGCTTTTGAAGCAACCATTATTAAGCAACTGGAGGTGAGTAGAAATGTCCCCAAGCAACCAACAACTTGATTATGAACAATTAAGCCTCCGGTTGGATGAGATTGTGAACCGGCTACAAGATGTAAACACATCTATCTCAGACTCACTTAAGTTATATACTGAGGCCACCCAAATTATTAAACAGATGGAGATGTATTTGCAGACGGCCGAAAACCAGTTGAATAAACTAAAACCAACAAAGGCTAAGTAGTGTGGCGGCAGGTTATTTTATTGTTAGCTTTACTTCTATCATTGATGTTTGGCTATGTTTTACTTTTCGGAGCACCTTATTTACCAACTACCAAAGTGCAAATTGATGCCGCACTCAAGTTAGCTGGCTTACCAAAGGGTAGCACTATTATTGATTTAGGCTGCGGCGACGGTCGAATCTTAATCGCGGCGGCTGAATCAGGTTATATGGCGGTCGGCTATGAACTGAACCCACTGTTATTTGTGATATGTTGGTTGCGAACCAGGCGTTTGAAGTCAAAGATTAAGATAATCTTTGGTGACTTTTGGCATGCTCAGTGGCCCCCGGCTGATGCCATATATGTTTTTTTGCTTGGTCGGTTGATGGATAAGCTTGAGCGTAAAATCCGCGCTGAAGGCTTGAGCCAGATTAAAATCGTCAGTTTTGCGTTTAAGTTTAAAGACCTAAAGCCGCTAGCGAGCGACCATGGCGTGTATTTATATAAACTAAAAGGTTAGAGTACAAGCTGTTGCAAAACTTAGCCAGGCTGGGTTACCATAAGCACTAGATGCAAAAACTTACAACTAGTGGTAGTATTAGCGCGCTTTTAATGGCGTTTATTGGCGTGTGTGTAGTGTTAATAGTGTCGCTAGTCTTCGGCTTTAGCTACTATTCAAAAGCCAACAAGTACAAGAATGATGCCGATACTTTAGTTGCCCAAGCCGTGGCAGCTGCAGAGGCTAAGCAGGCCACTCAACTTGAAAATCAGTTTAAGGTTGAGAGCGAAAATCCATTCACCAGTTACACGGGACCATCACAGTACGGTAGTGTTTATGTGCCATATCCTAAAAATTGGAGCGGTTACATTAATACTTCTGGCTCCAATCCTCTTGATGCGTATTTTAATCCAGGCGTGGTTCCATCGGTTGGTGGTTCGGGTAGTGTATATGCATTAAGAGTGCAAATCAATGCCAATCCTTATAGTCAACAGTTGCAGCAGTATACGTCGCAGCAGCAAAGTTCAAAACTCTCGATCACTCCATTTCAGCTGAAAAAGGTACCCCAAGTAACTGGAGTCTTGATTCAAGGGCAAATTGAACCCAACAAAACTGGAGACATGGTTATGTTACCGGATCGTACGAACACGCTAGAGCTATGGACTGAATCAACCAGCTATAATAGCATATTCTTAAATCAGATATTGCCTAGTGTAACTTTCTCTCCTTAAGCTCTTTGCTATTTTAGGGCGCCCTCGGCAGTAGTATAATTTGATCAAAAGCTTGAGGGAACGTGGGGCAATAAGTGAGTTCGCCAATACCCAGATCAACATTATCGCAGCAGTTGCTGCTTACAGTCGCAGAACAGTTAAAACTACCCTTAATTCAGATTGCCAGGCAAGCTGAGCTGGCTGCTTTCGGGATGAGTGCTGATCTAACACAAATCCGCATACTGGCGGAGAATGGACTTAAATTAATCGACGGGTATAGCTTAGGTTTACAGCTGGCTAACCTTACTAATTACGAGTTGGCGCCTGAGGCGGTATCGGTGGCTTCAGTTCTGTATGAGGCTGACGAACAGCTTAAAGCCTTAGCACGGTTATATAGTGTTGAGCTTGAGTTGAATATCTCAGGTCGCTATGAACCGGTTCTTGCGCATCGCCAGGGTCTACAGGCTGCAATAGTGGGACTGGCTAGCGCCTTGATCGAAGCTTTGCCAGCACAGGCAAGTGGTACATCCCAAACTACGCTTCAACTGGCTACCCATCGTTGCCGATACGGTATAGTTGCAGGTGTATATGCCAATATTCCCAACTTAAGCAGTGAGGCTCTTCGGAGCGGACGAAAATTGTATGGCCGTTCACGTCAACCGTTAGTTGAAATTAGTCACACTACTGGGGCCGGAATTTTTGTCGCGGATGCTATTTTTAAGGCGATGAAACTCAAATTACATGTGTCGCGACATCACCGACTCTATGGTTTGGGCGTGGTGCTACAACCATCGTCGCAGTTGGCTCTGGTATAGCTAAGTATGAGTCATCAAACCAAGCGGATACTGCTTCTTGAACCGGACAGTGTGCTAGCAAGTTCCTTAACGGCCGGGTTAACTAATGCTGGTTACGACGTGCAGCACGTGTACTCAGCTCAGGCTGCGGTATCGTCAGCCGACCGTTTAAAACCAGACTTAGTTTTTTGTGAGCTGCAACTAAGTGCACATAGCGGGATCGAGTTTCTATATGAGTTTCGTTCTTACAGCGATTGGTCGGGAATACCCGTGGTTATTTATAGTAATGTACCGCCTGTTGAATTTAATGCCAGTCGTAATGGCTTAACTAATGATCTTAACATTTCCGGCTATTTATATAAGCCCGATACCACGTTAGCTGAAGTTATCAATTGGGCTAATAAATTAACTTGAGTTTAAGCTACGGTCTAAATTAGAGCGTCGACACCTCTTGCTCATATTGCTCTTCAGACCAGCTACGCCAAGGACAACTTAAAAATTAGGTGAAAATTTTTACATGCAGCCAGCTAAATAGCTTCTACTATGCTATAGAAAATTAAACACCACTCAATCTCACTTGGGGCGTTTAAACGAACGGAGAGGGTATATGCAAACTAGGTATCGCAGTGGTGAAAATACCAGAACTATCACACACGGGTTAATGGCCTCTAAATTGGTCATTATTGCGGCTGTAGTGGTTTTTGTAATTATTGCAGTTTACTTAGCGGTTTTGTTGGTGCAAAAGCAGCCGTCATTAACGGGGCTTAAATCTCACCCCGTAAATTATGCTTCTGTTAGTAAGACACACTCTGCAACTGTCTCAAGCCAAGCCGCTACGCCCATTAACTCGGCTTCAAATAGCGTGTCAAGCAATGTTTCTAGCAGTGATGTGAACGGTCAAAGCAGTACCGAGGTTAGTGTTAATGGCCAGAATGTTACGGTACCATCGAACGGTTCATACGCCACAACTATTGGCAATGCCAATGTTAGCGTATCGCATACCAGCAGCGGTTCCGGCAGCAGCCAGCTACACGTTCAAGTTAACTCGACAGGAGGCAATTAGAAAACATGAACAAATAGATATCGATCGTTGGTCGTTTGGCCTGATCTCACTAGATAATCTGGTTATATCAGGTTGGGTGAACAACCCATAAAAGAATAAATTAACCCTAAGAGGGAGGTATGAAATGAAACAACTAGTCATTCGTGCCGCAGCTGCTACTGTATTGGGACTCGGTCTTACTACAGGGGTGGCGGCAGCACAAAGCGGGGGATCGATTTCCACCACGGGAACCGGTTCCAAAAATATCATTAAGTCGGGGGTGGTAACCCATTCGCACGTGAGGAACAACAATAACCTTAGTGCATCTTACTCTAATGGACAGGAGAGTATGAGCGGTCAGGCGGGCGTATATCACAATACGACCGGCGGTAACGCGACAAGCGGAAACTCAACTAACACTAGCGCCTTGTCGATGAATGCTTCGGTAACGAATACACCTTCGTCAACGACGCCGGCTGCAACTAGTGGCACTAGCGGCGGAACTGGTAGCATCAACACTACTGGTACGTCATCAGTTAATGTCGTGAACTCGAGCAGCAAAAACGACATGACCGTAACAAACACGAACGACTTGTCGGTGGCGGTTAGCAATAACCAGTCTACGTCTAGCGGCAAAGCCACGGTTGCGGGTAATACAACCGGTGGTTCAGCCACAACTGGCGATGCTACTAACACCAGCACTACTAGCGTTACGTTTGACGTTTCTAACTAACGTTTTAACCCGGCAAGTAGTTAAAAACTTCGGATATTTGGGAGAATAGTACTACTTAAGTACTATATCCCTTTGTCCGGGGCGGGTAGTAAGGTTAAGAAATGAGGCGGTTCATGGGAGTATTAAATGTTATGCGGAATCGGGTGGGACACAAAGCCAAGTTTAGCCTAGTGGCGTTGTCCTTATTTTTATGGTTGCCGCTAAGCATCCAGGTTGCGTATGCTGATAGCTCAACTTCTACGTGCTCGCCGCCAACCTTTACGAGCGGCGTGCACGTGCCGGTTGGCGCCGACGCGGCGCTCTACACTTATAACTGTAAAGCCGGATTGTGGGAGAGTGCATATTATTCGTTTAATCCCTACAGCGACACCTATGCCCCTCTTTATACAGTTGTTTATACCTATGATCCTACAACCGGTGAATACAATTATCCCGATTGGATATATGATGCCCCAAACAATAACTATATTGAGATTACCCAATCCACCACAACCCCGCCGTCAGGGGCGGTGATTGTAGGCGCACCTTCGCTAGTTTCTCCCGACACTACTACTAATACTAATGACAACAAAAGCGGTAGCTTAAGCGGTAACCCAAATGGTTCAGGTTCATCTAATACGATTAGCAATACTGGATCGGGTTCGTTAAACACGATTAATAATCAAGGCAATTCAGGTTCAAGTAGTAACATTAACACAACTGGCACTAACTCTTCTAATAGCATTAACTCGAGCCAGGGCGGTAATCTCAACCTAAATAATGCGACGCTGGCAACAGATACCAACAACATTACCTCTAAGGCTAACTCTGGGAATGCCAGCGTTACAGCAAACACGTTGGCTGGTGGTGCTACAACGGGTAACGCCATTAATGATGCCAATGTCGTGAATTTACTTCAATCAGCCGTAAATGTTCTTGGCCCAAATGCTGTAACTTTCGTCGATAACATTAACGGTGACGTTAACGGTAATTTGTTACTCAACCCCTCGACCTTAGCTAGCGCTCAAGTGGCTAATGATCCTTCGCCTAACAATTTAGTCGTCAATAGCACCACTGGCGCTAACATGACTAGCAATATAGACCTGGCTTCAACTAGTGGTAATGCGGATGTATCCAATAACACTACAGCCGGTAATGCCACAAGCGGCAACGCCTCTGCCATTGCTAATGTAGTAAATGTAATTGATTCAGCACTTGTTAGCGGCCGGTCGTTCCTTGGGGTCATTAACATAAACGGTGATCTTAATGGCAATATCTTGCTGCCGCCAGACTTTGTCAACCAATTGCTGGCGGATAATGTGCCGATCGTGAATATTATTAGTAATACCGGAGCTAACTCATCTAACTCGATTAATGGTAAATCAGGTAGCACAACTAACATTACAAACGCCAATAACGCAACGATTAATAATAACGTAGCTGCTAATGCTTCGAGTGGTACAGCGTCGGTGTCTGGCAATACTGCTGCCGGTAACGCAACGAGTGGTAACACCACTAACTCTATTACCGCGTTTAATCTAACTGGCAGCAACTTGATTGGCAGCAATGATTTGTTGGTGTTTGTTAATGTGGCCGGCGGTCAATGGGTAGGTCTAATTATTAATGCGCCTCCGGGGACCACAGCTGCCGAATTCGGTGGAGGTGTGCTCAGTAATAGCGGAGACACCAATGCCAATATCAATAACCAGACAAAGGACACGATTAGCAATAATATTGATTTAACCGCGGCAAGCGGCAATGCCACAGTATCTAACAATACTAGAGCTGGCAATGCTACGAGCGGCAACGCCGATAACGTCGCTAACTTGCTCAATATAGAAGACAGCAACCTAGCATTGTCTAACTGGTTCGGTATCTTATTTATAAACGTATTTGGAACGTGGAATGGTAATTTGGGCATCTATACGCCAGATCCGCCACTAATCAATACTGGAATGGCGCAAAATTCTGCGTCTGATCCTTCCATAACGCCTAATGATCGGCTGGTTGCTTTTGAGCCAACTGTTTCAGGAAGCGGAGCAATAAACACCAATGCTATGCCCGATTCCGCAACCGGTAGTGTACTTATCACCGGACCAATAGGTAATAATATTAGTCCAGCCGCGGTAATTTATCATCCGAGTATCAGCCGAACCTCTAGATTGGTGTCCAAACCCCGAACTAACGAAACATCAGCTTCAATCGTAGTCGGAAGTCTGGTCTTCTTTGCCCTTTATTTAATCTGGGATCACTTTTATTTCAAGAGCCGCAGGGCTAAAAAAGTCACGAAGGCGGACTAGGAGCTTAATTATCTTTAGCATTGCCCAATAGAGCGTAAACATTACCTCTAAGATTAATTTAAAGGCAAACCAGATGAAGTAGCCTGGACTAATTAATATCAAGCCTAACTTTTTAAGCATAGATAAGTTAGATGAAAGAGATATCGCGAAAGCATAAACCAATATAAGCGCGAGGTAAGAGATTAAGAGGAAAGACGGTTCCTTCAAGTTTATTGCTAGAAATATAAAGTATCCAAAAAGATAAAAGGCTCCACCTAGTGCTACAGTTTTAAGGGCTAAATATAGCCAGGCAAGAGGTTGTATTTTTGCGGCTATGAAGTTGTCTAGTTTAGTTGTACGTGACCGGTATATTCTCAGTAAATAGTTACTAGAAGTTTCCGGCGTGAGACTGACTGATAAAACTGAGGTGTGTTTGACTCTTGGCGGTGATTTAGGGTTTGGTTTTGCTAGGTTTTTAAGCGTTGATCTTACGCAGATAAGAGGTGGTTGAGTCGATGCTCCCAAATGCTGCGAGACACTTAAACTTTTCAATCTAAAACCAATCATGATTTGGTCGATTTGCTGAAATAAGCTTGTAAGGGTCAAATTATTTCTAATTTGGCAATCGATACTTAAAGTATCTGCGTAATTGGGCCGATTAAGTAATTTAGCTGCCGATTTAATACCTATAAGATTTAGCTGCATACTGCTATCTATAAATATAACTAGGTCACCTTTGACGTGTTTTAGGGCCCAGCGATAAAGCGTCTGAGGTTTAAATATCCGATTATTTGATCTGTTAATAATAGTCTGTTGAAATTGTCTTCGGCTGATGTCAGATTGAATAAATTTTTTGATTTTGTTGGAATTGAGCGGACTGACAATATGAACTTCGAGGTTTCTAATTTTTTGAGAAAAAAGGCTGACCAGGCAGGCTAGCAGATTGTTGTCTAGCCGAGATACTAAAATTACAACTGAGATTGTTTTCGATTGTAGTTTTGTAGAACGTTTGAGAGCAGATATTTCCCGATAAGTAGCCAAACTGCTACCAGCAAAAGCAGCGATAGCTAGTAATCCCAGAAAACTTCCGCAGTAGAAAACAAGAATTTCAAGCATCGAGTGACACAACCTTAATGAAATTAAACTGATACATCGTCCGCCATTGGTTAAGCGAACCGGTACAGGTTTGAATGGTCAGCATCGGCGGTCCATTGCTGTTAATGACGTTGGTTTCATAAGGCGCTAGACTGAAAGACTTAACAAAATCATATTCAAACTCGTGGTCATTGGTCGTAAAAACTAAAGCTTCGGCGCCGATTTTTGGGGTATAATGCCGCAAAGAACCGAAAACAAAATCGTTATTGTGTCCATAGATGAAAGTGTTACCTTCAATATTGTTCGGGAGTGTTGAGGTCATGGCAAATTGCGCTCGATAACCGCTTAGAGTCCAGCTATCAGTGCTTGCTTGGTAATAGCCACGATCAACCGGTATATCAATGGCCGAACCAGGAATGATTAAACGTACCGGCAATCCAGACACCACTTCAGGGAAGAGCAGTGCTGGCGGTTGAAAAGGTTTTTGCTGCACTCTACTTAATGCCACGGTGTTTGTTTTATGAAATAGCAATGGGTTTAGGCAGTATAAGGCAAAAGCTAAGCCGATTAAGTTAATCAGGCTTAGCTTAAGGATGTAGCTTATTTTACGAGTATTTGTAACTTCCAGCACAAATACCTCCTCTTTGCCTTGTTGCGCTTAATTTTAAGCGACTTTTTTGGCGAGTTTCACGCCAATGCCGGCGACAAGGGCACATACCGCGAGCACGCCTAAACCGATTTCAACAGCTTTTAATACGGTGTTGCTGCCGGTTACGGGTAGGCTACTTGGTGTAGTGCTGGATTTTACGGCTGTCGGTCCGGCCACTATAGCCGTGGTCGTAAATGGTACCACTGGGCTAGTACTGGTAGCTGTACTTTTTACAGGCACACAACTGGCGCCTAGCTGTACGGTGTAAGTATTGCTATTGGTTGAGTTACCACTGCTAGCATTGCCCGAGCTGGTATTCCCGCTGGTTTTCGCGCCACCACTGGTTGAACTTTGGGTGTTGCTTTGAGTTATAACGCCTGTATTGCTGCAGGTTACTGTTTGGTTGTTTTGGTCCACGCAGTTTACAATGTTTGTCGAATTTGCTCCGGTATTTGAAATACTACCGTTGCACGTGACAGTCGTGGCGGCACTCGCCATCCCCATCATCATCCCAACCCCTATAACACTTGTTATTGATGTTAGTAAGAGCTTGCGCATCTTTAAACCTCCTTTAATACACCGTGAACCCAATATAACACAAAAATATAATTGCAATACAGACTATTATATATTATACATAAGCACTATCTTGTGTTTTTTTAGGGTAAGAACGTCGAGAAAGATATTGGCCGGGTCAGCGTTTTCTGGCATGGAGGCGGTAGTTGAGTCAGAGTGCTGGTGTAAAGTTGGTTAACCCTGTTGTCGTAGGCTAAGAACAGATCGTTTACCTGATAGTCGAATGTCAAATAACCCTCACCGTTAATTTCAGCGGTTGCTCGAGTCGTATCAACCGCACTATTGAGTGTTTGTAGCTGTTTAGTTAATTGCTGAGCGTAAGAGTGCATAATAGTTCCATCGCTGCCCGGGCAAACTGGCGCAGTAACTGACTTTTTAGTAGTACTTTTAAGTTTATTGTGCCGAATAGTTTTAGCTAAGTGCGGGCGTTGACAGGCCTGCTTTAGACAGGCCGCACTAATCTGAGAATCCATGCTGCTCATTAACTGCACTTTAGGAGTCTCAACCACCAGCAAAATTAAGCCGCACAAGGCTATAGCCAAAAAAATCAGTGCTCTAATCATGACTAGGAGGAGGAACTTTAATAAACTAGTTACATAACAATATTACTATATTAGGCAAAAATATGGCAAATTAATTCAACTACTAGAGTTCAACCGAGCCGTTTAGGCCTAATGCGATATCCATGTCAAAGATCCTAAAGCTATAGATATTAGAGCGATTCTAAAGCCAACTTAAGTGGCCTGGTAGATAATTATAAGCTTCTTTCAGATAGCTAGAGTTAGGATTTAAGCTGGCCTAATTCAATCAACAAGAACCGCTTTAGCTTAGGCTTCGGTTGCATGACTAAAGCTCCAGTGTAGGCATAGCTAATTTACGATAATCAGACTCGGACTCCCCCTATAGAAGCATTAAGGCTACCTGACTCATCTGGTGATACAATACGAACTAATATAATGGCTGTATATACCGCAGTGAAGCACCTAACCACCAAAGCTATAGTTCTTGGCCGCATTAATTACGGTGAGAGTGACCGGATAATCACGGTGATAACTCCTGAACATGGCAAATTGCGTTTAATGGCCAAAGGCTCCCGGGCTCTAAAGAGTAAGCTGGCCGGCGGCATTGAGCTGTTTTGTGTAAGTGACATCGGTTTTATATTCGGTCGCGGAGGGATAGCTACTTTAACTAGCTCGCGGTTAGAACAAAATTTTTCACGAATATTATCGGATATATCGCGAGTACAGTTGGGTTATGAGTTGCTTAAAATCATAAATTCAAGCACTGAGGATCAGGCCGAAGAGGAGTATTTTATATTAATAAGATCTGCTTTAAGTGCTCTTAATGACCTTGATCTGCCGCTTGAACTGCACCGATTATGGTTTAATTCGCGCTTGCTCTTTATTTCAGGTCACATGCCCAATCTAACTTCAGATAACCAAAACCAAGTTATATCCAAAGAATCTCGGTTTAACTTTGACACGGATAAAATGTGCTTTTTGGCGCAGCCGGATGGTCAGTTTTCGCCTGATCATATTAAGTTTTGGCGTATTGTTTTTGTGGCTGATAACCCTAAGCTTACCGCGAGAATTAATGGTGGCGAGCAGTTGGCACGCGATCTGTTGCCACTGTCAGCGCTACTTTTGGGCAACAGTCGTTTATAGAATTAAGATTGTCTAAGCTGTTTTTAGGTATTAGGTAGGGTATAATCTGAGACAGTATCAGCTACTCTCATACTATTTATTATGACTAAACTACAGATCGAAGATATTGTCAGTCTATCCAAGCGCAGAGGTTTTGTATTTCAAACCAGCGATATTTATGGTGGGTTGTCGGGTTTTTATGATTACGGTCCGCTTGGCGTTGAACTAGTTAACAATATTAAACAACTTTGGTGGGAGGAGTTTGTACAGCGCCAGGATAACGTTTTCGGAGTAGACGGTGCCATAATTCAGCATCCTGAGCTATGGCGGGCGAGCGGGCATCTGGCCGGGTTCAGCGATCCGATGGTTGAAGATACACTGAACCACAAACGCTATCGCGCTGACCAATTAGCGGGTGTTGACACTACAGACTTAAAGGAACTGGCGATGCTGCTAAAAGACAAAAAGTCACCTGACGGCAATCCTTTAAGTGAACCAAGGCAGTTCAACTTAATGATGCAGACTTGGGTAGGTTCAGTTGAGGATGAGGCGGCCAAGGTCTATCTGCGCCCAGAAACAGCTGGAGCGATTTTCACTAACTTCTTAAATGTTAGAGAGACAATGCGGGCCAAGTTACCTTTTGGAATTGCTCAAATCGGGAAAGCTTTCCGTAACGAGATCTCGCCGCGAGACTTTATTTTTCGGGTACGTGAGCTGGAGCAGATGGAGCTGCAATATTTTATTAGCCCTGACGACCAAGACGAAGCTTATGAGCAATGGCGACAATTTGCATGGCATTTTCTAGTCGATTCTCTAGGCATCAATGAAACCAGCTTAAGTTGGCATGAGCACAGCCAAAAAGAACGGGCACACTACGCTAAAGCTGCCCACGACATTTACTTTGATTTTCCATTTGGCCCGAAAGAGCTATGGGGCACACATAACCGCAGCGACTTTGATTTAAGCAACCACTCTAAATTCAGCAATAAGGACCTTAGCATCTTAGATGAATCTAGTGGTCAGAAAACCATACCTTATGTAATTGAGTCTTCGGTGGGTGTTGGACGGCTATTGCTTAGCGTATTAAGTGACGCGTTTAGTAAGGATAAAGTCGGCGAAGAAGAGCGGATAGTACTGAAATTAAAACCTTCGATTGCACCGTATAAAATCGCGGTCAGCCCCTTGCTTAAAAACAAGCCTGAACTGGTAGCTTTTGCGCGCCAGCTATATGAAGAGTTGAAACAGGAATTCTTAATGGTGCTATGGGACGATAATGGTAATATTGGCAAGCGGTATCGGCGGCAGGATGAAATCGGTACTCCGTTTTGCATTACTGTCGATTTTGATTCACTCAAGGATAGTTCGGTTACCATAAGGGACCGCGATACAACCAAGCAAATACGGGTTCAGGTGGATAATGTAGCGTCAACTCTGAAGCAGGGGCTTCGCTAAATGGCGGTGCTTAAAAGACGGTCAAAAAAACCGATAGTCTATGCGTTTATAGATAGCCAGAATTTAAACCTGGGCGTGCAGAAAGTTGGTTGGAAAATGAATTGGCGGGCATTTAGGGCCTACCTGCACGATAACTATAATGTTACTAAAGCTTTCATGTTTATAGGCTATATGGCCGAAAATGAAGCCCTTTACGAGCATATGCATGAGCTAGGGTACTTAATCGCACTGAAGCCTACTGTCCCAAGCGAAAAAGAAGATAATGAGCATAAATCGACAGTTAAAGGCAACATTGATGCCGATCTTGTGCTGTATGCCATGAAAGAATTACCAAACTATGATAAAGCTATTGTTGTGAGCGGTGACGGAGACTTCGTCAGCCTGATAGAATATTTGGCGGATCACAATAAATTATTAAACATCATGGCTCCTAACTGGCAGTATTCATCACTGCTCAAACCTTGGGAAAGTTATATTATCCGAATCGATCAGTTACGGCAGCAGTTAGAATATAGGGATCGACCCCATCGTCGACGCAACAATTCCTCCAGGGACTAGAAATCCAGCGCGCGGTTGCTTGCCTTAATAGGTTATAATCTTCTGGTCTAAGTGCAGGAAGGGGTTGTAGATTAAGGTGACACAAGCGCGAGCTTTAGAGTTACTAAAAACCGGTGCCAATGTCTTCTTAAGCGGACCGCCAGGTTCCGGCAAAAGTTATGTGCTTGAACAATTTATCAAAACTTTAGCTCGCAAGGGCAGGAAAACTGCGGTGTGCGCTTCAACGGGTATTGCAGCCAGTCTAATCGGTGGCGTAACTCTACATTCATGGTCCGGAATAGGTGTAAGACGACAATTGAATCGGTTTGAACGGGAGAAGTTACTGAGCAATCCTGACATAAACCGCCGTTTAAATGAGGTTGAAACCTTAATAATAGATGAAATTTCGATGCTTAGCGCTGAAACCGTGGACGGCTTGAGTGACCTGTTGATGCAAGCCAGAGAATCTTTAAAGCCGTTTGGCGGGATGCAGATTGTGGTCTGTGGTGATTTTTTTCAGTTACCGCCGGTAGGTAATGGATTACCAAATTATGCCTTTAGCGCTAAAGCTTGGCAAGCTGCTAATTTTAAAGCCTGCTATTTAGATGAGCAACACCGGGTTGCAGCAGATGAATTATCCGAAGTACTACTTGCTCTGCGTGAGCAGCGCTTAACGGCTCGGCATGTCAGGCTGCTGCTTAACCGCCAGGGCATTAAACATTATCCGGTGACCAGACTACTAACGCATAATCATGATGCCTCGGTAATTAATCGTCAGCAGCTAGACCTGCTGCCCGGTAAGGCAAAGGCATACTTTATGAAGGGGCAGGAAGCTTGGACTAAATCTTTGTTAGCGCCACCGGAACTATTGCTGAAAGTGGGAGCAGAGGTTATGTTTGTGGCGAATGATTACCGCCGCGGCTTTGTTAACGGCAGCCAGGGCAAAGTTGTCGCTTTTAAGCACGGGCTGCCGTTAATTCAACTTAAATCAAGTGGTAAATATATATTAGCTGAAGCTTATTGTTGGCGTCGGGAATTGGTCAATGGAAAAATTATTGAAGCCATACAGTTGCCGCTGAAATTGGCTTGGGCGTTAACAATCCATAAAAGCCAAGGGATGAGTTTAGATGCTGCGGAAATTGATCTGAGCCGTAGTTTTACTTACGGTATGGGGTATGTTGCGCTCAGTCGGTTAAAAAGCTTTGAGGGGCTATATTTACTAGGTCTTAACAGCCGATCATTACAACTTGATAAAAACGTGCTTAGTTTCGATCAACGCATTCAAGCGGAGTCTAAAATAAATGAAGGCGGCAGATTTACTTCTAGCGATAGATTAGCGTTAGAGCAAGCTAAAGCAGACCCTAGATTAATTAACTTCACTGAGGGCTTAAAGAGTTAATCTATTAAGATGTAGAATAATGAATACAATATTTGCTCAATTACAGGTTTAGACTATTTGTAAGTGAGATTTCTTATGGTGATAGGTCGCCAGATGCTTTTAAATTAAACTAAACTGATATTAGCAACAACAAAACAGCTTCAATAATTCAGATATAGGAGTGTGAGGATGGAGGATGTGCAGATAAATGCAAGTCTGGCTGGTCAAATAAGGATAGGCAAGTTGGAAGTAAACCGACTGGGCTTTGGTGCGATGAGAATTACCGGTGAGGGTATCTGGAGCCCGCCTAATGATAGGGAAGGAGCTGTCAATTTGCTTAAGCGGGCTGTTGAACTAGGTATAAACTTTATTGATACAGCCGATGCTTACGGACCAAATGTATCTGAAGAGATAATAGCCGAAGCGTTGTTTCCATATAGAGGCCTTTTAATTGCAACTAAGGGCGGTTTAATTCGTTCGGGTCCAGGTATTTGGCGGGCCGATTGCTCGCCTGAGCATTTAAGAAAAGCTTGCGAGGATAGTTTACGCTGCCTGAAGTTGGATGCCATTGATTTATATCAGCTACATACAGTTGATCCTAAAGTTCCATTTGAAGAGTCGTTTAAAACTCTTCTTGATCTTCAGCGCGAAGGTAAAATTAAGTATATTGGGCTGTCAAACATCGAACCTGAACAATTTTTAACAGCAGCCAATATGGGGCGTTTTGTGTCAGTACAGAATAATTACAATGTATATAATCGCGAACACGAAGATATATTGAGGCTGTGCGAAGAACACCGCGTAGCGTTTATTCCTTATTTTCCTCTAGCTGGTAATCAAAAAAAATTAATTGACAGCAGTACGTTCAAAAACTTGGCTGATAGACTGCAGATAACGCCAGCTCAACTATCATTGGCTTGGCTGCTGCACCATTCAACTTCTATTTTGCCCATACCGGGAACCAGTTCAATGAATCATCTTGAAGAAAACATTGCGAGCGTCAATATATCGCTGCAAGATAAGGACATAAAATTGCTCGATAAACTAGCTGAAAATAGGACATAGTTAAACATAACCTAATTGACAAAATAACTAATATTTGTTAAAGTACTTATGTGCTAAAAAATATAAAAACA
Source organism: Candidatus Saccharimonadota bacterium (assembly GCA_027345405.1). Taxonomy (GTDB): domain Bacteria; phylum Patescibacteriota; class Saccharimonadia; order Saccharimonadales; family UBA4665; genus JAJZWH01. The sequence continues at coordinate 65,195 of DAHWID010000001.1, forward strand.
AATTCTGTTCCGATGTCATTTACTGATCAATTAGCCGATCAAGTAAAAGCCATCAAGTTTAACGGCAAAGAATCTAGAAGTAGTCTTTTGGTTTCTAGGTTAGGTAAGGCCGACAAGAAAGTTAGATAGTCTAAACTATTGACTAGCATATGGAAGGATGATATAATATAACTATGGAAAATGGATATGGATTACGCAAAAAAGAAAAAGCTATACCGCTTACAAGACGTGGTTTAGCGGCTGTCGCGCTTGGTGCAGCTGTTTTGGGTGGTGGAGTAGTGCATTATGCTCCTTTACTTAAAAGAACGGTCAACGGCATATTAAATGGTGGCCCAACTATAAACTTGAGTAAATTAGAAGAGTTGCCAAAGAAAGAGGTGGTGGTGGGATCAACTAATAACGCCAACATCGGTCAAATTGTTACAAGCGTTGATCCAAACTTGAATGGGCCGGCCTTTGCCGCAACCGAACAATTTGTTGCGCGAGAAGGCAATAACCCCGATCATCTCAATCCAAACCCTAACTACACTGTGTATCCGGGTCAAGAAAAACTAGTTCCGGTACTACCTAAGCAGTATCAGGCTAATTCGTAAACATAAATAGTTAAGCAATAACAGAGAAGTGGTGTCAAAAACACCACTTTTTTGTGTATAAGTGGGTTGCAGTGGGTGATTGTGGGTAGTATAGTGCGCATTAGTGGCTGAAATGGGTAAGCGCCAAAACAGTGCCTAACCATAAAAAATAAAAACCACTATATAGATATAAAGGGATGGCAACAATCGATTACTTCGAACGCAGGCTCGACGATAAAAAGCGGTTAACCATACCGGCGGAAGTCAGGGCCGAATTCAGTAGTGGGGTAGTTGTTACTCGAGGCTTTAAGCAGTATCTGCACCTCTATCCTAAAGCGGTTTGGGACGAAGCAGTAGAACCGGCTCTCAAAGGGAACATTCTCGATGAAGCAACCGGTGATCTCAACGTTCAGTTCCGCAGTGGTAAGATAGAGTGCCCGCTAGATGCTAAACAGGGGCGTATCCACCTGGAGCAGCATTTACTGGATTATGCAGGTATCAAAAAAGACATTGTTGCAGTACGCGCCGGACAATACTGGCGAGTAATGGCGAAGTCGTAAAAGCCGACCCTTGTTGCGAAGGTACCTTAACAATTAGGCAAAAACGCACACTATCCTCGAGCTTAGCTATTCGGCAGTCAACAAGTGGACTTTAAAGAACACCACTTTAAAAAGTTCTCGTTCTTTACTCAAAAACACCTCCCAAAACTCCACCTCACACATAAGTCTCTCAATCTTTCGTGAATCGCTAGCAGAAAGTTCGCTTTCTGCATCAGGCTTTTCATGAACCAACAAAAACAAAAACCATAAAACAAAAAGTTGGCTGCTGGATAGGTGACCTTGCAAAAACAAAAAAACAAGAAAATGCACCAAAATCCTCACACCAAAAATCACACTCCAGTTCTGCTAAAAGAGCTGCTAGAGTTAACGGATCCTCAAAAAGGGGAACGTTACTTAGATGTTACCGCCGGTTACGGCGGGCACGCGGCGGCGGTTTTAGCTGCAAGCGGAAACTATCGTCAGTCGGTTTTAGTTGACCGAGATGGCGAAGCTATAGTAGCGCTTAATGAACGTTTTAAGGGCACTGGTATCAAGCTAATGCACCAGGACTTCTTAAGTGCCAGCGATGAGCTGTTAAAAGCTAGGCGGAAGTTTGATTTGATAGTAGCGGATCTAGGTGTATCGTCACCGCACCTTAACGAGGTTAGTAGAGGTTTTAGCTTTACTAAAGCAGCTCCGCTAGACATGCGAATGGACCAAAGGCAGCCCACAACTGCCTGGGACATTGTTAATAGTTCTAGCGAGGCCGACTTAGCCGAGATTTTACGGCGCTACGGCGAAGAACCGCGGTACCGTCAGATAGCCGGCTTGATCGTTCGCAACCGACCGGTTAACTCCACGCAGGAGCTGTCTGAGCTAGCTCGTAAAGTCTGGCCCGGACATAGCCGGAGGCAGCCGGCAACCCGGATCTTTCAAGCAATCCGGATTGCCGTGAACGATGAGTTGGCACAGCTTAGTGAAACTTTGCCAGTATGGCTTAAACTGCTGGCTCCCGGAGGCCGTATAGCGGTCATCAGCTTCCATAGTTTGGAAGACCGGATAGTGAAAAGATTTTTTGCCAGTGAATCGGGCGATCGCTTAGATGCAGCTTTGATTCTACTAACCAAACACCCGGTTGCTCCGGGCCCTCACGAAACAGCCAATAATCCGCGTGCACGCAGCGCAAAACTGCGTGTCGCAGCGAAACAAAAATGAAAGGGGAGAGCGAATGCCTATCCAGGTAAAAAGCAACTCCCGGGCGTATAAGATCCACGTTCGCGTGGTCTAAAGCCTTAAGTTCCGGCTCTGCTTTTTAAGAGCAGAGTCGGTAAAAGGAAAAATAAAAATATGACCTATTCAAGTTCGCTAGCGTTGAGCCGTTCCCAGTTTGCGGATCGTAATCGCAATACGGTAAGCTTTAAAGCTAGAGCTAAGACACTTGGGCCAATTAGCAATACTATTATTCTTATAGTGTTAGCATGTCTGCTCGGCTTGTTTTATTTATCCCAGGTAACTAAAACCAATGCTTATGGGTTTAGTTTAAATTCATTGCAACAACAACAGACTCAGCTCAAAACTGAAAATGCTAATCTGGAAGTGACTTCTGCTCAGTTACAATCTGTTAGTCGTGCTCAAAATAGCTCAGTGGCAAAGAGCATGGTTCCATTGACCCCTTCAGCCACCGCTATTAATTAGTTATAGTAGGAGCTATGCCTGAGCAGTTTCATTTTGATTTTAGTAGTACTTCAGGCAGGGTACGATTCTGGGGGGTCTTAGTTGTTATTGTTATGGTCATTTTCGGTTTGCGGCTGTTTTATGTACAGGTAATTCGCTACAGTCATTATCATCAAGCGGCGTTATCTTACCAGCTCAAACAATATGAGATACCGGCAACCAGGGGCTTAATTTATGCTAAAGACGGCAATAGTAATGTGCCGATTGTTTTAAATCAAAAACTTTATACGCTGTTTGCTGATCCGCCTTTGATTAAAAAACCGCAATTGGTGGCAAATCAGATTAGCAAAATTATTGGTGGCACTCCGAGTAGCTACCTGCCATTACTAACGACCAAATACACCCAGTACGTAGTGATTGCGCGTAAATTATCTCAGTCTCAGAATCAAAAGATTGTGGCATTGCAGGATCCCGGCTTAGGTACTACCGGGCAGGACTATCGGGTTTATCCAGACGGTTCGTTGGCAGCCCAGGTATTGGGGTTTGTGAACTCAAAGGGAGTAGGTGAATATGGGATTGAGCAGGCGCTTAATCCGTTGTTGGCTGGCAAACCCGGGATGCTAAAAGCGATTACTGCCGCTAACGGTGTACCACTGGCAGCAAGCAAACAGAATACACAAATTGCGCCAGTACCAGGATCGAGCGTAGTTTTGACTCTTAATGTCGGTATCCAAGCGCAAGTAGAGAAAATATTGGCCAAGGATTATAAATCAACTAAAAGTCAGGGTTTAAGTGCAATTGTAATGGATCCATATAACGCCCACGTGGTAGCCATGGCTAACTATCCTACATATAACCCCGCTAATTACCAAAACGTGACCAATCAGCAAATTTTTCAAAACGCTGCCATTGATTACCCGATTGAGCCGGGCTCGGTCATGAAGACACTTACTACCTCTGCTGCTTTAAATGTTGGAGCCATAACGGCCAACGAATCATTTTATGATCCGGCCCACTGGGTAATTAACGGTTTTAATATTCACGATATTAGTATTGACGGGGGGCCACGTGAACAGAATATTCAAAGTATTTTGTCTTTATCACTGAACACTGGTGCTACTTGGATGCTTATGCAAATGGGGCATCGCGGTGGCACACAAATTCTACCTAAAGGAATTGAGACTTGGCACGACTACATGGTTAACCACTTCAGATTGGGCCAACCTACAGGTATACAGCAGGGCTATGAAGCCTCGGGCTATGTACCTCCAGTCAATCTCAATGATCCAAGTATCGATTTACGTTACGCGAATACAGCCTTTGGTCAAGGTGTTAGCCTGACGGCTCTACAGCTAATCACGGCATTATCTAGCGTCATCAATGGGGGCACTTACTACCAACCATCATTAGTAGATCAGATTATTTCGCCAAATGGACATATCACTAATTTAAAGCCTAAAGTCCTGGAGCGCGATGTGGTTAGTCCTAATATTGGACCGGAGCTTGAGCCGCTGATGGAAGGTGTAGTAAAGTCTTATCTCCACGGTGGTTTTAGCTTTATGAATTTTCCACCAAATTATATTGTTGGAGGGAAAACTGGCACTGCTCAGGTTGCAAAACCAACTGGTGGCTACTACAAGAACATTTACAATGGAACCTACATTGGTTTCGTAGGCGGTAATGCTCCCCAGTATTTAATTGTCGTCTATAACATTAAACCCGGTGTGACTGGTTATGCCGGCTCGTTTGGTGGTCAGCCGGTGTTCGCTGACATTGCTCATATGCTTATTAACGAGGGTTTTGTTACGCCAAAGACTCATTAGAGGACTAATATGACTTTCCTAAGGTATAATTGATTTTGCGCTTACATGATAACTTAAAATGCAGCACATTACTTTCCAAACAAACAACTTAGTGCACATCTTGCTTCTGGGTATCCTTAGTTTTGTAATCGCAATGGTTCTAACGCCAATTTATACGACTTTGGCATATAAACACCAGTGGTGGAAAAAACAGCGGACAGAATCATGGGGCGGTGGTGAGTCCAGTGTCTATAACCAGCTGCATGCAGCCAAGCATAAGCGCCATATTCCTAATATGGCTGGGATTATATTTATAATTGCAATTGCTGTCGTGACCCTTATTTTTAATCTTAAACGAGATCAAACCTGGCTACCTTTGGCTGGTATGCTTGGAGCCGGAGTAATTGGCCTTATTGATGACATCATGAATATTCGTGGTGTAAACAAGAAGTTTGCCGGTATGCGTTCCGGGATTAAGTTCTTTCTATATAGTGTGGTTGCTTTAGTGGGCGGCTTTTGGTTTTACTATAAGCTTGGTGTTCACTCTATCTATTTGCCCTCGATTCATGAACTCAGTCTGGGTTTTGGCATAGTAATCTTATTCTGGTTTGTGGTCGTGGCCACTGCTAATTCAGTTAATATTACTGATGGACTTGATGGGCTGGCGGGCGGTTTGCTGGTATCCTCGTTTCTAGCCTATACCATCATCTGTGGAGCTCAAGGTAAATACGTGCTGGCAGCTTTTTGCTTGACAGTAGTCGGAGCGCTACTTAGTTATACTTGGTTTAATATCTATCCCGCACGTTTTTTTATGGGTGACGTGGGCTCATTTGCGCTTGGTACAGCTCTTGGTATTATTGCGATGCAGACGGATACAATATATGTTTTGCCGATCATTGGTGCGGTGTATGTAATTGAAACTGGCTCTGTGATTATTAATCGTGTTTCAAAAAAATTACGACATGGTAAGAAGGTATTCTTATCTTCG
>DAHWID010000020.1 GCA_027345405.1 Candidatus Saccharimonadota bacterium
TTAATAACCTTTCTTTAGTATATTGGAAACTAAAACATTTGTCCACGTTGTTTGAGTATATTGAACATCTGTAGCATAGATTTATTGGACTGAGTATCTTTATAATCTTTTAGTACCAAAATTAGTCGAACCTTTTTGGCATATTCTTACCAAACTCTATTCACAAGACAAAGATAATTAATTATGCCTGTCATAAGAATTAGGAATATTTAAGTTCAATAACCTCAAATCATAAATTAGTTTCTACATGTCAGGCGTGGTAGGAACCAATTGGGATCAAACCAAACTGAAGCTTGTGACTAATAGTTAAGTAGCTTAAAAACGAAATCACTCTTTGGTTAATGTAGATTTTTATTTAAGTCTTTATCAAAAGAGAAAGCATTTTCCTTTTTACCGTTTGCCGAGACGATAAGTAGGCAATCTGTAAAATCCAGTTCCGCATGATTAACGTAAGTACTAAATGCAGTAGTTGCTAAGTTGCTGACCTTAAATTGCGGTATTGCTAGAATACCATTAAATATGATTTCAATCTTATCTCTGGTAAATCCGTATTTTTTGTTGAACTCAAGGATAGAAAATAATTCAACTAAAACTGCATCAAGGATAATAAGTTCGTTAGATTTACTATTTTTTATTTCTTGAATGGCAGTTTGGGCTAGTTCTGGTACATCATTAGTCATAATACGTATTAGAATGTTTGTATCAATATAACGAATCATAAGTTTTTATTTTTCCAAGCTGTAACGGTTGTTGACTTTAGTTCAGCGTCATTCTTGGTGCCACTGAACTTAGGCAATTGCTTCCATATACTAGAGAGCTGTTCTTCCAAACCGGGTTGTGCTTTTAAAATCAACTCATCACCACGTTTCCGTATGGTTAGTTGACGATATTTATTAAATTGTAATTCCCTTACTATCTTTGCAGGTATGGTTATCTGATTTTTACTGGTTATTGTGATATTTTTAGTGGTCATAGTAAGAAGTATATATAATGCCTTACTTTATGTCAATATGTCAGGCGTGATAGGAACGAGTTGGAACTAGATTAAGTCCGAATTAATAAAACTATGTGGAAAATAATTAAGACAGTTAGGGGAGAACAATTTTATGTTTAGTTTTAGTTTATTTCGAGTATAATTTTTAGTCTTTCTTTGACTTCATTGAGTTTTGCTTCTGTAATTACTCCAAGCTCTCGCTTTATCTTAGTCCTATCAAGTGTTGCTATTTTGTCTGGACGGATAAAACTATTAATTACAATTGAGCCTCTAGAGAAATCGCTTTTTAACAGCTTTACAGATTTTCTACTGCCGTAGTTTTTACTTGTTATCTGACATAGCAAAATATCATTAAGGTCAGCAATGCCTATTACTAGGCATGGTCTAAGTTTATTACTAGACAAATCAGAAAAAGGAAAAGTTGCTAGAACAACTTGGCCTACTGATAAACATTCCACGCTTCTTCTTCTTCGGGACGTAGCCAGTCTTTAGCGAAAGATTCTTCTGAGGCGATAGCAAAATCATCTGTTCCGTTATTGTCTTTAGCTGGTACAATCTTTATTTCACCTCGCTTAACCTTTATCTCAATATTTTTATTGATACCACTGAGAACAAGAACATCTTTAGGGAGACGTACCCCCCTAGAGTTTCCGATTTGTATAATTGTCGATCGCATAGTAATTACTATTGTAATCACACTGATCGTATATGTCAAGCAGTAATATGCAGTAATATGCCATAGAATGGTAGCGGCGAGTGGACTTGAACCACTGACCCCAGGCTTATGAGTCCTGTGCTCTGACCAGCTGAGCTACGCCGCCTTAACCGATGGGATATTATACCCTAAAACAGTTTGACTATCTCTGCGTTGGCGAAACTTCCAAGCTCGCTGAATTTGATACTTGGATCTATAACGTACTTTAAAGCTCTACCTATTGCGCTATGGCTTACGACCAGTAAATCATCTCCATCGAGTCCTTCGAGGAATCTAAGAGCTTGTTTTGCTCGCTCAATTAAATCTCGGCTGTGCTCAACTCCGTTATAGCGATTCATTGGCAAACCCTTTATGTAGTTGCTGCCTTCCAGTTCTCCAAGATCTCGTTCCATAAACAAATCGTTTAAAATGATTTTATCCTCTGGGTAATCAATTTCTTGAGCGATAATTTTTGCTGATTCATAAGCTCTTTCCATAGGTGAGCTTACTATTATATCTATCTGCGTACCTTTAAGTGATTTGCCCGCTTGTCGGCATTGTTCGATACCTTCTTTGGCAAGTGGTGTTTCACTGCGCCCCGCAAATAAGCCACGTTTATTCATTTCACTCATTCCGTGACGCATAAAGTAAAGATGTTTCATAAACCGTATAAAACCTACTAGTATTATTATATATAAATGGACTTACATTTGCCGCGGTCGGGTTGTTATATTGTTGCTGTAAGTGGCGGCCTTGATTCTGTGACGCTACTAGATATCTTAGCTAAACAGTCGGGTTATGATCTAACAGTTGCTCATTTTGACCATGGCATGCGCGAGGATAGCCAACTAGACTATCTCTTTGTTGAAAATCTGGCTGAAAAGTATGGTTTGCAATTTATTGGAGCTCAGGCTGAATTAGGTAAACAAGCTAGCGAGGCCACTGCACGTACGGCTCGATATGACTTTTTATTTGATGCAATGAACAAAACTTGTTCTAACGGTATTATTACCGCACACCATCAAGACGATCGTCTCGAGACATTGTTCATAAACTTAATTCGGGGAACCGGACGCAAAGGGATCAGTTCAATCTGCGAACAAAAAACTATTTTCCGGCCATTCTTAAATGTAACTCGACAACAACTTGAGTCATACGCTTTAACTTGTGGATTGACTTGGCGGGATGATCCGACCAATTTTCAAGATAAATATTTGCGTAACCGAATTCGACACCAGCTACTGCCTAAACTCACTATGTTGCAGCGGCAAAAATTAGTGGCGTTAATGGACGCTCAGACGGAAATTAACAGACAGATCGATGAGTTGCTCAGAGCCCGGTTAAACTATGAAGATATCTGTCATCTTAATAAGCAAGCTCTAAGCCAACTATCATATAAAGAAGGTCGGGAAGTTGTGGCCACTTGGCTTCGCGAGAATAATTTGATTAACTTTGATCATAGGACAATCGAACGTTTGACTGTGGCCGCTAAAACTAAACCGGCCGGCACCATAGTCGATGTCTATGGTACCGCTAGAGTGACGGTGGAAAAAGAATTTCTGGCACTCTCCTATCAAGAGCGCTAGCAATCGTGTGACTAGATGTATATAATTAAAGGTAATTATGGATAACAATCCCATACGGTCTAATCGTGGTGGCAATAATAATAACCGCCGCAGCATGAAAAATATAGGTTTTGCTGTGATCCTAGTGCTCATTGGATTGATTATTTTTACTGCATATAACCAGCCGTCAAATCTCAAAACTGTTCCGCTCACTCAAGCTATCACGCAGGAAAACGCTGGTGACTATAAGTCAATCTTAGTTAATGGCAACGAGCTCGATATTACGCTCAAAGGACAAAGCGCCGCCACCATAAAAACCTATACTGATCCAAACGCCAGCTTAAAATCGTTAGGTTTTAATTTTTCCAAATCGACTATTTCGTTTAAGCCGCAGAGCAGTTCTTCTTCTGTTTGGTTAACGATTGGCGAGTCTGTCATACCGGTTATATTGATTGCAGGCATCCTATTCTTTATGCTTCGAAGCGCTCAGGGTCAGGGTAATCAAGCACTTAGTTTTGGTAAAAGCAGGGCTCGACTTTATGGTAATGAAAAAGATAAGGCGACATTTGCAGATATTGCCGGCAGCGCTGAAGCGAAACAGGATCTGGCCGAAGTTGTTGAGTTTCTGAAGTATCCCAAAAAGTTTGCTAGTTTGGGAGCGCGTATACCTAAAGGAGTTTTACTTGTTGGACCTCCAGGAACAGGTAAAACCATGCTATCCCGTGCGGTTGCAGGAGAAGCGAATGTGCCGTTTTTTAGTATATCCGGTTCTGAATTTGTAGAGATGTTTGTTGGTGTCGGTGCTAGTCGTGTGCGTGACCTGTTTTCCAAAGCTAAGAAAAATGCTCCTTGCATTATATTTATTGACGAAATCGACGCTGTGGGTCGACGTCGTGGGTCGGGCATGGGAGGTGGGCATGATGAGCGCGAACAAACTTTGAACCAGATTTTGGTTGAAATGGACGGCTTTGAACAAGGCCAAAATGTTATTGTACTAGCGGCTACTAACCGGGCTGATGTGCTTGATCCGGCACTACTTAGACCCGGACGTTTTGATAGACGGGTAAATATAGGTCTGCCTGATCGAAAGGAGCGTGAGGCTATACTAAAGGTTCACTATACAAAGAAACCTTTGGCCAAAGATGTCGACCTCGATGCGTTAGCTGCAAAAAGTGCTGGTAGCTCGGGAGCTGACCTGGCTAATATTGCAAACGAATCTGCTATCATTGCTGCCCGCAATAACCATCGCGAAATTACCCAAGCAGATGTGACTGAAGCATTCGAGCGGGTTGCCATCGGTCCTGAGCGTAAAAGCAAGGTTATGACTGAGTCAGATAAGATGACTACGGCCTATCATGAAGCGGGGCATGCACTAGTCGGGCATGTGTTACCAGATAGCGATCCAGTCCACAAGGTTACTATTATTCCTCGAGGCGGAACTGGTGGCGTGACTTGGTTTATCCCTCCTGAGGACAGGGTTTATGTATCCCTCGTCCAATTTAAGGATATGTTGGCGCGGGGCATGGGCGGCAGGATTGCCGAAGAGGTGGTGTTGGGCCCCGATCATATTACGACCGGTGCAGGTAGCGATCTGCAACAAGCAGCTGAAATTGCTCGGGACATGATCGTCAATCAAGGTATGGGCAAACAGTTACGTGATCAAGTATTCAAGGTCGATGACGGTATGATGCTTGACCGTCTGGTACATGAACGTGAATACTCTGACGATACGGCTAAGGTTATTGACAGAGAAGTTGAAGCGCTGATCACTGAAGCTGCTAGTCGGGCACGAATTGTTATTAAGGCTAATCGTGACAGGCTTGAAGCTTTAAAGGATCGACTATTGGCTAAAGAAACAGTTGAAGCCGATGAAGTTAACGAGGTGCTTAAGGGTGCGCATATGCCAAAAGCCGCCGCACTTTATTAAAACTACATTTTTTAGTTTGGACAGAGGTTATCGCTAGGCTATACTAGTCGATAAGTAAGTTTTAGCAGTAAAAACTCTCTTAAATTTTAGTATGTGTAGTTTGTAATGGATGCGAAGACAACCGTCAATAAGAAACCGAGCAGTTTGTTTAATGTTGCAACACTTCTAGTTGCAACTACTATTGCTGGACAGCTATTGGGGTTTTTGCGAACCAAGTTAGTTAGCTCACATTTTCCGATTCACGGTCCAGGCAGCACCGATGCTTACTTTGCGGCCTTTACTATCCCTGATCTGTTTTTCTATACCATAGCGGCCGGTGCCTTAGGCGTGGCCTTTATGCCCGTTTTGTCTGATTATCTTCACAAACATGGACGTAAAGCGGTATGGGAACTGACCAGCAGTTTTATGAACCTGCTGTTGCTAATTATGTTTGTTGTCGGAATTATCATTCTGATTTTTGCTCGTCCGTTAATGCATGATGTTGTGGCTCCCGGCCTGTCCCCGGCACAGTTAAATAAGGCGACTGAAATCGTGCGGCTGCTGGCTTTTAACCCTTTGTTGTTTACTCTGTCAGGTGTGCTTACTAGCGTTCAGCAAACCTTGGGTCGTTTCTTCTTTTTTGCGATTGCGCCGACTCTTTACAACTTAACCATCATCGCGAGTATTTTTGTGTTTGACCACAATTTAGGTATTGTTGGGCTTGGTATTGGCGCCGTAGTTGGTGCAGTGTTACAGCTAATTGTGGTCATAATCGGACTTAAGGAGCTGAACTTTTCGTGGAAACCGGAAATCGACTTTAAGAACAAAGAACTTAGGAGCGTTTTAAGAAATTTACCACCGCGGTCGTTGGATCAAGGCATGGATCAGATTGAAGATATTGTAGAAACCCATATCGCGAGTGGTCTTGGCAGTGGTAACATCTCCTACTTTAACTATGCCTATACGCTCAGCACGGCGCCGGTGTTATTAATAGGTACGACAATTGCGACGGCTGCCTTTCCGAGGCTCAATGCCCGTATCAGCCAAGGCCGGCCTGACTTGTTTCGGCGCGATTTTCTGAGTGCTTTGCGAGCAATGGTGTGGATTGCGGCACCTGTAGTTGTTGTCAGTTATTTTTGCCGGGGGTATCTAGCAAGGATAATTTATTCGCGTGGAAACGATGAAATTGCTGTCATATTCGGTTTCATGACGGCGGCTATCTTCTTCCAAATTCTTTATGCTCTATTTTCGCGCTGGTTTTATTCGCATAAGGATACTCGCACCCCTATGTACGTGTCGATTTTTACGATTGCCTTTAATGTCTTTTTGGCTGTCACTCTAGCTAAGCCTAATGTTTTTGGGGTTGCCGGTTTAGCGATTGCACAATCAATTGTGGCTGGAACTGAAATCTTGATCCTAGGGAGCATTATGCTATGGCGCGACCGCAAGCTTTTGGATCCAAAGTTCTGGGGAGGAATTTTGAAAATTGCCTCAGTGACCGGCTTTACTGTTTTAGCTGGCTTCTTAATGATTACGTTAATGCCACTAAACTTGCTTGATCGTGGGGTTATCACCTTAGGCGGTAAGCTCGTGATTATCACCACAGTTACTTTACTGGTGCATGTTGTCGTCTCAATTCTGTTTGATCTAGAAGAGGCTAAACCCATTATGGCCTTTTTACGCAAAGTAATATTAAAACCGATCAAGCTTCAGTTTTAACTAACTCAAAGGTAGCTTTAGCTTATAATGACGCTAAATGGATAAGATTCGCAATTTCTGCATTATTGCTCATATCGATCATGGCAAGTCAACTCTGGCTGACCGCTTGCTTGAATTAACTGGTACCGTGTCACCCAGACAGATGAAATCGCAGCTACTGGATAAGATGGAACTAGAACGTGAGAAGGGTATAACGATTAAGTTAGCTCCGGTGCGCATGAATTACCAGGGTTATGAGCTTAACTTAATTGATACGCCGGGACATGTTGATTTCAGTTATGAAGTCTCACGTAGTCTGGCTGCCTGTGAGGGCGCCCTGTTGATAGTTGATGCAACTCAAGGGGTCCAAGCACAAACTCTTGCTAATGTTTATCTAGCATTGGCGGCTGACTTAACTTTGATACCTGTCATGAACAAAATCGACTTACCGGCTGCCGACACCGATAAAACGGCCGCAGAACTAATGTCACTGCTAGGTTGTGAACGCCATGAAATCAAGTCTATTTCAGCCAAAACCGGCGAGGGCGTAGAAGAGCTACTGCAGCATATCATAACAACCGTTCCGCCGCCGGTCATAAGACTCGATCGTGAACTAAGAGCCCTAATTTTTGACAGCTATTTTGACGACTTTAGAGGTGTTATCTTATATCTGCGCATAATTGACGGCGAGCTTCATAAAAACGATACGATACGGTTAATGGCTACTGAAGCCGAAGGGCATGCACTGGAGCTTGGGGCTCTCCGACCGGATCTATCGCCTGAAGCTAAACTAAAATCCGGTGAAATTGGCTATGTTGTGACAAGCCTAAAAAGCGCTCGGGAAGCGAAGGTGGGTGATACATTGACGCTTGTTAATCACCCCGCTAAGACACCTCTACCAGGTTATGTTGAGGTAACACCTTTTGTTTATGCGGGTTTCTATCCCGAAAGTAACGAAGATTACCAAGCATTAAAGACGGCACTCGAGCGTCTGGCGCTCAATGACTCGGCGATAAATTATGAAAGTGAAAGCTCACCGGTTCTTGGTTTCGGTTTTCGCATTGGCTTTTTGGGCCTGCTGCATTTGGATATCGTACGCGAGCGGTTGGAACGTGAATATAACATCGGGTTGGTTATTACTAATCCGTCAACTGACTATAAAGTGGCTTTAACTTCCGGGCAGAACCTGGATATTAAAAGCGTGGCGCTTTTACCGGACCAATCCAGTATCAAGGAGATTTGCGAACCTTGGATTAAAGGAGAGATTGTCTTACCCAAAGATTATGTCGGACCCGTTTTACAGCTTATTTCCGCCCATCGCGGCCTGCAAACTAACTTATCTTATGTCGAAGCCCAAGCTGTCATAACATTTGAGGCTCCACTGGCGAATTTACTGACCGATTTTTACGATGCTTTAAAGAGTTTAACAAGCGGTTTTGGTTCTTTTAATTATGAGTTAACGGATTATCGGCCGGGAGATTTAGTCCGGCTAGATTTTCTAATAGCAGGCGAAAGAGTTGATGCGCTATCGGCTATCGTGCATCACAGTGAAAGCTTAAGGCTTGCTCACGATACATTAACGAAACTTAAGACGGTAATACCGAGGCAGAATTTTAAGGTGGCGCTACAGGCGGCGATTGGTGGCAAAGTAATCGCGCGGGAAGACATTAGCGCCTACCGTAAGGATGTCACCAGCGGGCTTTACGGGGGTGATGTAACCCGTAAACGCAAAGTTCTCGAAAAGCAAAAACGGGGTAAAACTAGGTTAAAACGTTTTGGCAAGATCGATTTGCCAGCAGAAGCTTTCTTGGTCATGATGCATAAGGATAGAGATTGATGAATTCATTAAAGTACAGGGCAGAGTTTGAAGACCTGCTGGCTAACTACCATATATCTACTCAAGGAAAGAAAATACTAGCTCAACTTAAGTTAGTTATTTTATGCGGTCCCTCTGCCTCAGGCCGGAATACAATTATCTCTCAGCTGCTTAAGCGGGGTGGCTATAGTTTTATCGTGTCAGATACTACCCGCAAACCGAGAGAGGATAATGGTCTCCTTGAACAAGATGGAGTTAACTATTGGTTTCGCAGCGAACTTGAGATGCTCGCCGAACTTAAAGCAGGAGATTTTTTAGAAGCAGAGATAATTCATAAACAGCAAGTTTCTGGTATCAGTTTACGTGAACTAAGACGGGCTTATGATGCCGGTTTGATTGCGATTACGGATGTAGACATCGGCGGCTTCAAAAATATTGTTTCGACAAAGCTGGATACCATAGCTATCTTAATCTTACCGCCGAGCTTTAATGAGTGGCTACGGAGGATAAATGAAAGAAGTGAACTGCCGGAAAGAGAAATTCGTAACCGGATGGAAACTGGCCGGCGGATTTTTGCTGAGGCCATAAATAATAAACAAGCGATTGTAATTATTAATGATCAACTGGAGTTGACAGTTAATGAGGTAGAGCGTTTGGCTCACGGTGGGCAACCGCAAAATAGTAGCGGGGCGCGAAAATTGGCCGCTCGATTGCTCGAGCAAACAAATGCATACTTGGACGGCTAAGCTCTTAGCACTCTTGACTATAGAGTGCTAAAAAGATAGAATAGGTTTAGCTTGTGAATCTATATTAATGAGTTAATCTTATGACTGAACGCCAAAGCCAAATTCTAAAAGCGATCGTAGAAGAGTACGCAGAAGTAGCTAGTCCGGTGGGCTCTAATTTGCTAGCAAAATTATTTAATGTTTCATCGGCAACCATTAGAGCCGAAATGGCAGAGCTCGAACGCCTAGGTTATATTATGCAGCCACACACCAGTGCAGGACGGGTGCCAACAGATAAAGGCTATCGATATTACGTTAATGAACTCAACGAAGTTCAATTTGGTAATGAAGAACTCCGAACCGAGCGAGCTTTGGCTGTACGGGTACAAGAAGGTGGCATACCTGAGCGTATTATCCGTAACGCCGTAGATACTCTAGTTGAACTGACACATAACCTTGGTATCGCTACAATTGGTAACCAACTATACATGAGTGGGTTGGGCAATTTATTTGGACAGCCAGAATTTATGAGCCCCGGACAAGTTCGACAGGTAGCTGAGCTTTTGGATAATCTTGAACCCTGGTTACGCGAAACCGCACCCAATCAACCTCTAAATGTGTATATTGGGCGGGAGAACCCGGTTGGACGCAGTGCGGGCGTTAGCCTGATTATATCGCGGTTTAGAAGCAGTTTCTCTGATGCTAGTTACATAGGCGTGCTCGGACCGACACGACAACAGTATCGAGATGTGATGCTGCTTGTACGGCGAGCGGGAATTGAACTTGAGGGGGCATTAAATGGCAGATAAGAATCCGAAAACTAAATTAGCTCCAAATTACCAACTTCAAATCAGCGAGCTGACTGAAGCTCTTCAGCGAGAGCGGGCTGATTCAATCAATTTGCGACGGCAGCATGAGACAGCCTTGGCTAACGCCCGAACGCATAGTTTGATTCGTGTTGTGCGTGAGCTCCTACCGGCTATCGACAATCTCGAGCGTGCACTCAAGCATGTGCCAGAGGAACTTGAAAACCATGATTACGTCAAGGGTGTGCAGGCAGTTGTTAAACAATTCGATAAAGCCTTCAGTGATCTTGGAGTTGAACGTATTGTGACAGTTGGCCAGCGATTTGATCCACGTTTTCATGAAGCGGTAAACTTGGATGATTCTGGAGACGGCAAAGAAGAGATTGTAAGCGAAGAGCTTCAGGCAGGCTATAAACTTGGTGATGAAGTAATCCGTCACGCCATGGTAAATGTTAAGCTTGCTGGTTAAAAAAATATAAAAAGTTTGGTTAAATCGTCAGCATCTGTATAATTTGGCTTAAGCATTAATGATTTAACCTATATGGATTCAAATACTTCACCTGACTCCGAAACCGAAGCAAACAACCCAGCTCCGGTAGAATCAAGCCCGCAGACAGCATCTCAATCTAATGATGAAACGCCTCAGACAAATAGCGGCGAAACAGAGGACAACAATGAGTCACTGCCGCCAATCACAGCTGCGTTATCTGACTCCGAAACCGAAGCAAACAACCCAGCTCCGGTAGAATCAAGCCCGCAGACAGCATCTCAATCTAATGATGAA
>DAHWID010000021.1 GCA_027345405.1 Candidatus Saccharimonadota bacterium
TGTTCTAAGACTGCGTTATCCACAATTACGACGTCAACCAGAGACTGTCGCATTATTGACACTGGTTGAAACTTTGGGCGGCTTATATCTAGTGGCTAATTTAATTACAGTTATGTTTGATCATAGTCTAGTATTGCTATCTTTAGGATTGTTTGGCTTTATACTATTTAGTATAACTTTTGGACAAGTTTTTGGTTTAACTTATCGACGCCGGATGTATTTAGTTTATATTCTTTGGCCGATCATGTTGTTAATAGATATCGGATTGATGCATATTTCAATGTGGAAGTATGAATTTGGAACGGTGCTTTGGAAGGGCCGCAGCGTATCGCCGATGGTCATGCGCCATTCAGCATTTGAGGCTCCGGACGAGGTATTTGTTCATTCAAGTTCGGAAAATATACACTAAAGGTAGAACCTTTATTGAGTTCACTCGTAAAGTTAATTGAAGCTTTAGTAAGTTTTGCGAGCTTCATCGTAACATAAAGGCCAAGTCCGGTGCCGGTCGTATGTCTGGCGCGGGTGTCGTCCGAACGAAAGAACTTTTGAAAGATCTTTTCTTGATCAGATTTGCTAATGCCTATACCGGTGTCTGAAACTGAAATTTCAACACCATCCGGTTTCTGAACAACTTTAATCAATATGTATCCTTTGGTGGTGTATTTGAGTGCGTTAGTGATAAAGTTCTGTAGAATCTCGCGCACATATAGCTCCGATGACCTTAGTAATTCAAGTTTGGGATCTACTTCAATATTTAGCCTTAGTCCTCTAACTCTAGCTTCTGCACTATAGTTCTCGGCTAAATCTTTAACCATTTCACGAACGTTAATCGATCGTATATCGAGATTGAGTTTTCCACGTTCGGCCCGACTAAGCGTTGCAAGATCATTAATCATGTCTGACAAATATAAAATCTGTTTGTGGGAGTCTTTTAATGCATTTTCGATCAAATTTAAGTCAGCGCTCTTATGTAGAATTAGTTCAGCATTGGAGATGTTTCCTTCAGCGATTGTAATTGGAGTGCGAAGTTCGTGTGAAACCACGGAAATAAACTCGTCACGTTCCTCTTCGAGCGACTTCTCGGTTGTTATATCTCGAAGTAATAACACGTATCCTTCCTGGCCGGAACTTCCATAGCCTAAGTGTACAGGGGCTATGCTGAGATAAATATTGCTAGTGCTTCCATCAGAATAAATTAAGCGTAAATCTCGATTTGAGGTTGGAATTGAGGTGTTCTCAATCATGTGAACTATATCGATCGGGTGCTCATTCTTATCGATTGGCTTAAAAACGTCCGCTAGATTGTCCCCTTCTTTGAGGTTATTTCGATCCAGTATATTTAAGGCCGCCCCATTAAAGAGGACAATTTTAATGTGCTTATCGACGGCAATTACGCCATCGGCCATTGAATTAACCAGACTTGAGAGACGGCTGGCGGCAAGCGAGTCGAACTTGTCGGGACCATAAGAATTATCGCTAATTAAGTCCATTTTTTTATACTAACAGATTAAGCTTTAATGTTAATGCTAATTGTATCCTAAGCGACATGCTGGCCGCTACTATTAATAACTATATTCGGGTTGTACTTTTTAAGTTCTTTCCTTAATTCGCGGGCGTTCGGACAAATTAATTCCAGTGTTTCCCAAAATGCTGGGCTGTGGTTTAGGTGTTTAGTATGTGCTAATTCATGAAGAATGACATAGTCAATCAGTTCACTCGGGAGTTGGACGAGGTAAAGATTTAGTACGATCAAACCGGTTTGGTCGCAACTGCCCCATCGCTGTTTAAGTAGCTTTATTTTTAGCAGACGGTAATTTAAGCCATGTTGGTTGGCGAGATTCTCTAAACGTCGTGGAAGCTGATTTTGAGCTTCCTGTCGTAGCACTTTCGTGAGTTTTGTTTTGGCAAATGATTGGACTCTAGTATCGGTGCTGTCTATGTCTATGGGGTGCATAATAGTAATGATATTGTCTTCAGTTTTGGCGCGGATACGATCTAGTTGTGGCTGAGCAACAAAACGCAATGTATATCCAGGCGCAATGCTTTGGCCGGATTGTAGTGGCACTGTTGCTGGTAGGCGTTGGTTAATCCAGTGTTGACTTGAGCGGGCAAAATCTAGTCCTGACTGATAAGATGCCCACACTGGAATTGAAACTCTGATTTGTCCATTTCCCGAAATACTCAAGCGCAAATGACGATTACCTCGACGTTTTGTTACGGTTACGTAACCCAGCGACTCTAAAGCATAAGTTTTAGAAGGCATATTTTAGCTGGTAGACCTGATTTATCTAATGACTATATTTCGTCGTTTTAGATCTACTCGACCAGAGTTGGGGATTAGGTTAACCAGTTCCGGTTTTGCTACGCCAGAATTAACATCGTCAACACGTAGTAAATTGAGGTCGTTTAGTTTTTTTAGAATTGCCGATAACTGTGTCGAGAAGACATGCTTGCCGCTGATTACGACATAGTCTTCAGCGTTAGTTGGGTTTTGCATATGACTTAAGATCGTATCATAGGTTGTTCGGTCAATAGCACCACTGAAGCGATCGTCAGCCTTGCGCCGGTCGCGTTGCTGGGTTCTGAGGAAAGATGATTCAGCATCAATCTGTAGCCATATTACGAGTGGTTGAGCTTTTAGCTTCCTGGCTAAGTCACGTAGCATATGGCGTTGTGCGGCTCGTAAGGAGTTTGTGTCATATATCACACTTATGCCGGCACCCAAAAACTCTTGGGTCATATAGTTCATGAGCTGAGCTATTACAGCGTTTTCTTGCTTATCATAGCGGGGTTGCTCAAATAGCTCATACCTAATCCTCTCGCCCTGAACGTGTGCAGCTTGAATATGTCCAGTAAGCTGTCTGGCTACATAGCTCTTACCCGAACCTGGATAACCGTAGAGCATAATAAGCAGCGGTTTAGTCGGCACAATCTTATTCATTACTGTATATGTATAGCAGAATTTGACTTATCTTTAAAGTAGAACTTAGATAACATAACCAATCCGTGACTCCTTGCAATATTTTAGCTTTGCCTATAAAAATGGACTATAGTTAAGTAAAACATCCACTTAGGGGTGTCCGTTAATGGTAAGCGGCAGCTCTCCAAAAGCTGTGCTGTCGGTTCGAATCCGACCACCCCTGCCATGCTGATTAGATAGACTAATTTATCGAAATTCGTTAAATAGCTACAGTAAAGATTATGGTTTAATTAAAACGGAATAACTCCAAGATAAAAAAGAAGTTGTGCTTAAGCTTAAAATCCCCTATAATGCCGCTGAGGCTTTAAAACTAAAACAAAATATAAACTAATAAATTTAAAACTATATAAGCTCAATGAAAGTACTAATGCTCGGTTGGGAGTTGCCGCCGCATAATAGCGGTGGATTAGGGGTCGCTTGTTATCAGCTGTGCGAAGCTTTAGCTAAAAATGAAGTTGATATTGAATTCATTCTGCCCTACCAAGCCGACCATAATATTTCATTTATGAAAGTTACGGCAGCCAGACCCAAAGGAGTTCTAGAAATTTTAAGTTCCGGAATTGCATATGATAGTTATAAATATGTTTATGCTGACGGGCATAATGAGTACAAAGACATTTATACGCAGTCCAGATTATACGAGCATGCGGTTAGTGAAATGGCCGGCACCATGTCTTTCGATATTATCCACGCTCATGATTGGCTTACCTTCCGCGCTGCTTTAAAGGTTAAGGCTGAGCGCGGCTGTCCGTTAATTGTGCACTTGCACAGTGTGGAATCAGATAGGGCTGGAGGACAACCAGGCAATCCACTAGTGCGTGAAATTGAAGAGTTAGCAATGTTAGCCGCTGATAGTGTAATAGCTGTAAGTGAGCTAACGAAGCGAGCAATAGTTCGTGATTACGGAATAAATCCAGATAAGATAGAGGTTGTCTATAACAGCATTGACCGCAATATGCTAGCACCGATCAGTCCGGATAATACTTATCGTTACTTGAGCCAATTAAAGCGTAATGGCTATAAGATAGTGTCAAATGTCGGGCGTCTTACCTTGCAGAAGGGGTTAACTAACTTGCTCCAAGCAGCTAAACTTGTAGTTGAACGTATGCCTAAGACAATCTTTTTGATTGTTGGAAGCGGCGAACAGTACTACGAGCTGATCAGACTTTCTGCCGACTTGGGGATTGGTGCGAACGTGGTATTTGCAGGATTTCAGAGAGGAAAACCATGGCGTGATTCATTTGCAGCCTCTGACCTATTCGTTATGCCTTCAGTATCTGAACCATTTGGCTTAACCCCCCTAGAAGCTGGCTTTTACGGTGTGCCATCAGTTATTTCCAAACAATCAGGAGTAGCGGAAGTGTTAGCTAACTGTCTAAAAGTAGATTTTTGGGATGTTTATGAGATGGCGAACAAGATCATTGGTATGTTAAATAGCGACGCGATGCGGAGTACGATGACAGCTGCACTGGAGGCTGAATTACCTCAACTTAGCTGGGAAAAACCAACGCGCCAGGTCAAGCAGTTGTATGAACGGCACTTGAACGGAGTTTATGCATGAAGTCGATCTTATTGTATCTGCATGTGCATCAACCTTATCGACTACGACACTATACGATTTTCGATGCTGGAGTTAATCATAACTATTTCGACGCGGATTGGGAATCAAAAGAAAATAACCATAGAGTACTTATGAAAGTGGCTGAAAAAAGCTACCTTCCGACCAACGAAATTTTACTAAAACTGCTACAGAAATACCCTCAGTTTAAACTTAGTTTGTCGATGTCTGGTTTGCTGCTGGAGCAGTTAGAAAAATGGGCGCCTGATGTGCTGGCTTCATTCCAAGCTTTAACAGCTACCGGTAGAGTTGAATTAGTTTCTGAAACATATCATCATTCGTTAGCGTTCTTTTATTCAAGAAGCGAATTTGAGACACAGGTCAATATGCACCGCGATATAATAAAGAGAGTATTCAATCAAGAACCTAGTGTATTTCGCAATACAGAACTAGCCTACAACAATGATTTAGCTGCCTGGGCGCAAGGAGCTGGGTTTAAAGCCGTCTTAGCTGAAGGATGGCATCAGATGCTGGGATGGAGAAGTCCAAATTATGTTTATACTCCTATTAGTGCTCCAGGAATTAAGTTGCTGCTCAAGAATTACCGGTTGAGTGATGATATAGCTTTTCGCTTTGGCAATCGTAGTTGGGAGGAGTGGCCATTAACTGCGACCAAGTTTGTTAATTGGTTGAATCAGGATCAAGATTCGACTAATTTTAATCTATTTATGGATTATGAAACATTCGGGGAGCATCAATGGCGTGAATCCGGCATCTTTGATTTTCTAAAATTTTTACCTAAGGAGTGGCTAAAAACAAGCGGTCATCATTTCATGACCGTATCCGAAGCGGTAGATAAAATAAAAAGCGTTGGTGAGGTGGACAGCCCTGGCACAGTGACTTGGGCCGATACTGAGCGTGACTTAAGTGCCTGGTTGGGTAACTCTATGCAGCAACAAGCGATCAAAGCTTTATATAATTTGGAAATGCCATTGCTAGCTCTTAATGATTGGTCGCTGATTGAGGACTGGAGAAAGCTCCAAACCAGTGATCACTTCTACTACATGTGTATTAAATGGTTTAACGATGGGGACATTCATGCATACTTTAGTCCATATGACTCACCGTATGAGGCCTATCTTAATTTCATGAATGCTTTTCATGACTTAAAATCTAGACTTATGGATAAGGGAGTGTTGGTCTAAAGTGGTTAAAAAGGTGGGTAAATGTCTCGTCCTGTAGTACTGAGTAACGGAAGATTATTTGTCGGACTAGATAGTAACGGACTAGTACATGATTTTTATTATCCGTACGTTGGGCTAGACAACTTAACTAATGCGCGTAGCGTACCACACAAAATTGGTGTGTGGGTAGATGGTAAATTTTCTTGGATTGACGACGGCAGTTGGGAGGTTAGTCTAAATTTTGAGGATCGCGCTTTGATTAGCACCGTTAAAATGACTTCGCAAAAATTAAAGATTATGCTCGAGATGTCAGATTTTGTCGATAAAGAGTATGATGCCTTGGTTCGCCGCATTAGAGTCACAAACCAAGACGAGTTAGATCATGAAGTGCGTCTGTTTATGCATCAGGTATTTGAAATATCAAGAAGGGGTCGTGCCGATACGGCACTTTATGTACCTGACGATCACTATATACTTGATTATAAGGGACGTTGTTGCTTACTGATCGCCGGTAAGTTTGTTGATGGCGGCGATTATGATCAATTTGCAGTCGGTAGCTTTAGCGTTGAGGGACGAGAGGGTACGTTTAAAGATGCTGAGGACGGAGAGCTGTCGAATAACCCGGTCGAACATGGAGGAGTCGATAGCATCATCAGATTCGCTAGAAGAGTAGGCTCTAACAGCAGCTACGCTGTTGATTATTGGGTTGCAGCCGCAGATAGCCAATATGAAGCCCAAAAGATACATACCTACTTAAAGCATTATGATATAGGTGAAAGACAAGAAGCCGTCAGGATTAAATGGCATGAATGGATTACTCCAGCACTAGAACGATTAAATAAGGTTAGTTCGCAAGAGCATTATCGGGCCATTACTAAAAGTTTACTGGTCATTAAAGCTCATTGCGATGAACGTGGATCAATTCTTGCGAGTGGCGATTCATCAATTTTCAATTATTCGCGAGACTACTATTGCTACTTCTGGCCACGTGATGCCTGTTATGCTATATGGCCATTGATTCGTTTAGGGTTATATGAGGAAGCAAAGAATTTTTTCATTTTTGCAAAAGATACCCTAAATCACGAAGGATATATGATGCATAAGTACCAGCCGGACCGCGCAATTGGTAGTACGTGGCATCCATTAATTCATAATCGTTCGAAAGAACTGGCCATACAGGAAGATGAAACAGCATCGATCATTTTTATGCTAGGTGTGTACTACCGGGAGACTCAAGACGAAGCATTTATTCAGTCTTTTTATGACAGCTTTATTGCACCATGTGCCCACTTCATATGCCATTACCTAGATCGTCAAACCGGTTTGCCGCACGCTAGTTACGATTTATGGGAACAAAAGTTTTTAACTACAACTTACACTGTTAGTACGGTTATGGCCGGCTTAGATACTGCCGTTAAGTTTGCTAAGCTGACAGAGCACGTTGAAGATGCCAGACTTTGGCAGGATGCTGCTAATGATATGCGCAGTCACTTAGATAAGTTGTTCCACCCGGATGGTTATTTCCGTAAAGGATTTTTGTATGACAATGAGGGGGTGACGACATATGACAATGTGGTCGACATATCTTCGTTATATGGCCCATATATGTTTAGCGGATTAGCGTTAGAGGACGATATGATTACTAAAACTGCCGAGGTAGTCAAGAATAAGTTGGTTGATAGCGTACCCGCTGGCGGTGTAGTGCGATACGAGCATGACGATTATTTTCTAAACAATAAAGTCTATTTAGGGAATCCATGGATAGTGTGCACTTTGTGGTATGCTCAGTACCTTTTGGCTATCAAGCAAAAAGAAGAGGCTTTAAAGTATATACAGTGGTCTCTTATGCGACAACTTCCTAGTGGGATATTGAGCGAACAGTTCGATCCAGAAAAAGGCACACCTTTAGGAGTAGCTCCTTTAGTGTGGAGTCATGCGGAAGTTATAAATACGTTACTTGATTATTATGACAATTAACGGCGTTTAGGCGCCTCGTTTCGACCTAAACTTTTATTGGTCTCTGTAAATATCACGTGTCTACGTAATTTAGGACTGTATTTACGCAGCGTTAACTTATCTGGAGTATTCATTGTATTTTTGGTTGTATAGTAGATACGTTCTCCACTCTCTTCGCTAAGAAGTCCAATAATTTTTCGCTTGTCGCCTTTTTTTGCCATATAGAGTTATATCCTAACAGATTAGTGTGTATTATGTAAATGGAGCCGCCTGTCGGACTTGAACCGACGACTTTCAGTTTACAAAACTGACGCTCTGACCAGCTGAGCTAAGGCGGCCTGTCTTCAGCTACAGAGTGTAGCAAAAACAGATATAATTTGCTATATTTAAGCGGTTAAATAAGCCGCGATAGCTCAGTTGGTAGAGCGCATCCATGGTAAGGATGAGGTCCCGGGTTCGACCCCCGGTCGTGGCTCCAAAAATTAGCAGGGATAGTGAAGCGGTCAAACACGGTTGTCTGTAAAACAACTGGCTTTCGCCTTCGGGGGTTCGAATCCCTCTCCCTGCACCACGTTATTTTTAGTCTGTTAATTTTAATCGGTTTTAATGATTTTAAAGCGAAAACATAAGCTTGACTCTTATAAGACCCGTATATATAATAGTAGTTACTATGAGTAAATACACGGCAACAGTTATAAAAACTGGTAACTCGTATGCTTTGCGTGTTCCTAAAAGATATGTCGAAGATGCTCAGTTAGTACTAGGGCAAAAGATCCAAGTTGGCAATCCACTTCCTGATTCTCAGTCTCAGGATCGTGAGGCTATTAAACTTGCCATCCGAAACTTGCAGAAAGTTCATGCTTATTCTGGCATTGAAGATCCCGTTGCTTGGCAGCGAGAAATTCGTAAGGATAGGAGCTTGCCAGATCGAGACTAATTAAATGATTTGTTTTGATACCAATATTATTATTTATATTGCAAAGGCCACTTTAGGTGAAGATATCATTGGTGATGAACCTATAATATGCCCTTCGATTGTGTATATAGAGGCTCTTGGTTATCCAAGTATAAAATCTATTGAAGAGCAGAGAATTAGAGATTTGTTGGCCACATTGACAACTATCCCACTCACTGACAATATCATTCAGGGTGCGATCAAACTTAGACAATTCAAGAAAATGAGCCTTGGAGATTCCATCGTTGCTGCTACAGCCCTAGAGAACAATAGTCAGTTATGGACGGTTAACGCTGGTGATTTTGAGCATATTGATAGCCTGGATATTTTAAACCCGTTACAAAATTAAAAGATTCTAACTTCGTCCACTAGCCTGCGCTACAGATTAGAGCATTGTAAATGATAGAACTTTTTCATATAATTCAATCATGAATTGCCCTAGCTGCAGTAAACCGATGCGTAAAGTTCGTTGGGAAATTACAAATAATTTCAAGACTGGTAAAGATTTTAAAGAGTACGATAAGTTTACTTACGAATGCAAGGATGATGACATATGGGTGACAACAGAAATTCCAATACCTGAAAAATCTAAGGAAAAGACTGTAAAATAGATTTTCTAACCTCGTTCACCACCGAGCACCAAATATTTTTCATTCGTTAATTATTTTAGTTCGATATAGGCCGTAGGGATATTTATTAAAATCAAATTATAGCAAACGAACCAACCATCCAAGAATGTTTGACGTAGTAGTAAGCTAAAGTTAAAAAAAAGAAGTGATCGGCGTGACGATTTCCTTGATAGCCGACATAGTTTTAGTTCGCATAATTACATCGCCATTGTATAATATAGTTTTTATGAAGAGTTATGAGTATGGTTTCTCGAGATATGCAGATTCTGGCGAACAACCTGAATTACCTGCGGTAATGGCTTTACCCTTTGTCTTACGCAAAGCCACGGCTGACATTTTAGGATCAGCCGATAAGCTTGATAGTAATGGACAAGGCTATACTTCTTTTAGTAGTGATCGAGTTCCAAAGTTTGCTATCGGACTGAGAGAAGCTGATAGTTTGAGACCGATGGACCTCGCCATATTTGACGGGCTAGATAGATTAAGTTTTCATTTATTTAATGACGGCTCACCCTTCGTCTACAAAAAGGATTTGCAAAAATACCCCTCAGAGTTTACTGAGTATTCTTTGATTTGCCTTGAAGAGCAGAAACCATTTATTGTAAGCTATAGGAAATTTCGTGTTGGTTTTTGGTCATTAGTTCGACTGTAAAGATACCATTCAACCAAACGTCTTTGGTGGATTCCACTCATACCTCTATGTAGCTTTAACTTTGTTCTGAGTTGAGAGTTAATACCACCCTCAACATGGTTAATGGTTCTGGGTATTTGTCCTGTTTGTTTAACTAACTCTTGGTCCAGATAGACAAATAGTTGGTTATCGTCAATAAGCTTCTCTAGTTGCCTGTAGGCTGAGCGTAGCCATCCATGAGCATACCACCATTTATGTTGTCCTGGCCTAGGATTATCTACATAGGTTCTCTGTTTAATTA
>DAHWID010000022.1 GCA_027345405.1 Candidatus Saccharimonadota bacterium
CCGGCGAACAACGCGCGCAGATTAGCTGAACGTAAACGCCGCACTACTAGTGCTAGGACGATTGTTATAGGAGTAATAACCGATACTAATATTATCCAAGGTTCGGCGGAGTAATTAAGATGACCGCCAGTCGGTTTAGTGGCCGCGAAGATACCGGTGAGTCCTAGGATGATTGCTCCTACTGCAAGCAAATCACGTGGTTTTATGTGAATACCGAGCTTCCAATGGATAAGCACCAACAAGAATACCAGGTCACAGGTAAGTAGCGGCTCGACGATGATCAGGGGCCCGTTTTTAAGTGCGATTGCCTGGGCTGCAAAAGCTACCACCTGCAGCAGTAAGCCAAACAGGAACAGACGGCTGCGAATCATCTCATAGGCAAAGCGGTGACTGAACAACCGCCGCGCATCCGGCTTAGCTGTTGCAATTCGCTGAATTACCGCCGCCGCCGCGTTGAACATTGCCGCAAAGACGGCTCCAGCATAGACAATTGCCAGCATATGGTTAATTGTAGAGCAAAAACGCCGTTTTATGCACAGCAGTTTCATTTATGATTTTTTAGACAAAGTTAAATTAATTTATTCCAATTGCGCCTGTAAGCTAGTGCACACCCTAAACGCACTTGCTCTTGCGTGCTATAGTATTTTTAGAGAACAAGCTTTCAGCTTATATTAAGAAAGGAGATAACATGTCAAAGTCGACAATCTGGAGTATTGCAGGGCTAGTGGTAGTCATAGTCGCTGTAGTGCTAATTATCATATTCGTTCCGAACAGCTCAAGCAGCAAAAAGACTACAAACAATAGCACTAGTACCAAAAATACGGTCATCATTAATACTATAAAATCTAATTTTGCCACTTTCTTTGCGGCTAGTACTACAATGTCGGAGCGCCAAGCGCTGTTGCAAAACGGCAGTCAGTTCGCGCAACCAATGCAGGCTGAGTTTACTGCTCTTGCCGGTCAAAAACCTAGCCTAACGATTAATAGTGTCACTTTGTCGAACGCTACAACCGCGCAAGTCAATTACACCGTTAACCTTAACGGCCAGCCGGTGCTAAAAGATCAAAAGGGTGAAGCGCTAGAAGTTAATGGTAAGTGGCTGGTTAGTGACTCAACACTTTGCCAACTATTTAGCCTAAGCGGATCAACACCATCGATCTGCAAGAACATTTCCTAGAAACTAGGTAAGTATGTTGGCTTGGTTGACAAAGAGGGTTGCCGGTCATTCGTTGGCGGTTCTTAGTGTCATACTATTCCTAACATTTCTAGACAATACGATTGTTGCGGTAGTGCTAGCTAATGTGCAGTCGACGCTTGCGGCAGGAGTGCAGGATTTGCAATGGGTGGTCGACGGCTACATGCTAGCCTTTGCCGTATTCATGCTAAGTGGCGGTACACTAGGGGATTTACTTGGTCGCAAGAAAGTTATGCTCTCGGGAGTCAGCCTGTTTGTGGTTGGTTCATTGATTGCGGTGCTAGCCCATTCGGTCGATATGCTGATTGCCGGGCGTGTGATTATGGGACTGGGCGCTGCTGGCAGTGAGCCCGGGACACTATCGATGATTCGTCAGCTTTATCCAGAGAGCCATGCACGAGCTAAGGCATTAGGTGTTTGGGCGGCAGTAAGTGGTATCGCGTTGGCTTTTGGGCCTATCATTGGCGGCATCATAATCGGCTTCTCAGATTGGCGCGGGGTTTTTGTATTTAACATTATTTTTGGCTTAATGGCGCTGATAGCCGGCTGGCGTTTCTTGCCGGAGAGCTCCGATCCTGGCAGCCGTCATCTAGATGTTTACGGCTTAATCAGCGGTGGCATTGCCATATGCGCAGCCGCTACCGCCGTAATTTTGGGAGAGGATGCTGGTTACGGCAGTCATTTGATCATAGCGCTGTTTGTCTTGTCCGGTGTGTCTGCCTTGGCTTTTGCGCTAATAGAAAGAAAACAAAAGGATCCCGTGTTGCCCCTTAAGTTGTTTAAGAAGCTGCGTTTTTCGATTGCTAACACAGTCGCCTTTAGCGCCAATTTTGGAATTTTCGCTGTTTTTTTCTTCGTGGCTTTATATCTGCAGTTTATAGTCGGGTTCTCCGGCTATCAAATCGCGGAGGCTTTCATTTCAATGACAGTAGCGATAGTGGTAGCGGCGCTAATTACCGGACGAATCTATTCGTTTGTTCGTACTTTGCCCCTTGTTGTATTAGGTAGTATTCTTTCAGGCGCGGGCATTATTGTCCTAAATCGGATCATTAAGCCCGATGTTACAGCGGTTGAGTTGTCCTGGGTACTGGCCCTAACCGGTCTTGGTTTTGGCATTTTACTTGTGACTATGACCTCTAGTGTATTAAATATTGTTAGCGCCAAGCGCTCGGGCATGGCCTCTTCGACCGTTAATACTTTTCGCGAATTAGGCGGCGTGTTTGGGGTGGCTGTGCTCGGGTCGATCGTTAACGCTCAACTGACTTCCGGTCTGATTGGCAAGCTTAAGGCTCTGAATTTACCAACGAACTTCCAGGCGTTCGTTATCTATGCCATCACCCATGGCGGCCATGTTCCGACTAACGCTCATGTATCGGTGTCTGAACTGGCCAGTCATGCCTCGCTTGTCCAGAGCATTACGCTTGTGGCATACGCTGCATTTGGGCACGGGCTGACAATTGCCTTAAATATCGCAGGCTCGTTGTTGCTTCTAGTGGCACTAGTATCCGGAATCCTGTATGTATTAAGGCGCGACTATGAGCTAGAGGCGGGAGAAACCGCTTAGCACTAGAAAGGCTAATGTAATATCATAGTTGGGCGATCAAGCAAGCTATAGATGGCGCAGATAAGCTCTTAAGCCTTCTTTGATGTCCGGCTGCTCAAGCGCAAACTCGATGACGGCTTTTATGTAATCCAACTTGTTGCCGGCGTCAAAATAGCTACCGTTTTTAATTGCACATGCCATTACGCGTTTACCATCTTTTAGCATTAGTTTTAACGCCTCGTTGCTATATAGTTCGCTACCCGGAGAAAGTAGCTTCTGTGCCTTACGCAAGTAAGCAAAAATATCCGGAGTCAGTATGTAGCCACTAACACTTGCCATATTGCTTGGCGCATTAGCTCTGCCTGGTTTTTCAATGATTTTATCAACGTTAATAACTCCGTCAGTCATCACGCTGCCCCCAACATAACCGTATTTTTTGTAATCTGCTTCTTCTTTGGTTTCGATTACGCTTAGAACCGGCGCATGGTAGTGATCATAAACATCTATCATCTGGGCGAAGCGGGGTGGAGTCGAACGTATAAAATCGTCACTAAAGGTATAGATAAAAGGTTCATCGCGAATTAAATGTTCAGCATTAAGTAGTGGAGTGCCATTGCCGTAGGGTCCTTTTTGCCGGACATAGACAAAGTTTGCCATACTAGCAATGTCCTCAACCATCTTTAGCAACGGTCGCTTAGCCGGGCCGCCTTGCTTGAGATTGGCAATTAAGTCTTCGCCTGGACGGTCAAAGTGGTCTTCAATGCTGCGTTTATTCTGGTTGGTGACGATGACAATATCCTCGATGCCGACGCTCACCAGCTCCTCAACTACGTACTGGATTATCGGCTTATCGACAAGCGGCAGCATCTCTTTAGGCATGGCTTTTGTTTGAGGCAGAAAGCGCGTGCCAAACCCGGCTGCGGCAATTACGGCTTTGGTAATACTGGCCATAGCAGTCATACTAACATAAGTAGTAGAGAGTCTATCAGCGATTTTACAGTTAGTGTTGGGATTATAACGGCGTCAATGAAAAAAACTATCTTGGGCTTTGCTGTTTTAGGTGTTTACGGAATTTATTCTATTGGGGTACGCCATCAGCATCCGACTATAGCTCCACCATCTTCGTTGCAAGGGACTAAGCTTAACTCTACACTCGCTAAAACTAGCTCAAGTGCTGGCGGTAGTGGTTCGTCGGGCAGTAGTGCACCGCCTTCGAAACCTAAAGGAATTTACCGGGACGGTACATATACGGGTTCGGTAGCTAATGCCTATTACGGTAATGTACAGACGGCGGTTACGATTAGAGGTGGCAGGATAGTTGATGTCAAGTTCTTGCAGTACCCAAATTCTCATTCGACTTCGGTCTATATAAACGAGCAAGCGATGCCCTATCTGAAACAGGAAACTATTCAAGCTCAAAACTCGAACGTTCAAATCATAACTGGCGCGACTTTCACATCAGAGGCATTCATACAATCACTTCAATCGGCACTAGCTAAAGCATAGGGGTTGTTATTTGATGCGACAGACAGAAATTATTATGGGTATGCCAATAACAATTGAAATTATAGATAAAGTTCCGCGAGCGATTGTGGCGGATTTATTCAGCTTTTTTCGCGGTGTTGACCGGCGCTTTAGCCCTTATAAAGACGACAGCGAACTGGCAAAAATTAACCAGGGACTGCCACAAGCTAAGTGGTCCAAAGAGATGAAACAGGTGATGCGTTTAAGTGAACAGACGAAGCAGATTACCCATGGATATTTCGACATTAACCGCGGCGGCAAACTGGATCCTTCGGGTTTAGTTAAGGGTTGGTCAATAGCTCAAGCTGCGCAGCGGTTAAAAAGACGCGGGTTAGAGAATTTTTATATTGACGCCGGCGGCGACATTCAAGCTGAAGGCCATGCTGCCAAAGGTGAGGTATGGTCAGTCGGGATTCGCAACCCGTTTAAAATCGATGAAATCGTCAAAGTCCTAAACATCAGCGGTAAAGGTGTAGCAACGAGCGGAGCATATATTCGCGGCGAGCATGTATATGACCCGCTTAATAATTATGCTAGCCCGCAAGGGGTGGCTAGTATTACCGTGATCAGTAACGATATCTTTGATGCTGATCGGTTCGCAACTGCCGCTTATGCAATGGGCAGACAAGGGATTAACTTAATCCGCCAATTGCCGGGATTCGAAGCCTACCAAATTAATAGTGACGGCAAGGCAATTTATACTCCAGGATTTGAGGCTTATGTGGCTTAGACCGATCGACAAGCTCATTGATCACATCACAATGTATAGGCTGCTGCTTTATTACCTGCTAGGCCTGATTATCGTGGCAGTCGTGTTAAGTGTTAGTGGAGTGATGCACTATTCTGCTGTCGATATCGTGATCTCGGCTGCCGTATTAGTGTTCGCCTGCTGGCTCATCAATAAGATACTAGCAAGTATTTTTTATGCTCCAGTCAATCCGGAATCCTCAATTCTCACTGGTCTAATTCTGGCGCTTATTATTCAGCCTAAACCCACTGGATTTAACCTATTGTTCATGCTCGCAGCCGCTGGGTTAGCTATGGGCAGTAAGTATATCCTTACATATAAACGCAAGCACATCTTTAACCCGGCCGCAGTTGCCGTGTTTTTAACCGCAATTGGGCCTCACCAGACAGCGGATTGGTGGGTTGGTACAGCGGCCATGCTGCCCTTTGTAATTGCCGGCGGCCTACTGCTAGTACGCAAAATTAGGCGTGAGTCAATGGTCCTAACTTATCTAATTGCTACTGTTATTACGACTGCTCTTTTTGCCCTCGCTGCCCATTCAAATCCGCTCAGCGATCTTAAAGACATGGTGTTGACTTCGGCCGCCTTCTTCTTGGGTTTTGTAATGCTGACCGAACCGTATACCTCACCCGATACTAAAACTAAACGTTTAGTATATGGTGCCCTGGTTGGAGTTCTGATTGCTCCACTGTTCCACATTGGGCATTACTATACGACTCCGGAGGCGGCGCTTGTTATTGGCAATTTGTTTGCATTTTTCATAAGCAATAAGACCAAGCTGTTTCCGGTCTTGAGACGCAAGTACGTGATCGCCAAAAACAGTGCTGAGTTTGTGTTCGCGACTGATGCGCAGGTTGCATATCAGCCAGGTCAATATATGGAATTTACTTTACCGCACGAACGCACCGACAGTCGTGGGTCGCGCCGCTATTTCAGTCTGGCTTCTTCACCAACTGAACCGGATATTAAGATTGGTGTCCGTTTTTATAAAGAAGGCAGCAGCTATAAATCGGCACTATCTAACATGGATCCGGGGGACTATATTACGGCCTCGCAACTAAGTGGAGATTTCGTGTTGCCAGATGATAAGAAGACTAAGCTGGTGTTTATTGCTGGGGGTATCGGCATTACACCTTTTCGGAGCATGCTCAAGTTTTTGATTGACAAGCATGAAACCCGGGATATCACATTGCTTTATGCGGCGAGTTCTCCTGAAGATATTGCATACCGTGAAACTATCGATGCGGCTAGGGATAAGTTAGGCGTTAAAACTTATTATATATTCAGTCGCAAGCGGGCGGTTAAGAGTCCACATGAGCTTAACGGACGTATTAATCAGGCGCTGATCGAGCGTTTAGTCCCAGACTATCTGGAGCGTACATTTTACATATCCGGACCGTTTACTATGATTGAGGATATAAAGGGTACATTAGTTAAGCTTGGCGTATCTCGTGCTAACATTAAGATTGACTTCTTTAGCGGCTATGCCTAGAGAAGCTCCGGTTTTGACATATAATTTGAGGAGCAATAGATGGCCCAAGCTATGGCGAGTACTTCTGCAGATAAAATCAACTACTACGATGACAAGAAACATAATTATGTTGACTTTTGGGTAGGGCGTGATTACGAACATGAATCCGAGCTGATTGCCATAAACAAACTGCTAAAAAATCGCCACTATAAGCTGGCGATGGATTATGGCGGCGGCTATGGACGATTAACCCCGATAATTACACGCTATGCCGATGAAGTTATTCTTGTCGACCCTTCAGTTAAACAGTTAAATTTGGCCAAAAAACAACTAACAGGGCTCGCCGTAAGATTTGTGATTCAAGAAAAAAAGGATAATGTTCCAGCCAAGGATGCTTCAATCGATCTGCTGGTCATGATTCGAGTTTCGCACCATTTACCAGATCCCAGGCCGGTTATAGCTGAAATCAACCGGGTGCTAAGACCGGGGGGCGAGGCTTTGATTGAAATAGCCAACGAAGCGCATTTTGTGAATCGGTTGCGTTATATAAAACACTTCAAAAACGTTCCTAAAGAACCGGTGCCGATTGGTGTACACGCTAACGGAAACGAAGACAGCACGCCGTTCGTTAATCATAATCCTGTAACGATCGAGCAGGCATTTGTCGAACTAGGTTTGCAGCGGATCGGTAAATTAAGCGTGTCGAATTTTCGTCACCGTTTATTGAAGCAGCACATACCAGTAAAAGCTCTATTATTGGGAGAACGTTCGTTGCAACGTCCACTTTCGGTTATAAATTTCGGACCGAGTATTTTTCTTTTATTTAAAAAACCCGAGAACAAGCGATGAGACAGAGCCCTAATCGTAGCTTAAAGATAGTAGTGCTGGCTCTAATTGCAGCTATTGTATTTGGAGGTGGGGCATACTATTTGCATGCTTTGACTAATAGTCAAAATACAACCAAGAATGCAACTAAAACCGTTCCAGTTGCCACTTCTACTACCCCTAATAAAAGTGCAAAGCCTCTAGGTGCGGGAAGTGGCATTAGCCATATTTTTATAATTATGATGGAAAACCGGACTTATAGTTCGATCGTTGGCAATCCAAGTGCACCTTACCTTAACAGTTTAATAGCTCACTCGGCTCTAGCTACTAACTATTTTGGTGTTACTCATCCGAGCTTACCCAACTACCTAGCATTAACAAGCGGCTCAACTGACTCGACTACGACGGATTGTAATCCTCCCGGTGCCGGCTGTATCGTTAACGTCGCCAATATAGCTGACTCAATTCAAAGTAGTAATAGAACCTGGAAAGCCTATGCAGAAGGTATGCCTTCTCCCTGCTATATGCTAAACAACTTAAGCACTAACTTTGCGACTAAACACGTGCCGTTTCTTTACTACGATGACATAGTTTCAAATAGCCAGCGCTGCAATAGCCACGTTGTACCCTATACCCAACTCGCAATTGATCTTAAATCCGCACAAACTACGCCCAATTTTGCATTTATTACCCCCAACTTATGTAATGACATGCACGACTGTTCAACTAGCGTGGGCGACTCCTGGTTGTCGGCTAACGTTCCTGTAATTTTGAACTCTCCGGCATTCACATCTTCGCCGTCGCTGCTCGTAATTACTTGGGATGAAGGCGATGCAGCAGATAATCATATTGCCACGATTTTTGCCGGGTCGGCTGCAAAAAGTGGCTACCGAAGCAGCACTACCTTTAACCATTACTCACTTCTGCATACAATTGAGTATGTTTGGGGGCTGAAGCCGCTGACCACCAATGACCAGAATGCACCACTGATGACCAGCCTGCTCACTAACAGTTAAACTTGAAAAACTCATGGTTCAACATATCCCAAGCTACATCCAGGTCGTCGCACCTGTAGTTAACCAATATGGTTATTTGGCGGTCGCCGGTTTACTGTTTCTTGAGGATTTCGGTATCCTAGTGCCAGGCGAAACCGTCCTGATAGCTGCGGCGTTTTATGCGGGACTTGGTCAACTCAATATCTTATTGATTATATTAATTGGATTTATTGCAGCGGTGGCCGGAGATAACGTTGGCTTTGCAATCGGAGAATACGGTGGAAGACCGCTAGTAGAACGCTTCGGTCGCTACGTGTTGCTGACTAAAGAACGCCTGGATAAAGCTGAGCACTATTTTAATCGTCATGGTGGCAAGATAGTGGCGGTGGCGCGCTTTATTGACGGCTTACGCCAATTAAACGGAATCATTGCCGGGATTAGCGAAATGCGCTGGCTAAAATTTATTACTTTTAACGCCATTGGAGCAGTGGTATGGGTGACGTTCTGGTCGTTAGTTGGATATTATGGCGGAGAACATATTGCGAGCTTTTTGCACGTTGAGCTATACATTACTATCGCGGTCATTATCTTAGTAGTGGCACGTTTGGCGTATAAACGTTTAGCTAAACCTAAGAAAACCTAAGCAGGTTTAAGTTCTTGCAAGCGATTGAGCGAGCAGGCATTAGTAGGGGTGCTAGAGTGAGAGTTGTGTTAGATTCTGGTTATGTCTACAATAGCTTTAGATATGCAAGATGATCAATTCGGTAAATCTCAAAAGATTGTTATCGTCGAGGATAATGTCAGTTTGGCGGATATCTATAAGACTCGACTTGAACTACTGGGGTATAAGTGTTTTACAGCTTATGATGGCATTGCAGCGCTTAATATTATTGAGCACGAGCTCCCGGATCTGGTTCTATTGGATTTAATGGTACCGAAAATTGCTGGTGATCAGATTTTAGAGACCATGCGTAAGAGCGCCTGGGGGCGTAGTATACCAGTCTTTATTATCTCAAACCTTAATGAGTCCGATGCGCCGGTCGGACTGCGTGAAATGGGCATTGAGGGTTATGCTGTTAAAGCCAACCTGTCCAACAATCAGCTCGACCAATTAGTAGATAATATTTTAAAACCAGCTGATCAAACTGAAGATGTTGTCCTGGAAACTAAAGACAGCCAAGACGGTGAAGAAGGTACAATTTCACTCGGGACGCACCAATAGGGATAAACCTTAGTAAGATGCCAATGCTAGCTGGAAGGAATCCAAATCATCAACTTGGGCAAGTATGGAGTTGTTGCTCATATCAATGATCTTAGCATGAGGTACGAAGCTTTCAGAATTAATGGTTTCGCTGACATATTCTGAGCCAAAGTTTAGTATTGTTGCCTGAATATCATTGGTAACTAACCGGTGTACCATAACAAGTAAGCTCTAGTGCGGCACGTCTGGTAAATCCAGCAGGCTGGCAGTGTCTATATGGTATGCTTTTTGCGGACTTCAATGAT
>DAHWID010000023.1 GCA_027345405.1 Candidatus Saccharimonadota bacterium
CAGTTCCTATAGATGAGAAACTGATAGCTTGTTGGGCAACCTTAAACAGCCAAGTCGGATCAGCCAGGTTAAGTTTATCGGCATGCCAACCGCCAACATAAAAACCAAAGACAATAACCAACACCAAAATGAGAGCAAGAATAATGTAGGTCGAACGGATTGTAAAAACTTTTTTAAATTCAGCCTTTAATTCGTTTAACATCATCTGATCTCCTTGGCAGTAAAGTTTTCCGACCCTGAAGTAACTTCTAAGAAAGCTTTCTCAAGCGAGGCTGTCTTAGTGGCAAGTTCAAGCACTGTCAGTTTATTGGCAAAAGCTAGCTTGCCAATATCGTCAGTCTTAACACCCTTAAGCTCTAACCCGCGTTTTTGTTTGCTGTATTTAATATTTTGTTGGTCAAGCAGTCTTATAAGCTTATCTTGGTCAGAAACCCTAACAAAAACTGTCGTACCCACATTAACATTGATAAAATCGTGCATGGGAGTGTCAGCTAGCACTTTACCTTGACCAATTACTACTACATTATCTGCCAATAGAGCCATCTCACTTAATAAGTGAGAGGATACAAATACACCGTGTTTCTGGCTGGCGTAGTTCTTTAGTGACTCTCTCAGCCAGGCAATTCCTTCGGGATCCAAACCATTAGCCGGCTCGTCCAGTATTAGATAGGTCGGGTTAGCCAGCAAGGCAGCCGCCAGTCCAAGTCTCTGGCTCATACCCAGCGAGAACTTGCCTGGACCTCGTCTAGCTTCGCTTTTTAATCCGACAACATCTAGTACCTCATCAACCCGACTTAAAGGTATGCCACCTTCTGTAGCCAGAATCTTTAGATGATTACGTGCCGAACGAGTCGGATGAAAAGCTTTAGCTTCTAGCAGTATACCGACAACTTTTGATGGCTGTTCATAGTGATTTAGCGTTTTACCATCAAATAGGGTTTTGCCACCACCATTGCTCAGGCCTAGCATTAAACGCATGGTAGTTGACTTGCCAGCACCGTTGGGACCTAAGAAACCGGTGACTTTTCCCGTTTCAACTTGAAAAGATATATCATTAACTACGTTCTTATGGCCATAGGACTTAGTTAGGTGCTCTGCTTTAATCACAGTATTATTGTAGCCAATCTAGTCTTAAACACGTTATTTAAAGCTTAATGTTAGCATACTGCGTATGATATGAAACTGAGAATTATAACTGATACCCAAATCAGCTGTTGCTCTTCAGTTAAAATGCAGTTTTTTCTTCCTGTATTACACGAAAAAATAGTACTTTAGATTTAGTTGCAAAATAAACTCCAGGCTTGAAGACTTATAGCATGAGTTCTAGTATCTTGGTTTGTTTAACTTAAAAATTCTGTAAGAAAATTGACGATTCTTCCCTTTTCTCTTTTAAGTAATAAATCTAACTTCCTAAACCTATCTATTAGATTAAGCTAAAAATAGAATTTTTTGGAGTATACACATATGAGCAAGTTATTGATAGTAATGTCCTTTATGAGCCTGGTCATTCTAGCGATTGGCACTGCTTTTATGCCACATGACCCAATATTTATGCTTGCCAGTAATAGCAGTAGCTATGAGTATCTACGAGAAGCTCTAGCGTCTATATTATTTGTCCAGTTAGTAACGCATCCGCCCAGGAACATCATTTTCCGCTTGCTGGCCGGTATCATGTCTTTAGGCGTAGTTGCATGGGTGGCATACGCTGTCTTTACGGTGACAATAGCGCCTCTAGACATGTTAAGCCTCACCGCCGTGGCGATAGCTATTGGAGTTACAGCACTTGAGATCAAAAGCGACCTCCATGTTCCATCACCCAAGCTACCTTCATCTAAGACATATAATCCACTAATTGCCTAAGCGCTGGTTTTATGAGCATGCTTCTTGGCGTTAGAGTGATTAAACCCCATAAAAAAGAAAAGGATGGCGACTGCTGCACCGAACCCAACAATTTCGGCCTGGTAGTGAACAAGTTTCCCCCAGTAAGCGGTTTTTGCGATTGACTCAGCCAAAGAAACTGGTAATGCCGGTACTATCAGAAGGGCAACAAATAAACCGCAAAAGATAGCTGGCAGTAGATTTAGTAGCTTTTTACTGCCATGCATGGAATGTATTTGTGTAACCAAGGTAATGGCGGCCGGGCCCAACAATAAGATTAAGTTAATTAATATATCCGAGGGCTTGAGGTGAGTTGACAGATGATGAACATTTAAGGATTGCGCCACGCTCATAGCATTATGCGAATCAAATGCATAAAGCACATAACCCAAGCACAAACTTAAAAACATCATCGCACCATTAACGCTCAGGAAATAAATTATTATAACTGGGCCAAGAGTAATTAAAGCTAAATATATGTCGGCGCTAGCCACATGCTTACTATAGCATGAGCATCTTCAGGCGCCGACCTTATCTTTGCGCCGACCAGTTTTAGCTGAATGTTCCGTATACTCAATAATGCTGGCCGCTACATTACGGCCAGTGACTTGTTCGATTCCAAAACCGGGACTCGCATTGACTTCCAACACTAGTGGGCCACGTTCAGAACGAAGCATGTCGACTCCAGCAACCGATAACCCCATTGCCTTAGCAGCCTTTTGCGCTGTCTTCCGCTCAATATCGGTTAACTTAACCGGTATTCCAACCCCTCCTTGGTGCAAATTGGATCGGAAATCTTCATCTTTACTTTTTCTAAGCATACTCGCAATTACCTGGCCGTTGACAACAAATGCCCGAATGTCCTCTCCTTGACTTTCAGATATATATTCCTGGACCAAAAAGTTTACCCCCTCAACATTAAATGCCTGCATCACCGCCAAAGCAGCTTTACGCGTTTCGGCCAGCACTACGCCGGTACCATGAGTACCACGAGCAACCTTTATAATCACCGGCGCCCCGCCGACCTGCTCCAAAACACCTTCATAATCGGCTGTTTCGCGTGCGAACACGGTCTTAGGTATGCCGACCCCAGACTTAGACAACAATTGCATGCTGCGTAATTTATCGCGGGCCCGCACTATAGATATAGAGCTGGTTGTAGTGAAGACATTCTGCATTTCAAATTGTCTGACAATCGATGCGCCGTAGTTCGTCAAACGGGACGAAATCCTCGGTATAATTGCATCTACTCCAGAAACTACCTCTCCCTTATAATTAACAACTGGATTATTTTGTTCCAGAGTTACGAAACACTTGGCATAGTTAATCACTCGTACGTTATGACCGTGTGCTTTAGCTTCCTCGAATAAACGCAGTGTTGAATAATTTTTAGAACCTTTGGAAAGAATTGCAATATTCATTAATTTAAACCTCGTTAGGTTTTATTTAACTAACCAAGACGCTTCTTTAAATATTTAGCTACAGCAAGCTCCTTTTCTTCGATGAAAGAGCCCGTATATATCTGTGGCGCCTTGTTAACCTCCAGACAATACCATAGTTTAGAAACTTTGTCTTGTATCATATCCACACCAGCAATTTGGAATTGGCATAACCTGGCCGCCATCTCTGCCTGTTTTATTAAAGCCGTGGGAAAGCTGTTTAGATCAACTAACTCGACTCTGGCTCCCTTGGATACATTATTGAGATGCGTGTCAGACGCGACCCGGCTGCGTTTAATGGCCAGTGCAACTCTGCCGCCAAGCGTTAGCAAACGGTAATCGCAGTCGTTAGGAATGTATTGCTGGGCTATTAACCAGATCTCTAGTTCAATAGCTTCGTGCAACGCGCGGTCAAAACCTGATTTGGAATCGACTAAATAATTAAGGTCGCCTTTTCTGCCTTTGGTATCCTTCAAAATAAAAGGCAAGCCAATTTCCGCCACCAAATACTCATACGAATCCTTCATCAGATTTGGCAGCATAAAGATGGTTTTTGGTATTGGTATGTTATTGTCAGCAAAAATCACTGCTTGGTAAACTTTATCCGGATTTGGACTTTGGTTTACTACCCGGTCTATAAAATCGACTTGTCTAGCATCTAGATAGCGGGCAATTGCCGCAGCAATATTTGAGTGACCCGCGACTAAACTTGTTCTAAAGTAAACCAGGCCATAGTCCGAAACATCACAACCACTAGGACGTATGGTTATGCGAGAAGATTCATGGTCGATACTAAACACTAGATCCGAATAGGCTGAATAGTCAATATCGATGTCTTCAAGCTGAAGCCTCTTTACGTAGTTTTTGTTATTTTCTCCTTTTTTGGTCACTAACATTAAAACCTTGTGACTATCTAAAGTTAGCTGCGGTTTAGTTACATCAACGATAAACTTTCCTTTCAGTGTGCGCTTACCAATCAGAATTGGAAAACGATTATTGTCCCGGTTGGCGAGGGTCACCTTGGAAATTATCGTAGACTTGGCAATGTTAAGTTTAAGAGTAACTCTATATCGGCGTTCTTTTTGACCGAATGAATTCTTAATAATAACTTGCGAATATTTTTTGGTACGGATCTTTTGGCCTGTGTAATAAGACGAAGCTGGACCAAAAAGTGTATAGGTCAGTTCTCCGTTACTTTCGCTAATATTACTGGCCCAAATAGTCGAACTATCTGCTCCAGTATCGATTTTGGCAAGAACGTTATTGATACCAAGCTCCGGCAGATCCACTGATTCGATGGGACCGATTGTCGGTAAGTGATAATGCATATATTAGAAAATATTAGTTACTTAACTGAATGGTGATGTACTCGCAGATAAGCTATATAAATAATAACCGCTACAATTATCAGGATGGTGATAAGCAGTGGGATAAAGCCGTTATCATCGGCACTTAGCCGTTTCATAAGTCTTATTTTACCCTTGTTGCGTCTAACGCCAAAAGCCTTTCTTATCCCTTGTGTCACTGACTTCAGCAAATTCCTTTAGAAGATCTTGCTGTTGTTTAGTCAGTCTGGTAGGAGTGTCAACAATTACTGTCACGATATGTGCTCCACGCATACCGCCACGTAAATGTGGTACGCCGTGACCGGATAGCTTAAAATCACTGTGACTCTGGGTACCAGGTGGTATTTTCATCACTATCGGTCCATCAACGGTTGCCACTTCTATTTCACCACCTAAAGTCGCCGTTACCATATCAACATGCTCATCGCTTAAAATTAAATCTCCTTCGCGAGTGAACCGTTTGTCCGGTTTAACGCGGATATTAACATAAAGATCGCCCTTCTTACCGCCAGCAGTTGCCTCACCGTGTTCACGTAAGCGAATTATCGCTCCGTCATCAACCCCGGCCGGAATCTTAAGGTTAATTTTTTGTTTCTCGTTAATTGTGCCCTTACCGTGGCATACGCTACAAACCTTCTCCGGCACTTGACCGCTGCCGCCACAAGTAGGACAAACGCTGGCCTGTTGGATGTTTCCAAACACAGTGCGCATTACTCTGACAACTTGACCGCTGCCGCCACAAGTATCACATTTCTTCATGCCATAACCCGGTTCAGCAGTTGTGCCATTACAATGCGGACAAACATCTGCCATATTTAAATTAAGCTCGACTTCAGTGCCAAAGACGGCATCCTTGAAGCTAATCTCGACCTTCGTTTCTACATCTTGACCGCGTGCTGGTTGCCGCTTAGCACCGCCCGCGCTGCTACCACCAAAGAAGCTGGAAAAAATATCGCCGAGGCCTAAATCGCCAAAGTCAAAATTAATGTTTTGTGCCGAGCCAAAATCAAATCCTGGAAAGCCATTATAACCATTGCTTTCGCTGCTGCCACTTACCCCAGCGTGACCGAATTGATCATAACGCTGTCGTTTTGCCGGATCTTTGAGGACTTCATAGGCTTCGTTTACTTCTTTAAACTTGGCCTCGTCACCGCCGCGATCCGGATGTGACTCAATAGCTGCACGGCGATAGGCTTTTTTGATCTCGTCAGCCGAGGCATTTTTTCCCACTCCCAGTATTTCGTAGTAATCTCGCTGTGCCATATTCTTAAATAGCCTACCTTACTTTAACCTATCTGTGGCAAAAAGAAGCGGTAAAAGATGTTTAATTTTTAGACTTGTCTTGGCCTTTATCCTCGTCAATCACCTCACCCTCTATAGGCTGACTCTCAGTTTTCGATTCATCTTTGCTTTCGCTGCTTTGGTTTTGGTTTTGCGCTTCGTACATCTTAGCCCCAATTGGCATGATCGTTTCGGTTAATTTCTTAGCTGCAGCTTCGAGTGTATCTTTAGTGGCTTTATCGTCCTGAATGGTTTTTTTAGCTTCTTCTATTGCCTCATTAATTTTTTTAGTGTCGGCTTCTTCAAGCTTGTCTTTATAGTCACTGAGCATTTTTTCAGCTTGATAAACCGCACCATCAAGCATATTACGAGCCTCAACGGCCGACTTGCGCTCACGATCTTCCTCGGCGTGTGTCTCGGCTTCTTTAGCCATCCGCTCGACTTCGATTTTATCTAAATTACCAGAGCCGCTAATAGTGATACTCTGCTCTTTACCGGTTCCCTTATCCTTAGCTGTCACATTTAATATCCCATTAGCATCAATGTTAAATGTAACTTCAATCTGTGGAACACCCCTTGGTGCAGGCGGAATACCGTCTAGTATGAACCGACCCAGGCTTTTATTGCCATCGACCATATCACGCTCACCCTGCAATACATGAATTTCAACTTGCGGTTGGTTATCTGCAGCAGTTGAGAAAACTTCGCTTTTAGATGTCGGAATAGTGGTATTGCGCTCAATTAATTTAGTCATTACGCCACCCATAGTTTCAATACCTAGAGATAGTGGTGTGACATCAAGTAAGAGCACATCTTTGACTTCACCTTGAAGTACTCCAGCTTGGATTGCAGCACCAATTGCAACCACTTCATCGGGATTGACCCCTTTCATAGGATCTTTACCAAAGATATCTTTTACCTTTTCCTGAACTGCCGGCATACGGGTCATACCACCAACTAGCACTACGGCATCTATTTCACTGGCTTTAAGCCCGGCATCAGTCAGAGCCTTTTTGCAAGGTTCAGCCGTTTTGTTAATTAAATCACCCACCAAACTCTCAAGCTTGGCGCGCGTCAACTTGTGTTCAAAATGCTTGGGTCCTTCAGCATCAGCGGTTAAGAAAGGCAAGTTGACATCTACTTCCTGAGAAGAGGATAACTCTATTTTGGCTTTTTCGGCTTCATCGCGTAGACGCTGCATTGCAGCTTTGTCGTCACTTATATCAATACCGCTCTCTTTTTTAAATTCAGCGACAAAATAATTAATAATCTCCCGGTCAAAATCAGCGCCACCTAGGTGGGTGTCTCCGTTCGTGCTTTTCACTTCAAACACCCCTTCGCCAAGTTCAAGAATAGAGATATCAAAGGTTCCGCCACCTAAATCGTAGACTGCAATCTTTTCATCCTGCTTACCTTTTTTATCCAAACCATAGGCAAGCGCAGCGGCCGTTGGTTCGTTAATAATCCGCTTTACTTCTAGCCCGGCAATTTTACCGGCATCTTTAGTAGCCTGACGTTGGCTGTCGTCAAAGTAGGCTGGAACTGTAATAACAGCCTCTGTAACCTTGTCGCCCAAAAAAGCTTCAGCATCAACTTTAAGTTTAGATAAAATCATCGCCGATATTTCTTCCGGTGAATATTCTTTACCTGCCATGACAACTTTTACACTGTTGCCACTCTTTTTAATCTCGTATCCCATTAACTTAATGTCGCGCTGGACTTCAGGGTCATCATAATTACGCCCGATCAGACGCTTAACTTCATAAATAGTATTTTTAGAGTTGGTTACTTGTTGGCGCCGGGCAACCTGACCGACCAAACGCTCATTATTCTTGTTCACCGCCACTACAGAAGGAGTAGTGCGATTTCCTTCACTATTTGCAATTATCTCCGGTTTGCCGGCCTGCATTACAGCCATTGCTGAATTTGTTGTACCTAGATCGATTCCAATTATTTTTGCCATAAGCTATAGTTTATCCTTTCATTGGCAACTATTCATTAAGAGTGCCAAAACTACTTCATATATTAAGCTTCTGGCACTCTACTGTCAAGAGTGCCAGTTAAGGTTTTTGCGGTACTAAACTGTTTAATCCATTGAGTACAGGCGACAAACTCTGCAGCTT
This sequence comes from Candidatus Saccharimonadota bacterium, assembly GCA_027345405.1. Classification (GTDB taxonomy): domain Bacteria; phylum Patescibacteriota; class Saccharimonadia; order Saccharimonadales; family UBA4665; genus JAJZWH01. The sequence continues at coordinate 8,068 of DAHWID010000023.1, forward strand.
AGGGTTAGATTTCAACTGACTCTCCATTTGAAGCAAGAGTTGCATAAACGAAACTGCCTGAGCCGGCGCCTTAACCGTCACCGGAGCATAGTTTATGGTGGTTGTAATCGTACCAGCAAAACCGGCGGTCTTAGCCAAAGCCCCGCTGATAGTGATTTGTAACTTATTGATCAGGTGATTTGACTTGTTGATCCAGATCGTGAAAGGAATGCTCTGGTTATTGGCTAATATTTTAGTATTAAAGTTTTTATGACTACCAGTGCAACTAGCATACTGTTTCGCTGCCTGAAGGTTCGATAAACCGTTTAGATAAGAAGCCGCCTCATTGTCATTCATTAATACGTTAAGTTTTTCTGACGGAACACCCGAAACAGTATCAGAAGTAGCGCTAGTTACGCTAAAAAACGGCTTCTTAAGGTAGCT
>DAHWID010000024.1:0-6447 GCA_027345405.1 Candidatus Saccharimonadota bacterium
AGACAATAGACGGCATCGGCTAATACGTGGATTTTATCAATAGCCGGCACACTAGCTACCGGCACGGCAATAACCAAACTCTCGATCTCAATCGGCTTTAAATACTCTTCTGCTAAATCAAGTTTCATGGTTGATTCAAGACCGTCCGATACCAGTATCACATTCATATGTCTCAGAACCTGCCGGTTGATCAATCCGCTACCACCCACTAGTTGATTAATCTCATGAAATTTTACTAGCCGTGACTCTTCAATATAGTTATGGTATTCACCTACCATCTCATCAATCTCACCCTCGGAATAGTCGTGATTGAAAGCCATTTCGCCGTCGGCAGTTAGGCCGGCGATAGCTTTCGGCTCCCGTGGCAATGTAATTTCCTTCATTTGCAAGAGGGTAATTATACAGTGCAACTGAACAGCAATTTGCGAACCGACAATTACTCCACCATCATCAAGTCCAACTACAGCACAGTTTTCATAGCGATATTTCGCGGCCATCATTGACCCTAACATGCGCCCTGCTTGAACTCGTGAAGCAAAATACATACCTGATGCAGAGTTTAACCCTATAACGGCATAAGCTCAAGCAATGGGCTTAAGTTTATAGAACCGTTCTCGATTGCCTTTGCTGCCGCTAACTTTAGAATCAGCTTTATCAATAATCACAAAATACTGCTTAAGCCAAGCTTCAAGTCCAGATAAAAGTTCTCGCCGCATGCGTTCGTTCTTAATCACCCCGTGGTTTTTAAGCTTATCATCTTTGGTTTCAAATTGCGGCTTAGCCATGGCAATCACTTGCGTATTTTTGGTAATTGCGTTTCGCAACAAGCTTGGCAAGATGTCTCTTAGAGACACAAAAGAAACGTCAATTAGGAGGATATCTAGTCGTACTAACGGTTTGAACTCCCGGATGTCAGTTTTTTCATGAAGTTCAAGCCTTGAATCAAACCTAACTTTAGGGTTCATCTGGTCTGTCCCTTTATCTACAGCAATAACTTTAGCGGCTCCTTTTTTTAAGGCATAATCGCTGAAACCGCCGCTACTTGAACCAACATCAAGCACGATTTTACCTTTAAAGTGTAGATCCAGCTTTTGAGCAACTGAATCAAGTTTTAGCGCCGCACGACTGGCATAAACATTTTTTTCGAAATCAAATGGATTCTTCCTAAGTGTCATTAACTAATAATATACCGGCTAGGGTATTTAACTCTTGACTCGTTCACGATAATCGCCAGTTGCTGTGTCGACCGAAACTACATCGCCAGTCTTTATAAAGGCAGGAACCTTAATTCTTAGGCCTGTTTCAAGCTCAGCGTCCTTAGTAACGGCTGTAGAAGTATCCCCTTTAACCGCCGATTCAGCATAGCTTACTCTTAGAGCTACATTTTTAGGCAAGTCCAGGCTGATCGGCTGAGCTTTAAAAAAAAGTAGCTGCACATTATCGCCTTCTTTGATATAGCCTACTGCATCAGCAACCAAGTCGACTGGAACTTCAAATTGTTCAAAGGTGGCGTGATCCATAAAAAAATATTTATCGCCATCGTTATAGAGATATTGAACGCTGCGGCTAGATACATCCGCGCTTTCCACCTGTTCGTTACCTTTAAAAGTACGTTCTAATACCTTACCGTTAACTAAAGATTTAATCTTGACGCTAACGATTGAACCACCCCGACCCATAACTTTCTGACTGTATTCAACAACTTTAAATGGTTCGTTATTTTGAACGAAAACCGTACCTTTTTTAAGATCGGTAATATTTAACATCAGCCGTTAAAGTTAGTTGTTAGCAACAAATGGTAAAAGCGCAATATGGCGGGCGCGTTTAATAGCGGTCGCGAGCCGTCGTTGTTGCGTTTCACTTAAGCCAGTCTTTTTACGGGTTTCAATCTGCCCATATGTATTAACATAGCGTTGCAATGTCTTAAAATCTTTGTAGTCGAAATATGCTACGTCAGTTCTATATTTGAATATCTTCGCCATCTATTTCTCCTTGTTAAAATGGAATGTCGTCAAGATTTATCGGCTCATCACCTACGTCTTCAATAACAACATCCTTTTCCTTCTTTTTACCTTGTTTGGTCGATTTGACTTCTTCTGGTTCCTGACTAGAGCTAGAGGAGTCGTCGCTATTGCGCCCATCAAGAAACGTCACGTCATTTGCCAGAACTTCTACTTTACTGCGCTTCGCTCCGTCCTGTTCCCAACTACGACTTTGTAGCCGGCCCTGCACTAAAACCCGACGTCCTTTGCTTAAGTATTGAGCGACCCTTTCAGCCAAAACTCCCCAAGCCACAATATCTATATAATCAGTTGCCTCCTGCCATTCATCATTAGCATCCTTATAACTACGGTTAAGGGCTATAGAGAAGCCACAGACATTTTGTCCGTTCGGTGTTTGTCTCAATTCCGGATCCCGGGTTAAATTACCCATCAGCATCACTTGGTTTACGCTACGTGCCATAATGTCCTCCTACTTTCCTTACCCTAACTTGCACAGGTTATAACGTCAAGCGCTATATCAGAAAAGTTTAATTTTCTTCACTCTCCTCTTCGTTATCTTCGCCGCGTCGGGCTGCCTGTTCCGCTTTTAGCTGTTTCGCGGCTTCAGCCTTAGCCTTGGCCTTAAGATCCAGTTTTATAATTAAAAACCGGATTACTTCATCTGTGATATTTAACGTGGACTCAACTTTAGCAATAGCGCTGCCCGGCATTTCAACTGTATAGAACACATATATGGCATGCTCGTTTTTCTTAATTGGGTATGCTAGTTTACGCTTACCCCAGTTATCCGTCTTAATAAGCTTACCGCCATTATCTGTAAAAATTTTAAGCACCCGGTCTTCAGCTTTGCTCAAATCAACTTCGAGCGACGGATGATAGAGCACTGCCACCTCATATTGTGTCATATGTTTAATCCTTCTCTTGGTTACCGTAGCTAACTACGGACAGCTTATGCGCATTTAGAAGCCATAAACTGAAGTTTATTGACAAGCCTTAACTATACAAGCCTACCTCTGTTAATGTCAAGCGCGGCACTCAGACACATAAGTAACAGGTTAAAACGGTACTAGCTGTTAAGATAAGTCTCTTCGTCCGACTCATCATTAGACACTACTGAATTATCACTGTTACCGAATACTTCATCCATCGAGCTTACCAGCACTTCGCGCGGGCGGGATCCGTCCGCGGGTCCGACAATACCCTGATCTTCCATATTTTCGATTAAACGAGCTGCTCGGCCATAACCAATCCTTAATCGTCGCTGCAACAGGCTAGTTGATGCTTTGCGGTTCTCGAGGACCACATGAACTGCATCATGCCACATGTCATCATCAATATCGTTGCTTGAACCAAATTCAGATACTACCCCACCTCTACCTGAAAGTTGGACTGGCTGGCTGACAACTTCATCGTCATATTGGGGTGGTCTTTGTTCGCGGATAAAGTCAACAACCTTCTTGGTCTCATTTTCTTCAATTAGCGCAGCCTGCACACGCTTAGGTTTAGGCATTTCTGAAGTCAAAAACAACATATCGCCACTGCCAAGAAGCTTCTCGGCCCCTGACTGATCAATAATAGTCCGGCTGTCGACTTGGCTGTTAACAGTAAAAGCAATTCGGGTTGGCACATTAGCCTTAATCAGCCCGGTAATAACATCAACTGACGGCCGCTGAGTGGCAATTACCAGGTGAATGCCGGCCGCGCGTGATTTCTGGGCTAAGCGCACAATCAAAGCTTCCACATCCCTAGCCGCCATCATCATAAGATCCGCCAGTTCATCAATTACAATTACTATATAGGGCATGCCCTCTTCTGTTTTAAGCAGATTGTATTGCTCAATATCCCGCTTGCCTACTTCGGCCATCGTTCTGAGCCGGCGTTCCATTTCAGCCACTGCCCATTTAAGTGCACTAATACACTTCTCAGGTTCATTAATCACAGGTGTGAGCAAATACGAAATATCGTTATAAAGAGCCAGTTCAACTTGCTTAGGATCAACCAGTATCAGTTTAAGGTCAGCAGGTGTATTCCGGTACAGCAAACTAGTAATAAAAGTGTTAATCATGACCGATTTACCAGATCCAGTTTGCCCAGCTATTAGCATATGTGGCATCCTTTTAAGATCAGCCACCACCGATTTGCCGGCAATATCTTTACCGATCACGAATCCCAAACTGCTGTCAAGAGAGCTCCATTCAGGTGATTCCAGAATCGAACTAATGCGCACAATCGCCGGCTTCACATTAGGCACCTCGATACCAACAGCCCGCTTGCCTGGAATCGGTGCTTCAATTCGAATCGAATGCGCCGCAAGATCAAGAGACAGGTTGCTCTCAAGCGCAGTAATTTTAGTTAATTTAGTGGAGCTCGGCGGACGCAATGAATACTGGGTTACGCGTGGTCCAATATTCGCTCCCTCCATTTGCACATCAATATTGAAGTTAGCCAATGTATCGTGAATAATTCGAGCATTAGCATTGACATCTCCCGGATCAGCTTTATCTTGCTTTTGGTTAAGCAAGTTAATCGGCGGAAATTTCCAATCGGGATCACTCATGGTTGTCAGCGCTTCATGATTCTCCTCTTTGCCTAACTTAAGTGCCGTGTTTTTAAAGTTATTCGTACGCACCGGTTCACTTAGCGGAGCCTCACCTAATGAGTGATGCTCAATTGGAACGCCTTCGTTTAGTTTAAAGGTGCTCTCAGCTTTAGCTTTAAGTTCAGCTAAATCGGTGTCGCTATCTGCCTTAGGCCGTTTCTTAAATAGTTTGAGCAGATCCTTTGCAGTGAAACCAAGCGCGTATAAAACAGCAAGCAAGGTAATAAAGAAGAAGACCACTGCCGCGGGAATTTTATCCAGCGCCGATAGTATCGCGCCACCGATAACACTACCGACATGACCGCCATGACCACCGCTCCAAATTCCGGATGAACTTTTGTTCGCAAAGCTTACATAGCCTAGCCCACTCAGCGCAATTATGGCCACTACTAGACTAATCAGCTTGTTTCGCGGTAATTCATGCTCTTCCCCCATAAATATGAGCACACTTCCTATAACCATAGCTATCGGAACAGTAATTGCTGCCCATCCAAATAACCAATAAAAACCGTGGTACAGCGTAATTGGAAGTTTGCCGCCGGTATTAAAAGCGCCAATCAGCATGAATACCGCAATAATCAACAGAATTACGGCTAATGCATAGAGCCCGAAGCCATTACTGGTTTTAATTGGTTTGGCCTTGGCTGCGCCCTTCTTAGAACGGTTGTTTTTTTTCTTTTTGGGCATTTAGATAATTATACACCCAAAAACGCGAATTTAAGAGGCACTAGTCAGGTTGGTCTTGACCTAATAAACGCGCTCTCATCTCTTGAAAACGACGTTGCTGTTCAGCAGCCAGCACTTCATCACTTTTTGTCCTAATTTGATGCACAGTTTTGGCATCTCCCACCTTACCCGAAATTACATTTACTACCGGAATGACTATCGGGGATAGTTGGGTTTGTTCAAATAAATAGTGCGTGACATGATCTTTCAGCTCAGCCTTAAACCTATCTAAATCAATCCGCTTGAAGCGCTGCACTACCGCACGTTTAAGTTCTTGCCTTAACCCGTTGATGATCTCTTCTTTGTCGCGCATGTAAATGAAGCCTCGACTAATGATGTCCGGAGAAGTTAATAAGTTTCCGGTTTTACGATCGATGGTCAAAATTACTGCTACTAATCCTTCTTCGCTTAACAGAACCCTATCCTTAACAACTACGTTGCTGACAATTGCACCAGTTTGATCAACTAGCAAACTACCAGCAGGAACTGCCGGAGCAGGACTCCACGAATCGTTCGAAAAGTAAAACGAATCACCATTATCTGCCATAATTATATTCTCCCGACGCCAACCCTCTTCTACTGCCATTTCGGCATAGTATTTACGGTTTAACGCGCCGGCATATATTGGCAGAAAGAACTTAGGCCGGACAATGTGCAGCATTTCGCGATACTCATCGCGCCGGGCGTGTCCGGAAACATGAAGCGGTCCGACGTTATCTACTTCGTGGGTAGGATGTCGGTAGAGGATCACACCCCGTTTAACTAGCAAATTTCCTATCTCTTCGTAACGTACTTCATTGCCTGGAATAGGGGTTGAGCTTACAACGACAGTGTCGCCTTCTTTGAGCTTGATATGTTTATGCTGACCTTCCGCCATCCGCTGTAAAGCAGCGCCTGGCTCACCTTGTCCGCCAGTACATATAACCAGCACCTGGCGATCAGGGATATTAGGCATCTCTCGCATCGGTAAAACTGTTCCTTTTGGTATTTTTAAAATCCCCTGCCGAACCGCGATTTCGGCGTAAGCAATCATACTCCGTCCATCAAGCGCTACCCGTCGTCCACTCGCTGCCGCGGAGTTTACGATCATTTGTACCCGGTTCATGTTTGATGAAAAAA
>DAHWID010000024.1:6457-6692 GCA_027345405.1 Candidatus Saccharimonadota bacterium
TCGCCACAAATACCCTACCCTCAGCATGCCCGATAATGTCATGAAAGCTTTGCTGAAGTGTATGTTCAGTAGGTGTTCTTCCGGGAAGTGGCGTATTACAGCTGTCGCTCATAAGTAACAGAACCCCTTCATCGCCTAGCTGCCGTAATCTCGCTGCATCAGTAGGCTTTTCGTCTAGAGGTTCAGGATCAAGCCGCCAGTCACCGGTATTTATAATCCGTCCTACCGGAGTATC
>DAHWID010000025.1 GCA_027345405.1 Candidatus Saccharimonadota bacterium
TCTTCTGGCAATGCAGCCTTGGCGGAGTATTCTTTACCGTCAATAACAACAATTCCCGATCTGACAGTTCTCACTTATATTCGAATTTACCATGGCTGGGGATGAGGGATTCGAACCCCCGATCCTGGGACCAGAACCCAGTGCCTTACCGCTTGGCCAATCCCCAATAACCTGCAAGATTATACCCTAAAAATTGTATTTTTATCCAGGTCAGTAACAGATCTTACATGAATTGCGACATTAGGGAGTTGTATACTAACTAGGTCGATTACCTATTAATAATCAGCTAAGGAGGGATAATGTCTGCAGAAATAATAGTAGGGGATACACCTGTCTATGTTGCGCGACCTAGTTTTGAAAGCCGTGGAGGCATTATTGTTATTCACGAGGTATGGGGGTTGGTTGATCATATAAAAGAAGTAGCGGACAGGTTTGCTAAGGAAGGGTATATGGTGTATGCGCCAGACTTGCTCAAAGACACGGGCATTGAAGAAAAGATTACCCCTGAATTGCAAAAAGATCTTTTTGATCCGGAAAAGAGAACTGCTGTACAACCAAAATTACGAGAAATCATGGCACCAATTCAATCACCTGAGTTTGGACAAAAAACTACGGAGTCACTCAAGAAGGTATTCGCCGCCCTGCTGAATGAGACAGACAGTAAAGGTAAAATAGCGGTAGTTGGTTATTGTTTTGGTGGTACATATAGCTACAACCTAGCAGTTGATGAACCTAGGCTTGCAGCTGCAGTACCTTATTACGGCCACTGCGATCATTCGGTTGAAGAGTTAAGGCAGATAAGTTGTCCAATTCTAGCGTTTTACGGAGAGAAAGACGAAGCACTGATGGGCAGCTTACCTGAACTGAAAAATCGTATGCACGAAGCTGAAGTCGACTTTACGGCTGAAGTATATGGCGGTACTGGGCATGCTTTTTTTAACGATTCTAATCCATTTTCGTACAATCAAGAAGCGGCTACCGATGCCTGGCAAAAAACACTGGCGTTTCTATCCAATCATGTTGGATAGTTCGCCTTAGGAACGAAGCTTCTAAATTTATCGAGCAGATAAACTAAATTCTTAATCGAAAAAGTTTATATCTTTAAGTTCTTCGGGCATGAAACCGCGCGTGTCTTTATAGCCAGCTTCCCATTTGTAACCTTTGTTATAGCCTAAATCACGCATTAATTTAGTTGGAGCATTTCGAAGGTGTAATGGTATTGAATCGTTAGGATGTGATTCGGCAACTTGTAGGGCTTTCTGCATTGCTGAAGCGACCGCGCGTGATTTAGGTGCTTTAGCTAATACTGCCGCACAATGAAACAGGTTATAGTTGGCCTCGGGTAGACCAACTCTCTCAACTGCCAAAAAAGTTGAAACTGCCAGATTAAGTGCGGCTGGCGCCGCCAAACCAATGTCTTCGCTAGCAAAAATGATCATGCGTCTAGCTATGAACTTGGGATCGTCACCTGAGTTTAGCAGGCGCGCTAGATAATAAAAGGCGGCATTAGCATCACTACCCCTCAAGCTTTTAATAAATGCGCTGATTAGGTTGTAGTGGCTTTCACCGGCTTTATCATGCAGCGGTACTCGCTTTTGGGCAGCATTTAAAACAACTTGGGTGCTGATTGGTCTATCGCCTCTCATTTCAAGACTAAGCTCAAGTAAATTTAAGGCACTTCTAGCATCGCCTCCGGACAGTTGCGCGATCAGGTTTATAGACGATGGTCCTAAGATATTATCTTTAAGCTTAAGTGACTTGATGGCCGTCGTTAATATTTTTATAATGCTCTTTTCAGATAATGGCTCAAGTACTACCACTCGGCTGCGAGAAAGAAGTGGAGATATAACCTCGAAACTTGGGTTCTCGGTGGTAGCACCGATTAAAGATATAGTTCCATTCTCAACATATGGCAAAAAAGCATCTTGTTGAGCCTTGTTGAAGCGATGAATTTCATCAATAAATAAAATGGTTTGATGATTTTGCTTGAGGTTTATTTTTGCACGCTCGATAACGTTTAGCACGTCCTTTTTGCTCGCGGTCACGGCAGATAGTTCTACAAAATCAGCGTTGGTTGCCCGAGCGATTATCCTCGCCAGGGTTGTTTTACCGCTGCCCGGCGGGCCCCAGAAAATTAGGCTAAGCGGTCTTTTACTCGCAACTAGTTGCTCAAGCAATTTCCCTTTACCGGTTAGTTGCTCCTGACCAATTACTTCTGAAAGCTTATCTGGACGCAGCCTTTCGGCTAGCGGGACTAGTTCTTGCTCCATAGCTAGATTAAGTATACCTTTATATACTTGATTCTAAATAATGAGCGATTTAAGTTTAGAAAATGAGTTTTCGGCAATGAGCGCAACTGAAGCTGCGGCCAGATTAATCGGGTGCGAAATCGTTCGAACTATTGCTAATCAACAGTTGATTGGTCGGATAGTAGAAACCGAAGCTTACGATCAAGGAGATCCGGCTAGTCATAGTTACCGTGGTGAAACTCCTAGAAACAGCGTGATGTTTGGACCGGCCGGACGGTTATATGTTTACTTTACCTATGGCATGCATTACTGCATGAATGTGGTAGTTGGACCAAGCGGATATGGAGCAGCGGTTTTGATACGAGCACTTGAACCTGTTGCTGGGCAAAACATAATGTATTTAAACCGGAATATTAGTGACCCCCGCCAATTATTAAACGGTCCGGCAAAACTCACTCAAGCGCTAGCGATTAACAAGCAGTTTAATGGCCATAATCTTGCTATTGCTCCGCTTGAGCTTAAGTTAAATCCGGTTTTAGCTAATAGCGATATCAATTGGAGTAGACGGATCGGGATAAAAGAAGCTCCGGAAGATATTAGACTCTGGCGAGCTAGCTTAAAGGGTAGCTCCTACTTGTCCAAATAAGTATCCACAACAATTTAATAGATTAGCTATTGCAATTAAGCGGATGTTAGGCTTATCCTTACATTAGGAAGTGTGAGGCTTCCTAATCGACCCGGGTATAAAACCCCCGGGTCTTTTAGTTGGTCTTAAGCCGGATCTTGAATTGTAATGTTAGTGCCAACTGGCGCCCAATCGTATAACCATTTAGCTGCCGCGAGAGGCATCTGCACACATCCGTGGGAAGCCTGGGTCGAGGTGATTGGTATGTGGCCGAACTGGGATGGAGTTTCCCAGGATGCATCATGGAAACCGTAGGCGCCGTACTGATTGAATAAAAATGGCATCCAATACGAAACTGGATCATCCCAGCTTGTGACCCCGTCGGTACCCTTTAGCGTTACGTTGGTTTCCTTTGTATATATTTGGTAATGTCCGGTAGGAGTAATATCTGCCGGGTTACCGGTATACCCGGTTGTTATAAGCGAAGTTAGTGCAACCTGAGAATATGTACAAGCCCACATTCGTTGGTAGTTGATGCTGACAATAATTAGTTTATTAAGCGTGTTATTGCTACAGGCGTCAGGTATCGGCGCAGGCTGGGGCGTCTTGATAGGGCTACTAGCGGCTACTACAGCTGGTTTGGGGTCTGTCTTAGCGGCTAGGGTTTGACTATTTTGTTTAACGCCATAGTAGGCTGCGCTGGCAACAGCTATCACTAATACTAATAAAGCTATCTTCTTCATCTTGTGTGACTTCTTTGCTAACTTGACTGCCGGTCTTGGAGTTCGATTGTACTTCGACTGCCAGTCTGGCTTGAAAACTGGTTGCATAACTTAATCTGGTGTTCTTTATTCACCATAATACATTTTATCATCTAAGGTGTTAGCGGCAAGCCGTATTTCCACCTTCTCTAAGATATAATTAAGTATATGCTTTTAGCTGTAATAATTTTGGCGGCTGTCGTCGTCCTGATGGCGGTTCTACTACTAACGCCTGGACGTCGCAAGGAATCTTCTCTTTTAATTAAGGCGGACATTGACCGGCTAAGTGGAGACATTGCTAAACTTAAGGACACCTTTAATGCCCAAATCGACAAAAGCCAATCCCTTATGGTTAACTCACTCCAAAAACAGTTTAGTGAAAGTGCTAAATTAATTTCAGATGTCACTAAAAGTCTGACCGAGCTTAAAGAAAGCAATAAACAGGTTGTCAATATAACCGACGAGCTGAAAACTCTTCAGAACGTATTGCAAAATCCCAAGCAGCGAGGCGTATTAGGTGAATATTACCTTCAGACTGTACTTGAAAACGTTTTACCGCCGGATCAATATAAACTTCAACAAAAGATCGGCAAGGATGATAACGGCAACGAATTGATGCCAGATGCAGTCATATTGTTAGATAGAGGATTAATGCTGCCGGTTGATGCCAAGTTCTCACTTGAAAACTATAACCGACTTATAGAAGAAAGTAACCCTCTGCAACGCGAGGTCTATGCGAAGCAATTCCGATTGGATTTAAAAGCAAGAATTGATGAGACTGCAAAATATATTCGGCCCAATAATGGAACAATGGATTTCGCATTCATGTTCATCCCCAGCGAAGCGATTTATTACGACCTATTAATAAATAAAGTGGGGTCGAGTAGCGTCGCCGCTCGCGACTTGATCGAATATGCGTTCAGAGATAAAAACGTCATTATCGTAAGTCCAACTAGCTTTTTAGCTTATTTGCAGACCGTTCTACAAGGTTTGCGGTCGCTACATATTGAAGAGCAGGCCAAACAAATTCAGACCAGGGTTGGAGATTTAGGCAGACACATCAATAACTATCAGAATCTGATGATAAAGCTAGGTAATTCGCTCGGTACGACAGTTGGGCACTTCAATAGCGCGCATAAAGAACTAGCAAAAGTGGATAAAGATGTTCTAAAAATTACCGGTAGTCATGCACATCCAATTGAACCATTTGCAATAGATAAACCATCTAATGATGACGAATCATAGGATTGGGTTTAGGCACAAATCGATTGCTAACGCTGCGCTCCAGGAGAAGTTTTCGACACCTAAGCCGTGACCGTCTTTTGGGTCAAAGTACTCAAAGCACCCAAAGCTTGTTATCATTTCTAAGGTGTGCTGCCGCAGTTCTTTGGCCTCTTCTATAAACCCATATCTTTTTAAACCGTCAATGATCAGCCAGTTGATATTCACCCAGGTAGGCCCCTGCCAATAGTTATCCGGTTTAAACCAGACCGAATTAAGTGGAACGGTCGGGACCGGAAAATGGCTGCCGAAACTATGTTGGTCTTTGAGCTGAGAAACCAATGAGCGAGCGCGCTCTTCTGGTATAGTTCCGGCGTATAGTGCCAGCATTGTAGCCACCGAAGATTCTTTAAGCAGCCGGTGGGTGATGAAGTCGCGACTAAAATAGTTCGCTGAAAACGGATCCCATAATTGCTCAAAGGCTACTTTAGTTTGATTCATGGATGAGCTTAGACTATCCGGCAATTGTTCTTTTATGTAGCGCGCAATTGCAACAAGCTGCTGATTGTTCCGGATTAAAATGGCGTTAAAGGCTACATCTTCTATTGCAAATAATGAATGATCTAAAATCCGGTCTATATCATAAATCTTGCGTCGCAAACGTCTTAGAATATCGAACATAGCCAATGCCTCGATTGAATCAAAACGTTGACTCTCCGGTATTTGCCTGGTGTCACGCCGGAACAGCTTAATAATGCTATCAGTATGAGTTTTTTGAATGAGCCTAATCCATGAACTCAGTTGATGTTCGTGCAGTTCAACCATCCATGGTGGTGTATTGTCCATACCGACCTCCCACGGGTGGATCAATAACACCAAACCTTCACCGTGTGGATCGCGTTCGTTATACAACCACCGATGGTAATTAACTAGCGATGGGTACATTTTGCGATACCAGCTGCGTCGTTCAATCGGCGGCAACTTTTCACCGACTCTAACTACAGCTTCAGCTAGCATCGGCGGCTGGGTAATGCCGGTAGTACTAACATCCGCCGGTGAATGCGGGTTAACCCAACTGCGCCAAACGTTGCGGTCGCGCGCGTAAGATGCATCGTTTGAAAAAATAATGTTCGGCAACATGCCGTTCGACCACTGTCCTCTTAATAGACTGCTTAGTTCAACCATCGCCCGTTGCACATCGCGGTGCCTCAAGCCGATCGCGATAAAACAACTATCCCAGAGCCATTGATGCGGATAAAGTCCGGCGGCAGGCTGGGTATAAGCCGAACGGTCATTGGCGTCTAGTACGGCGTAGGCTTCGCTTAAGAGGTCAGTAGGGGGTGGCATTGCTGTTTTTAAGTATATCTCTAAGATTAAGTTTAAGTCCAAAGTAGCTAAGGTTATTTTTACGATATACTTTAATACAAAGATTAATTATGAATGATGAACTATCAGCCGAAATTGCTAAGGTGCGCGAGCAGTTGCTTGAGCAACTTAATCAGGCGCAAAATAAGCGCGACATTTTGCGGTCATCTGTCCTTAGATCACTGTATACGCGGATTTCGACACTTGAGCCGCAGCAGAAAGCCGAATTTGGCCAAG